>JAYWEL010000252.1:0-2963 GCA_043779285.1 Chitinophagaceae bacterium | reverse complement strand
AAGACCTTGTTTTTACTAAAATTGAAAACTGTCCCAAACCAGTTGTTGCTGCCGTTAATGGATTTGCTTTGGGTGGTGGATGTGAATTGGCAATGGCTTGTCATTTCCGGATTGCCAGTGATAATGCAAAATTTGGCCAGCCGGAAGTAAACCTAGGGTTGATCCCTGGTTATGGCGGCACCCAAAGATTGGTACAGCTAATTGGTAAAGGAAGAGCTATTGAGTTATTGGTTTCTGCCAATATGATTGATGCTAACACTGCTTTGCAATATGGATTGGTGAACCATGTAGTTCCATTGGAAGAATTATTGAATAAAGCAAAATCAATACTGGAAATCATCAATACTAAAGCACCGCTTGCTGTTGCTGCATGTATCAAATCTGCCAATGCGGTTTTTGATGAATCCAGAAACGGCTTTGAAGTGGAAGTTGAAGAATTTGGAAACTGTTTTGGAACCGAAGATATGAAAGAAGGCGTTGCTGCTTTTTTAGAAAAACGAAAAGCCAATTTTAAAAGTAGATGATTTTAATTTTCGCTTAATGCTATTTTAATATTAAAAAGAATCCACACGGATTCTTTTTTTGTTAACAACTATCTTTTACACTGCTATGCATATCAAATAAATTATATTTTTATAATTATTCTCAATAATAAAATATAATTTAATGTTTATTATCTTTTTTAAATACCATTCCTTTGCAGCACATTATTCACTTATAAATTTAAATCAATATGAAACAATTCTTTTTTATCTGTCTTCTGTTTTCATTTGCAATAGCTAATGGACAGGTTACTACTGGCTCGATAAGCGGTACTATCAAAAACACAAAGGGAGAAAAATTAGCAGGTGCTTCCGTTAAATTAGTCCATTTACCTACAGCAACTCAGTATACAACTGTTGCAAGAGAGGATGGAAAATATAATATCCCAAACTTGCGGGTAGGTGGACCTTATACCCTTTCAGTTACGGCTGTTAGTTATAATACTTCTATTATTGAAGATTTAAATATCACCGTTGGTCAGACTTTACAAACCAATGTTGATATGGAACCTGCAGAAATTAGTTTGAAAGAAGTAGTTATTTCTTCCGACAGAAATACGTTATTCAAAAGCAACCGTACCGGATTAGCAACAACCATTAGTAGTATACAATTAACTAGTTTACCAACCATTTCAAGATCGGCCGCCGACTACACCCGCCTTACCCCATCTTCTGATGGTTTCAGTTTTGCAGGTAGAAATCAACAATACAACAATTTCTCATTAGATGGTGCTGTATTTAATAATCCTTTTGGATTAGATGCGGCTACACCAGGTGGACAAACAGATGCTCAACCAATATCCTTAGATGCCATTGAGCAGATTCAGGTAAACATTGCACCCTATGATGTTACACAAGCAGGTTTTACCGGAGCTGCAATTAATACCGTTACTAAAAGTGGTACAAATAAATTAAAAGGAACTGCTTTTGGATTTTTTAGAAATCAGGATCTCACAGGTAACAAAGTTAGCGGAACGAAGATAAAAGTTCCGGATCTGGAACAATCTCAGTTTGGTTTTAGTCTGGGTGGACCAATCATTAAGAATAAATTATTCTTTTTTATTAATGCAGAAATGGAAAAAAGGTCTGACCTGGGTTCTAATTTCCTGGCTAACCGTGGAACAAGTGGAAGCAATATTTCCAGAGTACTGGCCAGTGATCTGGATGCTGTTAGAAATGCTTTAAAAACCCGTTTCCAATATGAAACCGGTGACTATGAAAATTTCATTCACAATTCTGAAAACATAAAAGGTATTGTAAAACTGGATTGGAATATAAACTCTAAGCACTCCCTTTCTACGTCCTTTAATTTCTTAGATGCATCAAAAGATAAGACGGCCCACCCACTTGCAATTAACCGTAGAGGACCGGATTTAACGACCTTGCAGTTCAGAAATTCAGGTTACACAATCAATAACAAATTGTACAATTTTAATTTTGAATTGAAATCCAATTTCAGCAGCAAATACTCCAATAAATTACGGATCATTAATACTGCATTCAGAGATACCCGTGATCCGTTTTCAACGCCATTCCCTGTTATTACCATTCAAAAAGATGGAGCTCCTTATATTGCTGCCGGTCATGAACCTTTCTCTGTTCATAATTTGTTGAACCAGGATGCACTACAAATTACCAACAACTTCAACATTTTTGCCGGTAAACATACATTCACAATTGGAGGTTCATTTGAACGATTCAAATTCGACAACTCCTTTAATTTGTTTGGCTATGGCAGTCCATTTTATCAATTTTCCACCGTTTCAGCTTTTCTGGACTCAGTTAGAAATGGAAAGTTTGATGATGAAGTAGCTTATGGAAGAAGACCTACATCAAATGCTGATTGGGCATTGGCTCAACTGACCTTGGGCCAGTTCGCTGTATATGCACAGGATGAGTGGGACATCACTGATAATTTTAGATTGACTTACGGTATACGGATGGACTTGCCTTTATATTTCAATACAGCAGACAAAATTCAAAAAATGGCTGAGAACGTTAGCTATTTTGACAAAGACGGAAAACCAGTTCGCTTAGATAATACCAAATTACCGAAACAAAGCCCGTTAATTTCACCAAGAGTAGGTTTTAACTGGGATATGAAAGGTAATAAAACTGTTCAACTAAGAGGTGGTTCTGGATTATTTGCTGGTCGTTTCCCATTTGTTTGGGTTGGAAATCAGGTTGCTAATCCAAACTGGTTTTACTTTAATGTTACAGCACCCGATTTCAAATGGCCTCAAGTTTGGCGTAATAATATTGGTATAGATAGAAAGTATGAAAATGGTTGGGTGTTAAGTGCCGATGTTGTTTATACAAAAGATATTAAAGCGATGATGGTAAGGAATTATGGTTTGAGTAAACCAACCGGAACTTTATCAGGTGTAGACAACCGACCTATTTATAAATTTTCTGATTATG
>JAYWEL010000251.1:0-7014 GCA_043779285.1 Chitinophagaceae bacterium | reverse complement strand
GCCTGACCGGACGGGCAGGGACTATGTGTAAATCTTAGATGGTATTATACCGCAGAAAAGCGCATTGGACTATTTACTGTTTATAAGCGGTATTAATTTCAATAATGTACCTTCGCAGCGCATTTTAAAAAATTATAAAATATAATAAACATGAGCACAGTAAAAGTTGCTATTAATGGTTTCGGTCGTATAGGTCGGTTGGTTTATCGTCAGATATATGATATGAAAGGAATCGAGGTTGTTGCTATCAACGATTTAACCAGTCCAACTGTTTTAGCACATTTATTAAAGTACGATTCAGCTCAGGGCCGTTTTGGTCAGGATGTAAAAGCAACAGAGAACTCAATCATTGTTAATGGAGACGAAGTAAAAATATATGCACAAAGAAATCCGGCAGATATTCCTTGGAAAGATCATGAGGTGGATGTAGTGTTGGAGTGTACCGGTTTTTTTGCAGATAAAGACAAAGCAGCTGCACATATTGTAGCAGGTGCAAGAAAGGTAGTTATTTCAGCACCGGCAACAGGTGATTTGAAAACAATTGTGTTTAATGTAAATCATGAAATACTGGATGGTAGTGAAACTATTATCAGTTGTGCTTCCTGTACTACCAACTGTCTGGCTCCCATGGCAAAAGTATTGAACGATGAATTTGGTTTACAAGCCGGATTGATGACCACGGTTCATGCGTATACCAACGATCAGAATACACAAGATTCACCACATGCAAAAGATGACCTTCGTCGTGCAAGAGCAGCGGCTCAGAACATTGTGCCAAACAGTACAGGAGCAGCCAAAGCAATTGGATTGGTATTACCAGAATTGAAGGGGAAACTGGATGGTTCAGCGCAGCGGGTACCAACATTAACAGGTTCTTTAACCGAGTTGAATGTGATTCTGTCTAAAAAAGTTTCGGTAGATGAAATAAATACAGCCATGAAAGCAGCTAGTAATGAAAGTTTTGGCTATACCGAAGATGAAATAGTTAGTTCAGACATTATCGGTATTCATTTTGGTTCTTTATTTGATGCAACGCAGACAAAAGTAATTTCTGTTGGCGATGCACAATTAGTAAGAACCGTTAGCTGGTACGATAACGAAATGAGTTATGTAAGTCAGTTGGTCCGCACGGTTAATTATTTTGCACAATTGATAAGTAAGTAAATAAATAAGTAATATTTTTAAATGCCGGAATCTTTTCCGGCATTTTTGTTTCCGGTAATTTTGACAACAATATTAAATTTATCTTATGTCTAAATTTTCTCAACACAATTTTTCCGGTCAAAAAGTTTTGATCAGGGTGGACTTTAACGTTCCTTTGAACGGGGATCTTATTATTACGGATGATTCAAGAATGAAAGCTTCTTTGCCAACGATAACTAAAATATTGGCAGATGGAGGAGCAGCTATTCTGATGAGTCATTTGGGAAGACCAAAAGCTGGCCCGGAGGATAAATTTTCATTAAAACATTTGATCAGTCATTTAAGAGAATTACTCCATTCATCAACCGGACAAGATGTGAATGTATTATTTGCAAATGATTGTATAGGCGATGAAGCAATTCGGCTTACTGATAATTTAAAACCCGGCGAAGTTTTATTGTTGGAAAATCTACGGTTTTATAAAGATGAAGAAAAAGGCGAAAAGGATTTTGCCGAAAAATTAAGCAGACATGCAGATATATATGTCAATGATGCTTTTGGAACTGCTCATAGGGCACATGCTTCCACAGCAGTGATTGCAGATTATTTCGCCGCTGATAAAAAAATGTTTGGCTTGCTGATGAATGCCGAAGTAGCCAATGCCGAAAAGCTGATGAACGAATCTGAAAAACCATTCACGGCTATCATTGGCGGCGCAAAAGTTTCAGATAAAATTCTCATCATAGAAAATCTGATGGACAGGGCCAGCGATATTATTATTGGTGGAGGAATGGCTTATACATTTATGAAAGCTACCGGTGGGAAAATCGGCAATTCATTATGTGAAGATGATCGGATGGGTACAGCGATTGCATTATTAAAAAAGGCAGAAGAAAAAGGAGTATGTATTCATCTTCCTGCCGATTCTATTATTGCCGATAAATTTGATCCTGCCGCAGAAACTTCTTCTGCACCTAGTAATCATATTCCAGATGGTTGGATGGGTTTGGATATTGGCCCCAATGCTTGCGAGCAATTTTGTAATATCATTTTACATTCAAAAACCATTTTGTGGAATGGGCCGATGGGTGTTTTTGAAATGGAAAAATTTCAGCATGGCACAAAAGAAATTGCGAAATCAGTTGCATTGGCTACTGCTAAAGGTGCATTTTCTTTAGTTGGCGGAGGTGATAGTGTTGCTGCTGTAAACAAATTCGGGTTTGCAGATAAAGTAAGTTATGTATCTACAGGCGGCGGCGCATTATTAGAATATTTTGAAGGAAAAGTATTACCCGGAATTTCGGCTATGGCTCAATAGTGAAAATAATTTGAAACAATATTTATTTTCACTATAAATAATTTATTTTTATACACTTCTAAAAAAATAAAAAATGAAAGGAACTAAAAATTTAACCCTGATAATCATTGGTGGATTAGTATTAATGCTTTTTGCCTGGAGCTGTGGCTCGTATAATGGCTTAGTAAAACAGGATGAAACCGTAAAAAATAAATGGAATGATGTGCAAAGTTCTTATCAACGAAGAGCCGACCTAATTCCAAACCTGGTAAATACAGTAAAAGGTGTTGCCAATTTCGAACAGGAAACATTGACCAAAGTGGTAGAAGCAAGAGCAAAAGCAACATCTATGAATATTGATGTAAATAATTTAACTCCCGAAAAAGTTGCACAATTCCAACAGGCACAAGGACAATTAAGTGGCGCACTAAGCCGCTTATTGGTCACCATCGAAAAATATCCTGAGTTGAAAGCAACAGAAAGTTTCCGCGATCTTCAACGACAATTGGAAGGAACAGAAAATCGGATTAATGTAACCAGGAATGATTTCAATGCAGCCATCAATACCTACAATACAAAAGTTCGCTCATTCCCCACAAATATGTTTGCTGGCATGTTTGGTTTTGCAAAGAAAGAAGGTTTTGCAGCCGATGCCGGTTCTGAGAAAGCACCGAAAGTTAATTTCTAAATCCTACAATAAAATCTGAAAGTGCGGTTATTTCCTTGGCAAAAATCAAAAGAAATCTTCAGTAAGGAAGATACACAAATGATTCTGGATGCAATAAGCAGTTCTGAAAAATGCACCAGTGGAGAGATACGTGTGTTTATAGAAAGTCGTTGCCATTTTGTTGAGCCATTGGATAGAGCAAAAGAACTTTTTTATAATCTTAAAATGGATAATACAGAATTGCGCAATGCAGTTTTGGTTTATATCGCATTGAAAGATCATCAACTGGCAATTTTCGGAGATCAAGGTATTCATGAAAAAGTGGGAAATGAATACTGGCAGAAAGAAGTGAATTTGATATTAGCCGCATTTTCCGGTCAAGAAATAGCCATTGGAATTAGGAATTGTGTAAATGATATAGGTGAAGCATTGTATTTACATTTTCCATTTGAAAGAAACACCGATAAAAATGAATTACCGGATGAAATTGTTTTTGGAAAGTTATAAATCAATGAAAAGAATTCTATTTATCATATCATTATTTTTTGTATTCTCTGCAAATGCACAGATAGAAAAAATAATTCCTGCAAGACCTTCGCCTGCAAAACTGGTCAATGATTTTACGAATAGCTTAACGGCTGAACAAAAAATTGCATTAGAAAACAAACTGGTTGCTTACGACGATAGTACATCAAACCAGATAGCTGTTGTTATAATTAATTCTACCAATGATTATCCCATTGAGGATGTGGCTTTGAGAATTTTACGGGATTGGGGAGTAGGTAATAAAAAAAATAATAATGGTATTGTTCTTTTAGTAACAAAAGAAGACCGGAATGTACGGATTGAAGTGGGATATGGATTAGAAGGAGCTATACCGGATATTACTGCAGGACAAATTATTGATAGGGAAATTTTACCCAATTTTAAAGCAGGAAATTTTTACAGGGGTTTAGATGAAGCAACTACCGCCATTTTTTTAGCCGCTGTAGGTGAATACACTGCACCGCAGGGTTATAATAAAAAAAACAAAAAGATTAGTTTAGGAAGAATAATTTTAATCATACTTTTTATAATATGGTTAATTTATAGCTCCAGTGGTGGTGGAAGAGGTGGTATGTTGTCACGCAGAGGATACCGTGGTTGGATAGGTCCAACCTTTTCAGGAGGAGGTGGCTTTGGTGGTTTTGGCGGTGGCGGTGGAAGTGGAGGTGGTTTTGGCGGGTTTGGCGGAGGTGGGGGAGGAGGAGGAGGCGCAAGTGGAAGTTGGTAATTTTTTATGAAAAAATATTAGGTAAAGCGATCCACCACAGGCGGATCGCTTTGCTATTACAGGGCTGTCTTCTTAAAAAAAAAGGAACTCGAAATATTTGAACTAATTTTGAAATAGAATAATAACCGAATGATGAACAGAATCGTATTCTTCTTTGTTTTTATTTTTTGTTCGACAGTTGTTGTGGCACAAAAAACCTATTTTCTGTATTTGCAATCCGAATCAAAGCAAAGTTTTTTTGTAAAGCATCAGGATGAGGTTTTAAATTCTACTTCTTCCGGCTATTTAATAATACCAGAATTAAGAGACAGTTCTTATTTAATTAATATAGGAATCCAGGGAAAGGAATTAAACAACCCCTTCTTAATAAATATCAATAAAAAAGATCAAGGTTATTTAATTATGAATGATAAGGATAAAGAATTGAATTTATTCAATCTTCAAAGTCTAGCATTGGTTAAACCTTTTATTCCTGAAATATCTAAAGATCGAACAGAAGTGAAAACGGAGAAAATGGATTTCAATCCATTCAATAATATGCTGTCAAAGGCTATCGATGATTCATCTATAAAAGAGAAATTGATATTTGTAAAAAAAGAAGAGAAGAAATTGGAACCGGTAGTTCAGGACAGCATTACAACCAGGTCAATGGCTGATCCAGAAGTTGCAATAGAAAAAAAGTCAGATATTGAAAAAAAGGAGATAGTAGTTGAAGAAATCAATAAAAGAGATTCAGTAGTAGTAGCGCTTAAAGAAGAACAGGATATTAAGAAAAATGAAAAATTGGCAATAAATGAAAAAGTGGAAGAAAGAATTGAGGTTATACCAGTTGTTGAAAAAGAGCTTGTAGAAAATAAAATAAAACAGGATAAATCTACTGTCAAGTATAATTCTGAAAGTTCAACAACAGAAGGAGTGGGGTTGGTATTTACAGATTCTTTTAAAAATGGTAATACAGATACTATCCGGATACTGATACCAAATGAACAAAAAACAAAGTCAACAATTGTTGAACCAGCGAAAAAAGAAATTAAGTTTTTGGATATAGTTGCAAATGCAACAAAAGAAAATACGGTAATCCAATCTGAAAAAGTTGAAGTGATTGAAAAAAAGGAAGCGATAATAAAACAAGCAGATGAAGTGGATAAGAAGGAATTGATAAGTGTTAATGCAAAAAATAATTGTATCGCTTTTGCAACTGAAACCGATTTTTTTGATTTAAGAAAAATAATGGCAAACGAAAAAGATGATGATGGAATGATTGATCAGGCAAAAAAATATTTTCAAGCTAAATGTTTTACAACAGCACAAATAAAAAACTTGGGAAGCCTTTTTCTTTATGATTTAGGTAGATATCAGTTTTATAGTGCTTCAAATGGGTTTATAGCAGATAAGGAGAATTTCTCCAGTCTGGAGTTGGAATTTAAAGATGAGTATTTTATTAACCGTTTTCGAAACATGCTGAAAAGTAAATAAGCTTCAAAAGATCACCAATAGAATATCTGCTATGTCAAGATACTTTATCGAAGTTTCATATAAAGGAACTTGTTTTAGTGGATTTCAAATTCAAAAAAATGCAATTACAGTTCAATCTGAAATTGAAAATGCATTTAAATTACTACTAAAGCAAAAAATACAATTAACAGGTTCTTCCAGAACTGATACAGGGGTTCATTCATTGCAGAATTATTTTCATTTTAATTTTGATGAAGAAATTTCTAAAAAACTGATCTATAATATGAATGCTCTCATTCATGAGGACATTGTCATAAAAAGAATCTTTTCAGTACCGGAAAGTGCGCATGCAAGGTTTGATGCGGTTAGCAGAGAATACAAGTACTATATATATATTAACAAGAATCCCTTTTTAAAAGAGCAAGCATATCATTATCCATATCGGTTGGATATCGATTTATTGAATGAAGCAGCACAGATAATAAAAAATACATCTGATTTTACTTCTTTTTCAAAACGAAATACACAAGTGAATACATTCGAATGTAAAATTTTTAATAGTCAATGGATCAAGGAAGAGCAAGCTCTTGTATATAATATAAAAGGAAATAGATTTTTAAGAGGTATGGTAAAAGGGTTAGTCAGTACAATGCTTTTAGTTGGACGTAAAAAAATTGATGTAAAGGAGTTTAAAGCAATAATTGAAGCAAAAGACTGTACTGTAGCTAATTTCGCAGTTCCTTCCCACGGATTGTTTTTAATAGCAGTGGAGTACCCCAATTTATACACACATATAAGTTCAAAAAAAATATAGATCAGGAAACGCATAAGCAGTAAGCCTTTCAGGCAAATGCATAATTGAAAAGTTGAAAATATATTTGGAGACAAGTATAACATAGTTATCTTTGCACCCCGCTTTGAAAAAAGCAACGGAATTAGCTCTTAGAAATCAAATAAAAAAGAAGGAAAAGATGAATATAAAAGCAAGAATTCTTTTGCGAATAGTCTTCAACTTCATATCTTTGCAACCCGCTAAAAAAGTTGGGTTTGTTCTTTTTTCATTTAAGCCGTATTTAGGTTTTCCATTTTGAATAATTTTTCAAAAAAAAGCTTAAAAATAGTTGGCAAAATATTTGGTTGTTATTGAAAGGTGATTACCTTTGCACTCCGTTAAAAAAA
>JAYWEL010000250.1:0-16662 GCA_043779285.1 Chitinophagaceae bacterium | reverse complement strand
CACTTGTGGCTACTTCTACTCTTAATTTTTCGTATTTAAAAATCAGCGTTTTTATGATTTCTATTTCCAGCAATCTTAATTCTCTATAGGCAATTATTAAAAAGTTACCGCAACCACAGGCAGGATCCAGGAACCGGAGCTTGCTTATTTTATCATGAAATTTTTGCAGTTTTGGTTTACTCTCTTTTGCAACTGTATATTCTTTATACAGCTCATCTAAAAACAAAGGCTTGATTAATTTCAGGATATTTTTTTCACTGGTGTAGTGGGCACCTAAATTCCGCCGGGCCTTGCTATCCATCACACTCTGAAACAGCGAACCAAAAATGGCCGGTGATATTTTGCCCCAATCCAACAGGCAGCAATCAATCAATATCTTTCGCATCTCTCCATCAAAGCTTGCAACAGGCAAAGGTTCTTCAAACAGCTTTCCATTGACGTACGGAAAAATATCCAGGCTTTCATCTATGTTTTTAAAACGGTTGTCTTTGGGCGTATTGAGAATTGTAAATAACTGGCTGATGTGCATGGCAAGGTCGCTGCCATCTTCATTTGTTTTTAGTTCGATGTATTCATTAAAAATTCCTCTTTCAAAAATGCTGCTATCATCGGCAAACAAACAAAAAAGCAAACGAACCAAATACAATTCCAGGTGGTGCCCATCGTAGCCAATGGCTTTTAATTTATCATGCAGCATACCCATCAGTTCAGCCGCTTCAATATTTACAGGGTCCTGTTCTTTGTAAGTTCTTTTCTGGTAACCCACAATAAAACCAAAGAGGTGTACATGGTTTACAAAATTGGAAAGTTTAAATTCATATTGGATATTCTCTTCCAGATCATACAAGCGGAACCGCTCAAAATCGCTTACCAAAATATAACGTGGGAGTTCCTTCTCTTTTAATCCGGGAAAATAATCTTTGGCCTGTTGGTATGCTTTGTCAAGGTCTTTGCCACGGCTTTTATGCTCAATTAAAATCACACCTTTCCAAAGCAGGTCAATAAAGCCATGCCTCACCCCCGACCCCTCTCCAAAGCCCGCCCGGATGACCCGGTCGGACGGGGAGAGGGGAGATTTCACTGCGTGTTCAAAAGTGGCTACCCTGCGGCGACCTATACCAAAAACATTAAAGAAATCATCCCAGAATGATTTGGCTTCGGCATCTTCGCTCACTTCGTTTTCCCATTCTTTGCTAAAGGCAGTGGCCTTTGTTTTTATTTCGTTCCAGCTTAATGGCATAATTTATTTTGTATAGCTGCTAATTTAATTAATAAAATCTCTACTAATGTTATGTTATAAGTAAAGTGACGGTTTATTTCGAGAATGCAGAATGCTGAATGCCCGTTCGACCTGTCGTACGGGCATTCAGCATTGACAATTTACATTTAACTAAACACTATTATCAAAATAGCGGGTGGGGGGTGGCTTCCCGAAACAAGTTCGCATTGGCGTCAAGTTTATTTTGTGCAAATTTGTTTTAAACCCTTGTCCATAGAAACATTAGGGGCGAAAATTGTACAGAATGTATTTGAACAGTTTAAATATAGTTCCAGCAAGCAAGGTCATAAAATTATGGATTCAAAATTAATTACACTGCCCTTTAATTGCACTGCCCTTTAGGGCGGTGATGGGTTGAAATGTATTCCGGGCTTTAGCCCAAATAGAAATATTGGGCTAAAGCCCTACTTATAGATTGCCATTTAGTCCCTGCCCTGAAGGGCAGGGCAATTCATTACTGGACAATTGATAGCAAACTTTATGATTATTCCCTGCAATGTTTACTTCTTGTTTATTCATTATTCTTTACATTGAAATTTCGCTTATTCAAAGCTTCCTTAACTTGACGCCAATGCGAAATAAGTTCGGCAAAGGCATTTTGATTTCACCCTGTGTGCTGGTCGGCGTTAGGGGCAAAAGAAAATGATTGTTTTAAAATAGGTTGTTTAAATAACAGAAAATAAAGAAGCGTTGATTTGTCGGGTTGGTAAAAAATTTCCTGAAAGTCGCTGTTAAATGATGGATTGTTTATGTTTGTCCACAGTTAATATTGGTTTGTCCTTTTTACGCTTGTCACTAAATATTTTCAACAAGTAGTTTTCAAATTAAACCACTTTTTTTACAAATAACCTGACTGAATTAATTGCTAGCACTACATCGCTTAATCCCATAACCAATGCGCCAAAGGTCGGGGTTAAAAATCCGAAAGCAGCTACAGGTATGGCGATGATATTGTAAAAAAATGCCCAGAAAAGATTTTGTTTGATGGTTATGTAAGTGTGTTTACCCAATCCAAGAGCATTGGGCAGATTTTTTAATCCTTTATTCATTAAAACCACATGGGCACTTTGCATGGCAATTTGAGATGCTTCACTTACCGAGATCCCGATAGTGGCCTTCGCCAATGCCGGCGCATCGTTGATGCCATCACCCACCATAATGGTTGGTTGCTGTGCAGTTAATTCAGTAATGATGCTTAATTTTTCTTCCGGCTTTTTTTCGGCATATACGGTGTCAATACCCAATTGTTTAGCAATTAAATCACATTTCTCTTGCCGGTCGCCACTCAGCAAAATTGTTTTGATATTTTTTTTATACAGATAGTCTATAACGCCGGAGGCTTCTTCCCGGATTTCATCTTTCACATCTATCCAACCTAACAGACTTTCATTTTTTACAATATAGATATTGTGCGTTTTTTCAACATCCATTTTTTCAACAACACGAAATGAACCGGCAAAGAAAATATTCCCTTCCTTGTCAATGGCTTTCATGCCAACACCTTTTATTTCCTCCACCGACTTCCATTTTATTTCATTGGTTGTTTTCCATTCCTTGGTTATTGATTTTGCAATAGGATGGTTGGAGAATTTTTCAATGGAAAATGCAATTCGTTTAAATTCGGCATCATCGGTTGATAAGGAATTATAGTTTGCTATATTGAATTTGCCGGTAGTCAGTGTGCCGGTTTTATCGAAAACAACTTGTTTAATGTCTTTGAATAATTCAAGGCTGCCGGCATGCATAAATAATATGCCTTCTTTTGCGCCTCTGCCTAAACCAACGGCAATGGCCGCAGGTGTTGCCAGTCCCATTGCACAAGGACATGCAATAACCAATACGGCTATGCTACGCATCAAGGCTGGTGTAAATGCACTTAAGAGATACCAGTTTACGGCTAATGTGATTAGTGCAATGGCTATTACAACGGGTACGAAAATAGCACTGATTCGGTCGGCCATTTTTTGTACGGGTGGTTTTTCTCCCTGTGCCTGTTTTACCAGGTTGATGATGCCTGAAAGAACAGTTTCATCTCCGACAGCAGTTACCTGGGCTTTTACGGTTCCGTTTTCCAGCAGGCTACCGCCAATCAATAGGTCTTTTTGTTTCTTATGAACCGGAATGCTTTCACCGGTGATGATGGCTTCATTGATTTCTGCTTCGCCCCAGAGTATTTTACAATCCATCGGTACCTGTTCACCACTCTTGATTAAAAGAAGATCGCCAACTTTCAATTGTGTATTTTCAATGGGGAATATTTGTTCTTTATGTTCATCATCAAAAGCAATCATATTAGCCATCACTTTCTGCGACCTGGCCAGTTCATTCAATGCTTTTTGTGTAGAACGGATGCTGGCATCTTCCATGTAATTTCCCAGAAAAACCAGGGTGAAAATGGCTGCAGCGGTTTCGTAAAATAAATATCCTTCACCAAGGTTCATCAGGGTTCCGGTCAGGCTATAAATAAAAGCAGCACTGGCACCAATAGCAATCAATACATTCATATTGGGCAGACCATTGACTAAACTATGATAGGCACTTCTTCCAAAAAAATGGATACCTACCAGGTATACAGGAATCGTTAATGCAAGTTGAACATAGTGGTTCATCAACCAATGAATGTGCAACCCCGGTATCATGTGCAACATCAGCAGCAGGGTAAATGGCAGGCAAAACAAAAACTTTTTTAAATGTGTATCTAAAAAGCTGAATGATTTTTTTTCTGTTTCCTGATCAGTACTAACAACATTATACCCCAATGAATGTATTCCTTTGATTAATTTTTCTTTTTTCATTTCGCCATTTCCATCAAAAGAAATGTCGCCTGTAATCAGGTTTACTTTCACTTCATTCATTCCTTCTTTTTCAAGATACTTGTGAACGGTGAGGGCACAGTTAGAACAAGTCATGCCATCTACTTTCCATTTTATTTTTTCCATGTTGCAAATATTGTTGCAAATTTATCATAGTTCTATATAACAAATGGAATTATGTTTTTTACAAGGTTGCAAAAACGGAGTTATTTTGCATTATGGAAAGAATTTATTTGCTTTCGGAAATTGCTGATGTTGCCCAAGCATTTTGGAAAGAGTTTGGGAATAAGGATGCCGTATTTGCATTTTATGGTCAAATGGGGGCCGGTAAAACAACGTTCATTCATGCATTATGCGAAGCAAAAAAAGTTAGGGATGTAATCAGCAGTCCAACTTACACAATCATCAATGAATATGGGTATGATGAAAATGGCCAGGAGAAATTAATTTATCATATTGATTTGTATCGGTTGAAAGATGAAGACGAAGCCATCGGGGCCGGCATAGAGGATTGCCTTTTCAGCGATCATATTTGTTTAGTGGAATGGCCCGAAAAAGCACCCGGTTTATTTCCTGATGAAACGATCAGGGTCTTTATAGATACAGTGGATTCAAGCACCAGGAAAATCAACGTGGGAAGTCCCTAAATTATTGATACCGGCAAATGTATTCTCTTCTATTTCAGCAATTTATTTGTAAATTCAATTCTGTTTTTCAATTTTATTTATTTAAAATGAAGGTTAAGTAATCAATATGCCTCAATCAAGACCAGTGATCAGCACAAGTTTCGTTTATGAAACTTTAGAAGAAACCTTGGACATAAAACCAAAAGGCGAACAGTTATACATCGGAATGCCAAAAGAAATTGCATTCCAGGAAAACAGGATTGCTTTGACACCGGATGCCGTCAGTGTATTGGTTAGTAGTGGTCACCAGGTAATGGTTGAGCATAATGCCGGAGAAGCATCTCATTTCCCGGATAAAGATTATAGTGAAGCGGGTGCAAAAATTGTTTATGAAAGAGCCGAGGTTTACAAGGCTCCCATACTCGTAAAAAGTGCTCCGGTCATTGAAGAAGATTTACCGCTTTTACAATTGAATCAGATTATTATTTCTCCCATACATATCAGTGTAATAAAAGCAGAATTATTACAGGCTATGATGGATAAAAAAATCACGGCGATTTCTTTTGAAAACTTAAAAGATGATAGTGGAACTTATCCCATTGTTCGAAGCATGAGTGAGATTGCGGGTAGTGCATCCATGTTGATTGCAGCACAATATTTAAGTTCAGTCAATCATGGAAAAGGAGTTTTGTTGGGTGGAATTTCCGGTATTGCACCCACAAAAGTCATCATCATTGGTGCCGGTATTGTTGGCGAATATGCTGCAAGAGCAGCTTTGTCGTTTGGCGCATCTGTAAAAGTTTTTGATAATAGTGTGTATCGTTTAAAAAGATTGCAAAATACCATCGGCCATCGGTTATGGACATCTGTCATTGAGCCAAGAATGCTGGCCAAACAATTAAAGACCTGTGAAGTAGCAGTCGGGGCACTCAATTCGTCAAGTGGCAGAACACCGATGGTGGTAACCGAAGAAATGGTCAGCAATATGCGACCTGGATCTGTAATCATTGATGTAAGTATCGACCGGGGAGGATGTTTTGAGACATCTGAAATCACCTCACATCAAAATCCGGTTTTTCTAAAATATGGAGTTATTCATTATTGTGTTCCTAATATTCCTTCCGGGTTTTCCCGTACTGCTTCACAAGCCATCAGCAATGTGTTGATGCCTTTATTGCTGGAAGCAGGAGATGATGGTGGATTTGAAAACCTGATCTGGCACAAAGTTCATCTGCGAAATGGCATTTATATGTTTAAGGGAGCATTGACAAATTTTTACCTCAGTGAACGGTTCAATTTAAAATATACGGATTTGAATTTATTAATAGCAAGTCACCGTTAATGTATTGATGTTATGAAATTTATTCATAACTTGATACACATCTACCCCCAACCGAAGACTGATTTTTTGTATCCTCATTTTATAATCTTAAAATTTTTTAGGATGAAGAAATCAGGCTTTTTATTATGTACGGGAATCTTTTTAATGATTTCCTGCAATCAGCAAAACAGTTCAAAGACCAAATACAACGAACTGCTATCAGATAACATGAAAGGTGATATACAGTTAATAGAAGAAACCCCTTATCAGGTGGATAGTAGCGGAACTGCCACTATGATGGATTCCTGTTGTATCACCCTAACTGAATTTGATGTAAACGGAAACACATTAAAAAACTCGGAAAAAGAAAGTAGCGGAACCGTAAAATCAGCATCAGTTTTTACCCGCCATGAAAATGGCTTATTCGCTTCTGTTTTAAATACAGAAAAGGGTAAAACCAAAAACTCATTTAAATTGAGTTTTGATGAATCAGGAAGTTGGAACACCGGAGAAGCATTCGACTCATCGGGTAAACTGGAGTTTTATTACGATGGAATCGGGCATAATGAATTCGGACAAGTAACGTCCTGGATACAACATAAGCCAGACAGTTCTTTAGGGGTTTCTGCCAATTTGAAATATAATAAGAACCTACAAACAGAAATGACCATGAAGGACAGTAGCGGTAAAGTAATGAATACGACTACTTCGAAATATAATGATCAGGGTGAACAGATTGAAACAACTAATGTCAATGTCGGTAAAGACTCAACAACTACAAAAACAACAACGTTCAAGTATGATACACATGATGAACAAGGTAACTGGACTCAACGAACTACTTTTGATGAAAAAGGGAAAGCGACTAAAGTGGTGAAAAGAGTTTATACCTATCGGGTTAAAAAAGCCGGTTAATTATTTGTAATCTGTGATCTGAATAATTTTTTTGCAAAAATCAAATTCCTGGTGGTCGTTTGAACTAACGATCACCATTCTTTTTTTACAGTGATCAGTAATCAGTTGTTGATATAATGCAACAGCTTCTTGGTCGAAGTTGGTACAGGGTTCATCCAGAAAAATTACCGGAACATCCGAGAATATACATTGAGCCAGCTTCACTCGCTGTTTCATGCCCGATGAAAAATTGCGGATTTGTTTATCACGGGCTTTTTCTAAACCAAGTATCGAAATGATTTTCTCCGAATCAAATCCTGCAATAAATTTTTTAAACTGTTGGTGAAAATCTAAAAACTCAAGCAGGGTCATTTCTTCAACCAATTCTAAATAGGGTGCACAAATGGAAACCTGGCTGAAAACATTTTCATCTGCGATAATTTTTTCATCAACCGACCAGGTAATTTTTCCTTCGCTGCATTGAATGGCACTACTAAGTACTTGTAATAATGTTGATTTGCCCGAACCGTTGGGTCCAACGATGGCATACGATTGAGCCAGTTCAAATGTATAATTGAAATGGCGAAAAATCCACTCCCTGTTGTATCGTTTACCGGCATCAGCCAATAAGATCTTCATCCAGATTATTTTTTGAATGGCGTTTGATAATACCTCTTTGCGAGTCTCGGATAAACGTTACTATTTCATCCCGTTCGTCTGTTGCTGGCATTTCTTCTTCAATAAATTCCAATGCCTGAGAAGTGTTCATTCCTTTATTGAAAACAACCCGGTAAATTTCCATGATATGATTGATTTTATCGATATTGAAACCACGGCGTTTTAATCCAACAGAGTTTACACCGGCATAAGTCAACGGCGTTCTTCCTGCTTTGATATAGGGTGGAATGTCTTTAGTTACTAATGAACCGCCGCTAATAAATGAATGCTGGCCCACATTTGCAAACTGATGGATAGCACACATACCGCCAAGTATTGCCCAGTCGCCAATGGTTACATGGCCTGCAACCTGTGTACTGTTACTTAATATGCAGTTATTGCCAACTAAGCAATCGTGAGCTATATGGGTATATGCCATAATCAGGCAGTTATCTCCAATCGAAGTTTTTTCTCTATCCTTGGTTCCTCTGTTTACGGTAACAAATTCACGGATGGTTGTATTGTCGCCAATTGTAACCTGCGAATATTCTCCTTCATATTTTAGGTCCTGTGGAATGGCGGCAATTACGGCACCGGGGAAAATGCGACAATTTTTTCCAATTTTGGCCCCTTCCATAATGGTTACATTAGAACCTATCCAGGTTCCTTCACCAATTTCAACATCCTGATGGATTACGGTAAAAGGATCTACTTTAACATTGGTAGCCAGTTTGGCATTTGGGTGAATATATGTATGTGGATGAATCATATGAATCCTTTAAAAAAAACCACGCCTTTTTAAGCGTGACGGGCAAAGTTAACTGATCATATAAAAAAACGCTATATTTTTCATCATTTCGTTTTTAATTAACAGATTATCAGTCGGTTAACAATTGGCGACTTGAATATTCAAAGTTTAAACTTAGTTTTGTATCTAATTTATGCATCAACCAATTGACATATTGACCTTTGCAACGAAGCAAAACATTCTTCACGAAAACCTGGAATTACTGCAAGAAAAGGAGCAATTTATTCCCGGTGCCGTTCAATATGTAATAAAAAGATATAAAAAAGACCCCCAGTTAAATATTGATGATACGGGAATGCTGGTTTATCATTACGAAAAAGATAACACGGAAGCCAATTATCTGGAACTTCGTTTCTGCTTGTCTGGCAATGTCTATTGTCAATTGAAAGCAACAGAGTGTAACAATTGTAAGTATAGTGCATCACGCAATTGCAACGAACGACAGGATAGCATTGATGTATTAAGCTTTAATTTTTCCCCAACCAATCTTTCTCAATTTGTAAAATCCCGGGGAGTTGGTCAGAGGATAGCCGATGATATTCTTAATTTTTCGCATGTTTCTTCTTTTTCTAAAACCCTGCCGCTTTGCAGTAAGACAAGGTTTGTTCTTGAATCCCTGATGAATAATGGCTATACAGATAGTCTGGAAAATATTTATGTGAATGCACAAACCCAGATGTTGCTTTTGTATAGTTTGGATTGCATGTTGGGTGAAAAAGAAATTGATATCATCAATTGTAAATTCCTTTCCAATGAAGACGATCGGAAAAAAATAGAAAAAGCACGGGAAGTTTTAATCGACCATATTGGTGAACCAATTACCATCAAGGAACTAAGTCGTAAAGTAGCTATCAACGAATGTTATCTGAAAAAAGGTTTTAAGGAAATGTTTGGTACCACCATTTTTGATTTTTATCAAAATCAAAGGATGGATCATGCAAAATATCTTTTATATGAAAAAGGGTTGAGCGTAACCGAGGTTTCATTATTCTTAGGCTATTCTTCTATCTCTCACTTTTCAACTGCATTTAAAAAGCATACCGGGCTAAAACCCTGCGAATTGTTGCTGCGTTGATTTTCATCTGTCATCACATTGTAAATTTCTTTTCTTTTTACGGAATCCGTAAATCAGTTTTCTGATTGCGTAACAATCTATTTGTCTGTTTGAGGGAATTTTGCAAGTGAAAATAACAAGTGAACATGAAGAAAATAGTTACGTTAACAATCGGAGTTATTACAGTCTTATCCATGTTAGGTCAGAGTAAGGAAAGAGTCATTTTTCATGACGATACAACAAATCCACAACATAAATATTTACCGGAGATTACCATCGTTGGACAAAACAGCCGATCCGATATTCATCAATTACCGGAGATCGTAGGCACCTCCATTTATGCAGGAAAGAAAAATGCGCTGATCGTATTGGATAATGTGCAAGGCAATGTGGTAACCAATACCATGAGACAGGTATTGGCAAAAGTTCCCGGCATACATATTTGGGAAAGTGATGGCAGTGGTATACAAATTGGCATTGCGGCAAGAGGATTAAGTCCAAACAGAAGTTGGGAGTTTAATACCCGTCAGAACGGATATGATATTTCTGCAGATCCGTTTGGATATCCGGAAGCTTATTATAATCCGCAATTGCAGGCGGTACAAAGAATCGAAATTGTAAGGGGGCAGGGAGCATTACAATATGGTCCGCAATTTGGCGGCATGGTAAATTATATTTTGCGCAATGGCAGTGAAATAAAAAAACCTTTTGAGGTAGAAACACAGCAAACCATCGGCAGCTACGGACTTTTTAATTCTTATAATGCTGTTGGTGGAGATAAAGAAAAGTACCATTATTATGCATTCTTCGACCATCGAAAAGCGGATGGATGGAGACAAAATAGTGAATACTTTATCAACTCCGGTTTTGGAACATTTACTTACCGGTTTACAAAGAAATTTTCATTAACTGCTGAAGTAATGAAATATAATATGCGCAGCAAGCAACCGGGCGGATTGACAGATGCTCAGTTTGCAACGGATGCAAGACAAAGTTTGCGCAGCCGCAACTGGTTCGATATCAGCTGGACCACTGCTGCTATGATTGCCAATTATAACTTTTCGGACAATTCCAGGATGAATATAAAACTGTTTACCATTTTGGGTGATAGAAACAGTGTTGGATTTTTGCAACCGATTAATATTAAAGATTCAATAAATACTGCTGTTCAAGCATATAATAACCGTAAAGTAGATATTGATGTTTACCGGAATTACGGAATGGAAACAAGATACCTGGGAGATTATAAATTGGGTTCAATGCAAAATACTTTTTCAGGCGGAATCAGGTTGTACAGCGGTACTACATTCCGATACAGGGATGGAAAAGGAACAACCGGATCTGATTATAATATTAATTTGTTGGATCCTGTTTATCCAAAAGATATTGAATACAGATCTTCGAATGCAGCAATATTTGCCGAAAATATTTTCCGTGTCAGTAACAAGTTCATCATTATCCCGGGTATCCGATACGAGTTTTTACAAGCAAAAGCATCCGGCAGAAACGGGTATGATAATCTGGGCAATGCCATTCTTTTAAAAAATGAAAAACGTGGCCGTGGATTTTTATTGGCTGGTGTAGGTACAGAATATCATGTGAATGATAAAACAGAATTTTATGGAAATATTACGCAGGCATACCGGCCCATTCAATTTGCAGATCTTACCGTACCACCTACCACCGACGTGGTGGATGCAAATCTGAAAGATGCCAAAGGGTATAATGCCGATTTGGGATACCGTGGTAAATTAAAAAACTATCTGTTTTTTGATGCCAGTGTTTTTTATCTGCAATACAATAACCGCGTTGGTGTAGTAACTCAACAACGAATGGATGGAAGTTTTTATAATTACCGGACCAATGTAGGAAACAGTACCAGCAAGGGTTTTGAAGGGTTGGTGGAATTCAGTCCGGTAAAGGCATTTGTAAAAAACAGAAAATCATTCGACTTCAGTGTATTTGTTTCTTACAGCTATACCGATGCAGTGTATGGAAATTTAAAAGTGATTTCGAAATTCGGAAACAGCCTGGTAGAGAATAATCTGAAAAACAATAAGGTAGAAAATGCACCGGCTAATATTTTAAGATCGGGAGCAACTATTAATTTTAAAGGACTAACATTGACAGGTCAGCTAAGTTTTGTGGACGATTCTTTTGCGGATGCAAATAATTCGGTTACTCCATCTTCAAACGGACAGAATGGATTAGTTCCATCCTACACAATTACAGATATTGCTGCAACATACCGGTTTACAAAAAACCTGAACATGAAGGCTGGCATAAATAATCTGACCAATGAAAATTATTTTACCCGCCGTGCCGGTGGTTATCCCGGTCCCGGCTTGATGCCATCCGATGGAAGAAATTTCTTTGTAAGTATTGGCGCTAAATTTTAAAGATTCTTCAAAATAAGCCGTTCAAAAAAGAACGGCTTATTTTATAACCAATCTATCCTCGTTTTCATACCTTTGCCCACTTAAAATTCAGGCTGAATAAGAATGATTTGAAGAATAGAATTAAAGGAACAGATGGATGAGTGAGCCTGATTAAAACTTTAAAATAAAGACAGACAGGTGAAATACAGAGAATATTCGCAATTGAACTTGCCGGCATTTGAACAGGAAATTCTTGCTAAATGGACTGAAAATGAGGTGTTTGAAAAAAGCGTTTCTTTAAGGGAAGGTGCTGAACCTTTTGTTTTTTACGAAGGCCCTCCCAGTGCAAATGGTTTGCCCGGCATTCACCACGTTATTTCCAGAACATTGAAAGATTTGGTTTGCCGCTACAAAACTATGAAAGGTTTTCAGGTAAAACGAAAAGGTGGTTGGGATACACATGGTTTACCTATTGAATTGGGTGTTGAAAAAGAACTGGGTATTACCAAAGAAGATATCGGTACAAAAATATCTGTTGAGGAGTACAATCTAAAATGCCGCGAAGCC
The DNA here is from genome assembly GCA_043779285.1 of Chitinophagaceae bacterium. Taxonomy (GTDB): domain Bacteria; phylum Bacteroidota; class Bacteroidia; order Chitinophagales; family Chitinophagaceae; genus MGR-bin208. The sequence continues at coordinate 4,265 of JAYWEL010000250.1, read as the reverse complement.
GTTTTACGGTTTAAAGATAAATGGGATGATATTACACGAAAAATGGGTTATTGGGTAGATCTGAACGATCCATACATAACCTACACCAATGAATACATCGAAACAGTATGGTGGTTATTGCAGCAATTATTCAATAAAGGATTACTGTACGAAAGCATCAGCATTCAACCATATTCTCCTGCTGCCGGAACCGGTTTAAGTTCGCATGAATTGAATCAGCCCGGAACGTATAAAGATGTAAAAGACACATCGGCTGTTGCTATGTTCAAAGCCGTTCGTGATGCAAAAAGCGAATTCTTATTTGAAGAAGCTTTAAAAGTCTCACCCATTGGGGGAGATTTAGAGGGGGCCGAAGTTTTCTTCATGGCATGGACCACTACACCATGGACCCTTCCATCCAACCTGGGTTTGACTGTTGGCCCAAACATCGATTATGTATTAATAAAAACTTACAATCAGTATACACATCTTCTCAATCAGGTGGTACTTGCAAAAGCGTTGGTTAATAAATATTTTAAAGCCGAAGGCGAGAATGCCGATTTTGAAACATATCAGAAGCTGGATACTTCTTTAAAAGGTGGAATGAAAGATAATTTCATTCCTTGGAAAGTTTTATCCATGTTCAAAGGTGCTGAAGTAGAAAATATCCGGTACGAACAACTGCTTTCGTTTGATGCAAATTCAATGGAGGTTGTAAAAGAAATAACACCGGATGCAGATCCATTCCGCATTTTGCTTGGTGATTTTGTTACTACTGAAGACGGTACTGGTATTGTACACACGGCTCCTGCATTTGGCGCAGATGACTATAAAGTTGGGAAGAAATATAATATAGGAATTCTGACCATGGTTGACAAACAAGGAAAATTTGTTGATGGCCTGGGAGAGTTTAGTAATCGGTTTGTAAAAAACTACAAAGACGAAAAAGATTATGTGGATGTGAATGTGGACATTGCCATTAAACTTAAAAAAGAAAACAGGGCTTTCAAGGTAGAAAAATATGAACACAACTATCCACATTGCTGGAGAACGGATAAGCCAATTTTATACTATCCTTTAGATGCTTGGTTTATCAAAACAACAGCGCTGAAAGATAAAATGGTAGAGTTGAACAAAACCATTAACTGGAAACCCAAAAGTACCGGCGAAGGACGTTTTGGAAACTGGTTGGAAAATATGGTGGATTGGAATTTAAGCCGAAGCCGTTTTTGGGGAACCCCATTACCCATCTGGAAAACAGAAGATGGCGAAGAAATTAAATGCATTGGAACCATTGAAGAATTGAATTTGGCAATTAAAAAAGCAAGTGATGTTTTGGGTGGAGCTATAAATAAAAATTATCTGCACGAAGGTATTCTTGATCTGCATAAACCTTATGTGGACGATATAATACTTGTCAGTGATTTGGGTAAGCCAATGACAAGAGTACCCGACCTGATAGATGTATGGTTTGATAGTGGAGCCATGCCGTATGCGCAATGGGGTTTGGATTATGGCAAAATAAAAGCCGGAGATCCTAAGCCGTTTAAAGCACCTTTTGATACCAATTACCCGGCCGACTTTATTGCAGAAGGTGTAGATCAGACAAGAGGTTGGTTTTACACATTACATGCCATTGCCGGTTTGATGTACGAATCAGTTGCTTATAAAACGGTCGTATCCAACGGATTGGTTTTGGATAAGAATGGAAATAAGATGAGTAAACGTTTGGGTAATATGGTCAATCCATTCGAAACCATTGAGAAATATGGAGCTGATGCAACCCGTTGGTATTTGATCACTAATGCATCACCTTGGGATAATCTTAAATTTGATATTGAAGGAATCAAGGAAGTACAACGTAAGTTCTTCGGTACCTTATATAATACCTACCAGTTCTTTTCATTATATGCCAATGTGGATGGTTTTGCTTTCAAAGAGGCTTATGTTCCTTTAAACCAAAGGCCCGAGATTGATCAATGGATACTTTCTTCACTAAACTCATTGGTTAAAAAGGTAAACCAGGCAATGGATGAATACGAGCCAACCGTTGCCGGCAGAGCTATTGAAGAATTTGTGGACGATCATTTAAGTAACTGGTATGTAAGACTTTGCCGTAGAAGATTCTGGAAAGGTGAATATGAACTGGACAAAGTGGCAGCTTATCAGACTCTTTATGAGTGTCTGGAAACAGTTACCCTCTTGGTAGCTCCAATTTCGCCATTCTTTATGGATGTTATTTTTCAGAATCTCAATACAATTACAGGTCGTTTCAACGCAGAATCTGTACATCATGTCAACTTCCCCGTTGCTGATGAAAATGTTATCGATAAAGAATTGGAAGAGCGGATGTTACTTGCGCAAAATGCATGTTCGTTAATTCTTTCTCTCAGAAAAAAAGAAAATATCAGGGTTCGACAGCCATTGCAAAGAATCATGATTCCGGTTTTAAATCCCTCCATGAAAACCCAGTTGGAAAAAATTGAGGACCTGATCAAATCGGAAGTAAATGTAAAAGAAGTGCAATATCTGGTAGAAACAGAAGGCTTCATTAAAAAGAAGATTAAGCCTAATTTTCAATTGCTGGGAAAAAGACTTGGAGCAAAAATGAAAGCAGTTTCAACAGCATTGGCCGATTTTACACAGGAAGACATTAAAAAAATAGAAATTGAAGGAAATTTTAGTTTGTATATTGATAATGAACACGTAATATTACAGATTAATGAAATTGAAATCACAAGTGAGGACGTACCGGGTTGGTTGGTAGCCTCAAATGGCGGATTAACAATAGCATTAGACATTTCAATTACGGCCGAACTGTTAAATGAAGGAATTGCCCGTGAATTTGTGAACAGAATCCAGAAAATCAGAAAAGAAAGCGGATTTGAGTTGACTGATAGGATTGACGTCAAAGTGGTTGCAGAAAATAGCATATATGAATCATTGAGAAGATATTATGATTATATTTGCACCGAAATTTTAGCAGATAAGCTTGATTTAGTACCAGAAATAAATGATGGTATTGAAATTGAAGTAAACGATTCTAATTTAACTGTAATTGTTTCTAAAAAAGAGTAACAGTATGGCAACCAAGAAAATAGCTACAAAAAAAGTTGTAAGTTCATCAAAAAAAGCTGTTAAAACAGTAAAAAAAGCAGCTCCTAAAAAAGTAGTTGCTAAAAAAACTGTTAAGGCTATTGTAAAAAAAGCAGCTCCTAAAAAAGTAGTTGCTAAAAAAGCTGTAAAACCGGTTGCAAAAAAAGCAGCTCCAAAAAAAGTAGTTGCTAAGAAAGTATCAAAACCAATAGCAAAAAAAGTAGCTCCCAAAAAAGTAGCTCCCAAAAAAGTTGTAAAACCGGTTGCAAAAAAAGCAGCTCCAAAAAAAGTTGTAATAATTTCAAAGCCGGTTGCTAAAAAAGTTGCTCCTAATAAAGCAGTTAAACTGGTAGCAAAAAAGGTAGAGCCAAAAAAATTGGTAAAAGAAATTAAACCAATTAAGACAAAAGTTGTTGTAGAGAAAGTAATTGTTAAGCCAGTTTTAAAATCAGAACCAGTGAAAAAGGAAATCAAAAAACCGGTAAAAGTTGTAGTTCCTAAAACGTCCACAACAAAAACCGTAGAATACAAGCCATCATTTACTAAATCAGTACTCGATAAGGCCGCTAAAAATGAGAATATCGGACCAACTATGCGATATTCTGATAAAGAACTGGCTGAATTCAAAGAGTTGATATATAAAAAATTGGATGCTGCTAAAAAAGAGCTTTCTTATTTGCATGGGTTAATTACTCGTAAAGATGGATCTGGTGATTTGGAAGAAGGTAGATACATGACAATGGAAGATGGTGGTATCAGTATGGAACGTGAGCAGTTAAGCCAGATGGCTAGCCGGCAAATCACTTTCATCGACCATTTGGAAAAAGCCATGATGCGTATTGAAAATAAAACCTATGGTATTTGCCGTGTTACAGGCAAGCTAATTGATAAGGCCCGTTTGCGTGCCGTGCCACATGCTACATTAAGCATTGAAGCAAAACAATTGATGAATAAATAAGCAAAAAATTAATATTAAAAACCGGTTTAGAAAAATTCTGAACCGGTTTTTTATTTAGATGAAGGCAAACAATGTTTTCATTGACAACCTTATCTTTGAAACCCTTAGTAAATTTGAACACATGCGTAAAATATTATTTCTTTCAACGGTTCTGTTAATAATAAGTTTTTCCAGTAAAGCTCAGATCGCTGGAATTATAGCCGGACCAATGCTTGGCCCTGTTGAATTGCGG
>JAYWEL010000249.1:0-7096 GCA_043779285.1 Chitinophagaceae bacterium | reverse complement strand
TATTTCAGCAACATCTCTGTAAGCCATAAATACATTACCGGTTTGAGACCTGGTAATTTTTATATGGGTGATACGGTCAAGCTCTTTTTCGGGACGGGTATATTCGTGTTTTTTAATGATGTTGTTGAAATAATCCGCCACGGCGGATCCACAAACCAGGCCGGTCTGACTTCTGCCGTTCCCGTCCGATCCGGCACGGGCAGGCATGGTTAATTGATATACATAATAGCATGGTTTTGCTTCACGAAACAGGATGCCATCTGCTATGAATTGTTCCAGAGTCTCTTTTGCTTTTTCATATACCTGCATACTGTGTGTATCTATATCATCGGGAAAGTCTACTTCTGATTTGGTAACACGTAAAAATGAAATTTCATTGTTCGTCACTTCTTCTTTTGCTTCCTTCGAATTTAATACATCATATGGACGGGATGCAAGTTTTGCTGCCAGTTCTGCTTTTGGTCTTAATGCTTTAAATGGAGATATGATTGCCATTATGTTTTTATGATTTTGTATTAGTAAAATGTGTCATCAAATCGGTCATTGCTTTTACACTTTCCAGCGGAAGTGCATTGTACATTGAAACACGGAAGCCGCCAACAGACCGATGCCCGTTAATTCCAATCATTCCTTCTTTTTTACAGATGGCAGAAAATTCTTTTTCCAGGCTTTCATTTTCCATTACGAAAACCGCATTCATTTTACTGCGATCTTCTTTTTGTACAGTTCCTTTAAATATCGGCAGTAAGTCTAATGCAGTATAAAAAAGATTTGCTTTTTGATTGTTGATATATTCTATGGCTTTTACACCTCCCTGATTTTTTAACCAACGAAGCGTAAGCATACAAATATATACGGCAAAAACTGGTGGTGTATTCAGCATGGAACCGGCTTCAATATGATTGCGGTAATCCATGATGGAAGGGATTTTACGGGTTACTTTTCCCAAACTGTTTTTATTGACAATAACCAAATTAACACCAGCTGCTCCGATATTTTTTTGAGCACCGGCGTAAATGATATCAAATTTATTGAAGTCTAATTGACGGCTTAAAATATCGCTGCTCATATCTGCAACAATTGGAATGTTGCCGGAGTAAAAAGCGGAGAAGTCCTGCCATTGTGTTCCGTAAACGGTATTGTTGCTGGTTACATGTACATATTTACTAGCTGGCGATAGAGAAAATATTTTAGGTAGATGAGAATAGTTTTCATTTTTAGAACTTAAAACAACATCCAGATTTCCGAAAAGTTTTGCTTCTTGTATGGCCTTATTTGCCCATATACCAGTATCGGTATAGGCAGCAGTTTCATTTTCATTCAGCAGGTTCATGGGTACCTGCATAAACTGTGTGGTAGCACCGCCATGTAGAAACAAAACTTCATGGTCGCTATCCAGATTCATTAATTCTTTAACCAATGACCTTGCTTCATCCATTACTGCTTCAAAAACCGGTGTCCGATGTCCAAGCTCCAAAATAGATAATCCGGTATTATTGAAATCGATAATAGCCTGACTTGCGTCGTCAAAAACATTTTTGGGAAGTATGGATGGACCGGCATTAAAATTATAGATCATTGATTTTGCAGTTAACATCAATTAAAAGTTGCATGATTCAGGAATCTGCAAAGTAACGAAAATGTAAAGTTTCTTTTGGGCAAAACTGAAATTGCCCATTAATCATGTTCGCGGCCAAGGATATTATTTTTATTCCAGGCACTGTTTAAGGTTTCAAATTCTTTCAGCTCATCTTCCGAAAATAGTTGGTTAGTTAGTTTGGTAAGATTGGGTTGCCCTGCATTTACCCAAGCCGTGTACCAGAATGATGCGATGGTATTAATGGATTGGCGCATTCTTCTTTCCACCATGCCATTCAATTTAGCATCATATGCTTTGCTGAATGCTGAGGAGTATTGACGAATGATAACTCCATTTCGGTCTTCAAAAGAATATTTCTGATCGGAAGGAAATGATTGTGAAAGTTCTTTTTCAAATTTAAGTACCGAGTCTGAGGCGAGTGCACTTTCCAATACCCGTTTCCAGATATATTCTCCGGGATTTTTAATATATTCGGCTTTGCCAATAAAAAAATCCCATTCTTTTTCGGCCAGCAGTTCGGGGATGCGGCTTTCCCAAAAACCATGAATACCTTTCTGATCTGTTTTCTGACCATTATGATTGCTGGAAGCATGTAAGGGAACATGCGCATCGGCAATATAATGCCCTAATTCAGTAGAAAGCTTTAAAATCCGGGCCTGGTTTTTTTCTTTAAATGCAAAAGTTAACCGTTGCAACATGGTTTGAATCCACCAAGGCACTATTCCGTTTTCATTAATGGTTTGTTCGCCGTGTTTTGCAATGGCGTCATCCCATTTACGGGGCAGGTCTTCGTATGGATAAGTTCCATAGTGGTCAATATCTATATAATGCCGGGGTCCTTCTTCCGGTATAGCGTATCTTCTTTTATCCGGATCAATGGCATGTTCGGATAAAAACTCGGCATTCGGTTTATATAAAACCATCATCTCGGGAGGGAGCATGAAAATAGCGAAGTAATTTATTTTACGATGGGCATAAAATCCCCAGCAAAAGCATGGATAGGTGATGCTTAATAAAATACAAACAACAACTAGTTTTTTTATTGCTGACAAATTGGAGGGTATTTTAAAAAAGTAATGATCTGTTTACTCCGAATTATCACGTACCCAAATCTACCACACCACCGGTTACTGCATATTTCATCGATTCTCCCGAATTCAACTTTTCTATCTTTCGAACCTTTGTTCGGGGTAAGAGATATAATTGCCCGGCAAAATTATAAGACTGAGGTACATAAACTGCTACATGCTCATTTCCGAGATCGAACTTCTGCATTTCTTCATCAGTCATAAATCCCACTATCCACACGTCTTCCGAAAAAACATTTGCCAACACAGCTTTGTCGAATTTCTTTTTATCACCTGCAAAAGCTTCAAAAAAATCTTTAACTGATGTATAAATAAATTTTATACCGGGTGTTCTTTCCATCAGGTGATCGAAAAAATTAATCAGGCTTCCCATCAGGAAATTTGAGCTAATCCAACCAATCAGGATGACAAAAGCAATAATTAATATAAACCCAATGCCGGCAATATTAAAATAAGGCCTCAGAATTCCATCAATCATTTCAAAAAGCCAGAATAAAAGATATCCGGTTACGGCTATAGGTGCCAGAATTAAAACACCTTGTACAAAATAGCGTAGCAATGTTTTGTATGTCAGTCTACCTATGTCTTTGGTTTTTGAATGCATGATCAAAGTTTAAATAAAGGTAGTTCAAAAAAAAAGTGATACCGCTTATAAACAGTAAATAGTCCAATGCGCTTTTCTGCGGTATAAAAAGGGGTTGGAGGAAAATTAATTGCTTTATTTTTTTATACTGAAAATTTTGGGTTCGCTTCGGCTTTCGCCATTTCCATCTTTTAAAAGAGGCATACCGGTTGGTCCATCTAACGTTTGAATGCTCCATATAAATTTCCTTGGAATACTATCTACAGAAAATGACATTTGCGGCCTCCAAATAAATTGTGTTAGCCCATTAAGGTTTTGATCTAACAAGGGTTGGTTGGCTCTTAAAGCTTGCATAGGTTGTTGATTGGGTAGAATTTCAAAAACCTGTAGTCGAAATTTTAATTGATTGGATGGAATAGATGTAACAGGTGTCCACCTAAAAATAATTGCGGTTTCTGCTTTTTTAGATTCTAATACGGCACCATCATTTGGCGTCATTAAAATAGGAAGTTGTGGAGCCGATAAATTAAATATTTTATTTTGTAATGGTGTTATAGCAGCAAAGGTTGTAGGTTCTACTAATTGAACACTCAGTTGATACATTCCGGCGGGTAACTTCCCTGTTTTTTCTAAAGAAGATTTAAACGATCCGTTAAACATAGTTATTTCTAAAGGCAACACATCTTGGGCATAAAAAATTCTTGTTCCTCTTAATAACGTAAATATGATTGCTTTGCTTAAATCTTTTGTTGCAACCATTGTTCCGTCGGCTAATTTTAATTCTGCTTTTATTACAACTCTTAGCGGAATAGTTGAAGGGCTATTAGCAATAAAAGTGATTGTTTTATTATTGACCCATTCACTTATTGTTGCGGAAGGCTTTGTTATAGTTAAGTTTATTGAAACTTGGGAAATGCCTTTAACGGAAATAAATAAAAAAGCTATAGATAGAATGATGATTTTTTTCATAGTATTAAAATTTAAATTGCAACCCGGTACGATAATTAGATTCTAAATAATTAGCTCCATCTAAATTAACCGGAGGAACCAACTCGTTACCATATCTATAATAATTGGTACTCAACAAAACATTCCAGGTAAGTTTTTTTGAAAGCGTATAATCCATATTGCAAGATGCGACCCAATTTTTGTTTGATGAAAAATTATTGAGGTTACCAATGGTATATTGTAATTGCCCTCGAAGTTGCATTTTCTTTTTAACGGCCGAAGCAGTTACACTACTACTTAATGTTACCAATGTGTTTTTAACCAAAGGCATTGTATTATTAAAATACATTACACTAAAGTCGGGTGAAATGCTGGTATTAAAATAAGTAGGCACATACGATAATAAAACGGTATGGGTGTTATTAGATGTTGTAAGTCCGGTATTTACATCTCGTTCATCATACTTACTTAAATTATAACTCAGTGTTAGCAAATTCATTCTTTTTGTGTTGCTCCAAGTATATGTAGAACTAAGGCCTAAATCGTTACTTACATTTTTAATGCCAAATGGATTTAATCCACTAGCAGATGTAAATCCAAAATTATTGTACGAAACATTAGTGCTAAAATGCTCTGAGAATTGAGTAGCCCAATTTAAGTTAGCAATCAACTGATCTGTTTTTAAAGAAGTGTTGCTAACGTTATTCATTCTGTTTCCTACACTTGCCACTACATTTATTTTATCTTTCCATGCATTGAAACGAGTGTTCACCGTATTCTCCCATCTATCGGGTTGCAAAAAAGGATATCCGGTAGTTTGAAAACCTGCACCAATATATTTAGTGGCATATCCAATATCGAAGTTCTTAGATTTTTTATTGATGGAAGCAATGGTTGCCCAATCTTTCCCTGTGGATGTTCTTCCCTCAATAAATGGTTTAAACGAATTGTTTAAAAGAGGCGCCAACGGCAAATTTAAATCTCTTGTAAAAAAAGTTCCGGCAACTTCTGTTTTTAAAACCCAACCTTTTTTAAAATAGTTATCTACTAATAATGAAACATTAAATCCTTCTTGTGGCAATGCTGCAATGGGTGCAGCGCTTACAGAATTTATTTTATCCTTTCCTTTAGCAAAAGTAAAAGCCAATTTATACACATCTTCTTTTTCTTTACCAATCTGAAACATCCAATGATTTCGCTTATATGCTCCGGGCACTCCGTTAGGTAAAGGCAGTGCAGAATAGTTAATGCCCTGTTGAGAAATTCCTGCAAAGAATTTAAGGATAAATTCCTTGGGATGCAAATCAAATCCGGCTCCAAAAATGCCGATGTCTCCGGTGGTTAATTCACTATATTTTAAATACTGCGTTCCTAACTGAAACTCGGCCCATTTATATTTTGGGTTAATGGCAAAATTATTACTAGGGTTGGTAATAAATTGACCAATGGTTTGATTTTTTAACCCTGCAAACGGACCTGCAAAATTGGTTGCCAAAGAAGCAAAATTAAAATTAAGGGGTACGTTAAAGTTTTTTCCAAGTTGTAAGGATGGAGCAAAATTAAACCTGGTCTGGTTCCAAGGACGACGGGCTGAAAATATACTACTGCCTGTTGGTTTTATATTTAAACCATATCCTTCATAGGTAATGCCCATAGTGCCTGTTACTTTTATGGGGAATTTTTTATTGGCATCTTTTTGCGCAAAAATCTTTACTGAATATAAACAGATTATTAAGAGGAATACAAATTTTATTCTCATAAATTTCTTTAAAATTGTTTGGTATATATAAATTTTAATTATTTTTTTTGGGAAATCAAATTACTTAATGTAGACTGACCGCCATCTTCAGTAAATACTTTAATTGCATAACTATTTTCGTTACCAACTTCATTATCTACAAATATTTTTTCAACTATTTTTTTATAGAGTACCAAATCTCCTTTCTCATTTTTTTTATAAATAGCAAAAGTGGATCCTTTATATTTTTCGGGATATTCCCAACTCAACACAATTTTTTTATCTTCTATTTTTGAAGATAAATTAGTAACCATGGGTCTTATACCACTATCGTAGGGCTTGCCATACACCATATTTGCATATCCCGAAAACAAATTGCTTTCATCCATTGCTCGAATAGTGTAATAGTAGGTTACGCCAGTTTTTACATTGGTATCTATAATTTGGGATTCTGAAGGTTTTAATTTCATCAACATTTCCCAATCGTCTGTTATATTAAGTTTTCGATACAATAAATGTTCTTTTACATCTATACTTGTACTTGGGGCAAATATTAATTCTATTTGGGTTTCTTTTACTTGTACATTAGTGAAAACTGGTGTTATTGGTGGAATGGTATCTGGTCTTTGTACAATGGATATATCAGAAAAAATAGATTGATTATAATTAAAATCAAGGGATTTGATTCTATAAAATATTTTTGGAGTTAAGGAGTTCAATCCAACTGTATCATAAAAAATTAGGTTTATAGCCGAGGTGTCGAATTTGTCTTTTTTAAAGATTTCGGCAATCACAGATAATTCATGTTCAGTACTATTACTTTTATAAATTCTATATCCTTTTAAATCTTTTTCTTTTCCCAATTTAATTTTTAATGTTACAATTCCTATTGAATCAATTATTGCAGATTCAATTTCTGGTTTTGCAGGAGGGGTACTATCAATTAATGTAAGGAATGCTGGGTAAGACGAACTAATATTTCCTGCCGTGTCTAATGCATACACTACATAGTAATTATTTTCATCTGTATTAAATCCGTTGTCAATATATTTTCTTGTGCTGTTATTTAAAATTGTGGAATGAAGAATGGTAAAAATTCCGGAATCTTTGTTTGATCTTGCTACAATAAAGCCTTTTAA
>JAYWEL010000248.1:0-16781 GCA_043779285.1 Chitinophagaceae bacterium | reverse complement strand
ATCAGCAAAACTCATTTTAAATGGTAGAATAAAAGAAAGAGGAATTCATATCCCGGTTTCAAAAGAAATTTATGAACCGGTACTGGCAGCATTAGAATCGGTTGGTATTGTTTTCAACGAAACCGTGAAAGAGATTTATTAGGCTAAATGCATCAGCAATTCTTTTAAAATTAAAATGCCTTCTGTTGCCGGCTTTTCAATGGCAGTTAGATTGTTGATGGATGAAGTATAAGGAATTTTTTTATCCAAGATAAATTTTGGAATTCCATCGTTTGCATAATCGATCAAACCAGCTGCAGGGTACACGACTAACGATGTTCCCACAACAACAATAATATCTGCACTTTGAATTACCGGAATCGCCGTTTCAATCAAGTAAACCGGTTCTTCGAACCACACGATGGCTGGCCTTAACTGATTCCCATCTTTGGCTTTATCACCCCAATGTATATCTCCTCTAATTTCATAAATAAGATCTTCATTCACGTCGCTTCGCATTTTAAAAATCTCACCATGCAAGTGCATCACTTTTGTAGATTCGGCCCGTTCGTGTAAGTCATCAATATTTTGTGTGATGATTTGAACATCGAAATATTTTTCTAATTCGGCAAAACCGATATGTGCGTCATTAGGAAAAACTGCAGCAACATTTTGCCTGCGTAAATTATAAAATTCCAATACTTTTTCCGGATCCTTCTTCCATGCCCGGGGAGTTGCTACATCTTCAATATTATACCCTTCCCATAATCCATCACTGTCACGGAATGTTTTTAAACCACTTTCCGCACTGATACCCGCTCCTGATAAAATAACCAGTTTCTTCATGGCAATTTATTTTTCACCCGCCAGTTCCATGATTACTTTCCATTCTTTTTCTGTTACCGGTGAAACAGATAATCGACTGATACGTATGAGGGCCATTTCAATTAATCGGTTATCTGCCTTCATCGAGGTCAGGCTGACCGGATTATTTATTTTTTTTACTGCTTTCAAATCTACAGCTACCCATCGTTCATCATCCGTTGTTGGATCCTGATACGCCTCTTTGACTAGCTTCGCAATACCTACAATTTCCAAACCTTCATTGCTATGATAAAATAAAACTTCATCCCCTTTCTTCATGGCTTTCAAATGCAATCGGGCCGCATAATTGCGAACCCCATCCCAAAAGGTTTGTTTTTCTTTGGCAAATGTTTCCCAACTGTATTTAAAGGGTTCTGATTTAACCAGCCAATATGCCATTCTATAATTTTTAATAGTTTAAAATAAAAAACTGAATTTCCGGGATGTTATAAACCGATGTAATTCTTTTTGGTATAAACGAAGATTACCAACCGCTGGCCATTACATCAGCAATGTGCATTGTTTTTAAATCATAGCCCCGTTTTTTAATATACCCATCCAGGTGCATCAAACAAGACAGATCGGTGGAGATCATATATTCAGCTCCTGTTGCTAACGCATTATCTACTTTCTGATCGGCCATTCCAATAGAAATGGCTTCGAATTTTACTGCAAAACTTCCACCAAATCCACAACAGGTATCTGTATTTTCCATTTCAATTAATTCCAAACCTTCTACATTGGACAATAACTTGCGTGGTTCTTCTTTTATTTTGCATTCACGTAATCCGGCACATGAATCGTGAAAAGTAGCCTTTCCATTCAGCTTCGCCCCGATGGTTTCTATGTTCAATACATTCACCATGAATTCGGAAAATTCGAAAATACGGTTTCGCATATCCTTTACTGCATTGTGTACCGAGGAATTGTCGAAAAGTTTTGTATAGTAATTCCGGACAAAACCAACACAAGATGCACTGGGAGAAACGATGTATTCGGCATGGCTAAAATCTTTAATGAATTTATTGCAAACGGCTTTTGATTCATCCATAAAACCAGCATTAAAAGCGGGTTGGCCACAACAGGTTTGATCGGTATTATAGGAAACAGTGCAACCTGCTTTTTCTAAAACTTTTACCATATTAAAAGCCGTATCAGGATAAAGCTGATCTACAAAACAGGGTATGAAAATTTGAACATTCATAATAATTCAGACAAATTAATGCATTTGAATTTACGGGTTGTATGATTTTTTTAAAGCAATCATTTTTAAAGCGGTTATTGCAGCTTCTTCTCCTTTATGCCCGTGTTTGCCGCCAATACGCTCCAGCCCTTGTTCTTCATTATCCAAAGTTAATACACCAAAAATTGTTGGCGATGACATGCTCAGGTTTAATTGTACCACCGCATCGGTAACTGCTCTACATACATATTCAAAATGTGGAGTATCTCCTTTAATGATACAACCCAGTGCGATGAAGGCGTCGGCATCTTTGGTTCCCCAATGATCTGCATAACTTTTAATGGCAAAACCTATTTCAAAAGCTCCTGGAACAATTATGGTCTTTATTTTTTTTATACCAAATTCTTTCAATTTACTGATACAGCCTTTTTCCAGCTCATCTACAATTGAATCATTCCATTCTGTCTTCACTAAAACAATACAGGCATCCTTCAATTGACGGATGCCTGTATCACTATCTAATAATTTGCTGTTCTTTATATCTGTCATAATGCTAATTCTGCATTATTAATAATTAGTAAAGAAATTCAATTAATTGTAAACTCCCAATTGTGCAAGGTATTTATCTGCTTCGAAACCTTTTTCTGTGCGAGGATATTTTTCTTTTAAAGACTTGAATAATTCTTTAGCTCCCTCGTTATCATGCATGACTTTTTGTGCAAAGAAAGCAGCCATAAATAAATATTCCGAAGAGTTAACGTCATCTTCCGGGAAATGAGAAGCTGCTTTTTTGTAATATTTCAAAGCTTCTGCATTTTTACCCAAATCTGCATTTGCATCTGCAATCAATTTATATGCACGTGCCTGAATCGGTTTTGAATCGGTACTGAAATCATTCAGGTATTTTATAGCCTTGGTATTGTCGTCTAATTTTATATAGCAATCACCGGCATAAAAACGGGCAAGATTTCCGGTTTTTGTAGAACCGTATTTTTCTATTACTTTCAAAAATCCCAGATTAACACCATCCCCATTCAATGCAAGATTTAATGAGTCCTGACGGTAAAAATCTTCTGCTTTATAGATGGCATCGGTTGCTTTCTTTTCATTTGGTTCGTTAATGAAATATTTATAACCAAGATAGCTACCTGCTAACAGGATTATTGCAGCAGATCCGATCATCAATTGACGGCTGTATTTATCCCAAATATTCATTGCTTTGTCGACCACCTTTTGATTATGATCTGTCTCTTGTGTATTTTGTTTTGTGTCAGCCATTTTAATATTCGTTATTTAATTTTTCTGTAATTGATTGTGTAAAAAATTTTGATTTAATCAACAAGGAAAGGATAATTTTGATCAACATATACGTCCTTCAATACTTCGCTATCGTCAGGCCATGGAGATTCTTCTGCAAATTTTACAGACGCGTTAACCGCTTGGTCTACCCTGTCGTTGATTAATTTTATTTCATCTTCCGTTGCAAAATTATTTGCAAAAATTGTTTTTAAAACCACTTCAATCGGATCCTTATCTTTATACTCTTCTACTTCATCCTTCGATCTGTATTTCTGAGGATCACTTACTGAATGTCCTCTGTAACGATATGTTTTTATTTCAAGTAAAGTAGGTCCACCTTTTTCTCTGGCTCTCTTTACTGCCCTGGAAACAGCATTATGAACAGATTCTGCAGTCATGCCATCAACCACATCACTTGGCATTTCGTATGCATCGGCTAATTTGTAAATATCTACTACGTTTGACGTACGTTCAATAGATGTACCCATTGCGTAGAAATTATTTTCGCAAATAAATACAACGGGCAATTTCCACAGCATGGCCAAATTGAATGTTTCGTGCAAAATACCCTGACGGGCAGCTCCATCACCAAAGAAGCATAATACAACATTTTCAGAATCTCTGTATTGTTCCGCAAAAGCGAGTCCAGCACCGGTACCAATTTGCGCACCTACTATACCGTGACCGCCGTAAAAATTTTGTTCTTTTCCAAAAAAGTGCATACTCCCACCCTTTCCTTTGGCACAACCGGTCGCTTTGCCATAGAGTTCGGCCATACAGGAATTCAACGAAATGCCTTTTGCAATCGCAAGTCCATGATCACGGTATGCAGTAATGAAAAGGTCTTCGGGTCTTGTTGCAGTCATACATCCGGCAGCAATTGCTTCCTGACCGTTATAAACGTGGAAAAATCCACGAATTTTTCCTTCCATTTTATACTTCTCTTCCGACATCAATTCAAATTGACGGATTAGAAGCATTAGTTCGTACCAGTATAAATATGTCTCTTTTGAGAAAGTTGTAGTCACTCGATAAGATTTTGAGTCGCAAAAATAAGGGAAAGCAGCCAATTATTTACTTCGTAATAATGAATTTTAGAACTGCTTTTTATACATAACTGTAATTTATTTTACATATTTAAACCCTTATGGAAAAATTAAGTACACCGGCGAAGTTCATCTTGCTGATTTCTCCTTTGCACTTATCTTGCGGTGGATATGTTAAAACTCGATTCTATATCATTGATTCAGTTCAAAAACTACCACAATAAATTGTTCAATTTTGATAAAAGAATTGTTGGAATTTATGGGAAAAACGGAGTAGGTAAAACCAATTTGCTGGATGCAATTCACTATTTATGTTTCACCAAAAGTTATTTTGGCCGACAGGATGCATCCAATGTTTTAAATGGACATGCAGGCTTTCGTATTGAAGGCATTTTTTCTGCTAATAACAAAATGGAAAAAACGGTTTGCATTCTTCGGGAAACAGGGAAGAAAGAGTTTTCTGTTAATGACCAGCCCTATGAGAAATTTTCAAAACATATTGGCAAATATCCCTGTGTGGTAGTTGCACCAGATGATATTCAGCTTATCACTGCTGGAAGCGAAGAACGAAGAAAATTTATAGATACTATTCTGTCGCAGATGGATTTGATTTATTTGCAGCATCTCATTGCGTATAATAAAATAATGTTGCAAAGAAATTCATTGTTGAAATCTTTTGCCGAATATGGAGGTGCAAAAGATTTTTCAGTGTTAGATATTCTGGATAAACAATTGGTAGAACCAGCGAATTATATTTTTGAAAAAAGAACCCATTTCCTTTTTACATTCTTGCCCCATGTCAAGCAACTTTATCATGACATTTCCCAACAACACGAAGACATTACACTGGTTTATGAAAGTCAGTTATTAAATATGTCTTTTGAAGAAATTTTAAAATTTAGACGACATAAGGATTGTTTGGCTTTGCGCACAACAGGTGGCATTCATCGGGATGATATAGAAATAAATATGCAAGGCAAAGCGTTTAAAACGCTGGCCTCTCAAGGGCAGCGTAAAAGCTTATTGTATGCATTGAAATTAGCCGAAATGGATGTGTTGAAAAATGATAAAGGCTTTGCACCGGTTTTATTACTGGATGATATTTTTGAAAAATTAGATGAGGATCGGATCACAAATCTTTTGCAAAGAGTTGCCCATGAAAATGAAGGACAGGTTTTTATTACTGATACGCATTTCGAACGTTTGGATAATCATTTAAAATCAGTGGGAATCCCCTACCAGTTAATTGAATTGAATCTTTAAATTCGTGGATATATTAATTCTGTTATTTTTGCTTTATGGGTGAATATACTATAGGCGATGCATTAAAAAAATTCATGGACGAAACCCGTTTGAGGGGATCTATTCAGGCATTGCAGATTGAAGATGCCTGGGAAGAAATCATGGGTAAAACTTGTGCCCGCTATACTGATAAAGTTCAGGTAATTGGCGACACACTGATTGTCACTACATCTGTTGCGCCATTAAAACAAGAATTAAATTTCCAGAAAGAAAAAATCATCGACCGGGTGAATGAAGTACTTGGTCAACGAATCATTAAAAAATTCGTAGTTAAATAAATACTTACTTCAAATCGGATAATACCGGTATAATTTTGCTAAGTTCTTTCTCTCCCCATTTATTTATAATGGTTCCTTCATTTAATAAATACAAAGTCGGGTTTGTTCTGGCTGCTGTTCTGATTGCGGTATAATCGCAATTAAAAAATGGCAGATTTTCAAAAGCTGTATTAGCTACTTCTTTTTTAGCTTCCACTACAGAACTGGTTACAATATAAAGCGGTATATTTTTTTCAGCAGCCAAAGTATTTATTATTAACATTTCTTCTTTCCAGAATTTGGATGCCTTTGATAAATTTTCGGAAAATAAAATCAGGCAATATTTTTCTGCCAATACAATAGATGTAAAGTTGTTATTATTCTCATCGTTTAAAGCAAATCCTTTTATAGGAGGTTCGGCATTTCCTTTTCTTATTTGTTTATCAATCCTATCTATGTATTTATAGGATCCAAGATCGGAAGGTAATTCTGATGGGGAAAATTCAAATTTAGTTCCCCTCTTTTCATAAACAAACCGTATGGCAAAACTATCCGCAATGGCACCTACAGGAGTTTTCATTTGTTCTTTAATATTGTTTGAAACCTTAAATGGTAAACAATCTACCACGGGTAAATAGTTTAACACATACCATTGAAAAGCAAAACTGAAAATGATGGTAGCCAACATGGCAAAAAGTGTTTTCCCGAAAGAAAAAATGGGCTTAATATATTTTTGAGAATACAATAGGAAAATAATCAAACCTGTTAGAACCACATCTTTGATAAAAGATGTTTTTGCTGAAATAGGCAAACAATCACCAAAGCAACCACAGTTTTTGAATTTACCAGAGAAATAAGCATAGGCTGTAAGAAATGTGAAAAAGAGTGTTATAGCAAATAATAATTTGCTCATTAATTTAATTTGCCATCCCAACAACAAAGCAACTCCGGCTATTATTTCAAATGCAATCAACAATACAGACAATGCCAGTGCATGTGCATGCAGATATTGAAAAGTGGAAATCAGCATACTACTGAGAAAAAAAGAGGATGATGCAAGACCTGCATTCCAGATCTCAAAAAACTCCTGCATCTTATAACTTAAACCAAGTGGATCGTTTGCTTTCACCAATCCTGAAAAAATGAAAAGGATTCCAACCAGGTTCCGAACAAGTGTTACTAATTTTTTCATGCAATAATTTTTTGCAGGTTTATTCTTCCGGCATCAAAATAAGTGCAAAAACGGCATAATTTATAATATCGTGATAATTAGCATCTATGCCTTCACTGATTAATGTTTTTCCATCGTTAATCAGAATTTGACGAATGCGTTGCAATTTCATTAAAATAAGATCCACAAAACTTTCCTGGCTCATACTTCGCCATGCCTCACCGTAGTCATGGTTTTTATCCATCATCAAATTAAATGCAATTTCAGTATTTGACTTATACATTTCTGCAACCCGATCCAGCGGCAATTCCTCCGGGGCATTCTCTTCCAACTGTAGTTGAATAAGACCGATAATGGCATAATTGATAATGCCTTTGAACTCGGCAGCAATATCGTCATTGATTTTTTGAAAACCTTTTTGTTGAATTGTACGTATCCGTTGTGCTTTAATAAAAATCTGATCGACGATGGAAATAGTTCTTAAAACCCGCCATGCAGTACCATAATCACTGGCTTTTTTAATAAAAATAGCTTTACAACTTTCTATAATTTCATGATACTGCTGATCGGTCGTTGACATATAAATCAAAATATTTAATAATAATTTCTGTAAATAGACAAATGCTTCTACTCTATCTTTAGCATCAAAAATAAGGAACTCCGTCTAATGTTTACATTGAACTGCAAAGGAAGACTGCTAAAATTTGATAAGCCACTGGTCATGGGCATTATCAATACTACACCAGATTCTTTTTATGAAGAAAGCCGATACAATTCCATGGAAGCCATTCTTAAAAAAGTGGAACAAATGCTTTTGGATGGTGCTGATATTATTGATGTTGGCGGACAGAGTTCGAGACCTGGAAGTGAAACTGTTTCTGAAATGGAAGAAATGGAACGGGTTGTTCCGGTTATAAAAACCATTGCAGCTTATTTCCCAGGTGTCATCATATCGATTGACAGTTTTTATGCTAAGGTTGCCAAAGCCGCTGTGGAAGCAGGAGCCAGTATCGTAAATGATATTAGTGCAGGAAACATGGATGCTGAAATGATCAAAACGGTTTCCCTATTAAATGTTCCTTACATTATTATGCACATGAAAGGAATTCCGAAAACCATGCAGGACGATCCTCACTATGAAAACATGAATAAAGAAGTACTTGATTTTTTTATTGAACGAATTGCTGTATGTAAAAATGCTGGAATTACAGACCTGATAATTGATCCGGGTATTGGTTTTGGAAAAACTATTGAACAAAATTTTGAGTTAATAAAAAATCTTTCTCTTTTAAAAATATTGGGGTACCCGATTCTATTGGGTGTTTCCCGAAAGTCACTTATTTATAAAACCTTAAACATTAGTCCTGCGGAGGCATTGAATGGTACCAGTGTTTTGAATAGTTTTGCTTTAATGGCTTCTACAGATTTATTGCGGGTGCATGATGTAAAAGAAGCAAGGCAAACAATTCAACTATTCAGTTCTTGTTTCAATAAATAAGAAGGATAAAAAAAAAGCAATCGATGAAGATTGCTTTTTCCATTCAAGCAAGTTGTAAATTAATCAGAATTCTTTCTCTTGCTTCGTTTTTTAACTGGTTTATCAGTCAGAATAATCAGGTCAGATATTCGAAAATCATGTTCATAAGGTCGAATACTTGTTCTGGATTTTGGAGTTAAAAACGGAGCCCATATAAAGTGTAAAGAAAATAGTACTATTTCATTTACACAACAAATGTCTGAATTTTAATTCAAATAAAGTCAACAAATTTATTTTAGTGGTTGAGGCGGTACTGGAGCTTTATCTTGTATTAAAATAATTTCAATATCAAAAATCAACGCTTCGAAAGGTTTTATTTTGTCAGATTGCGGTTTGTCGCCATATGCAAGCATCGACGGGATATATAATTTTACTTTACTACCCTGCTTGAGATTCAATAAACCAAAATCAAAACCTTTGATCATTTCTCCTACTCCTACTGTAAAACGCAACGGTTCGGTACGTCCGAAAGTTGGATCGGTGTTTGAATCGAATTTAACGCCTGAAATACTTGTACCCGTGTACATAACACTGATATACTTTCCATTTTCAACTATTGGGCCAGTACCATCTAAAATAGTTTCAACAAAAACACCTGATGCAGTTTTGGTTGCATTTATTTTGTTTTTTGCAATATATGCCGCTAAAGCATCCACTTCTTTTTTGCTGATCAATTCTTTTTCTTTGGCTTCATCTACCTGAGCTAAAGAATCAGATTCAAATACATCAATTATTTTTAACGAAAAATGCAAAACGGATCCTGCTTTAAGAAATGGAGGAAGTTGTCCGGGGTTTCTTTTTAAAAAAGTATCAACCATCTGTGATGTGTAAACACTATCTCCTTTACGTAATTCCAAAAATAATTCAGAAATATCATAAGTAGCCTGACTTTTTTGAGCCTTCACATAAATAGGCATATTGTTGGTATGTGAATCAAATAATATACTGTCATTTAATAACTGCGTGAAGTGTGCTTTGAAAATATATCCTTCTTTTACTTCTTTGCCTTTAGCATCGGTTCTAAATAACTGGTATGGCATACCAGTTGCGGTCTTTTTGAAATCGACAGAATTACAAGCGGATAAAAAAATAAATGATAAGACGAATAGACTGATTCCTGAATTTAGTTTCATGTTTTTTAATTGATTATGATATAAGTGAACTTTTATTTTCGTTTATTGATAAAATGAATTTTGCTTTTGCCTCTTCTAAAGATTCGGAACTGCGACCTCCTGCAGCATGAAAATGACCTCCACCTTCAAAATAATTACGTGCAAAAGTATTGCAATCAAAGTCACCTTTGCTTCTGAATGACCATTTTCTTTGTTCATCCCGATCAATTAAAAGGGCAGCTAATTTTATTCCTTTAATGGAAAGTGGATAATTGACCAAGCCTTCAGTATCTCCGGTTTTTATATCGTAGTGGTCAATGTCTTCTTTTGGTATGACAATGATGGCCGTATTCAACTGATAAATGACCTCCATCCTGTTTAGCAAAACATTGCCGATAAAACGCAAACGGTTTTCCAAAAAATTATCGAACAAGGCTTCATGTACATGAGTGTGTTCGAGGCCTTTGTCTTTTAATTCGGCCACCATTTTATGCACACCGGCATGTGTGGATGAAAAACGGAAAGAACCGGTATCTGCAATTACACCAGCATAAATACATTCATTTACTTCTTTGGAAAGTTTATCTCTATGTCCAGATTCAACGATAAAATCATATATCATTTCGGCAGTAGAACTCTTTGCAGTATTACTTACGCCAAAATTAAAACTATTCTCATCGGGTTGTTGATGATGGTCGATCAGAATTTTTTTGCAAGGCAACGTAGCTAAAACCGAAGCCATTTTTCTGGTACGATGAAAGGCATTAAAGTCCAGACAAAAAAGCCAATCGGCATTCAAAAGAGCAGCATTTGCTTTGTCAGTATTTTTCTCAAAGTCCAAAACTTCAGAAGCACCAGGCATCCAACTGAGTAAATTTGTCCAGTTAGTTGGCGAAATAACAATGACGTCATGACCAAGTTGTTTCAGAAAATGCTTTAAACCTAATGAAGAGCCCATTGCATCAGCATCGGGTTTTTCGTGCATTGTAATTACAACCCGTTTGGGATCATTTAAAAGTGGGTAAAAGTCGTATATGGGCTTCATAAAGAGGGCAAAGCTAATTAAAACAGTTAAATCAACTAAGTAAATGATTAAATAATGTCGGCAAAAAATAAATAGTCATTTATATTGAAATAAAAATCATGATGTTCTATTACCTTTGCGGCGCAAAAACATATTAAAAAAATGACAATGAGTAACAGAACTTTTACAATGATTAAACCGGATGCCATGAGAAACGGGCATGCAGGAGCCGTTTTAGATATGATCATCAAGGGTGGGTTTAAAATAATTTCTTTAAAGCAGATAAAACTAACTGCAGAAAAAGCAGGTGAATTTTATGCGGTACATAATGAAAGACCTTTTTATGGAGAATTGGTTGAGTTTATGAGCAGTGGTGTAATCATTGCTGCAATTCTTGAAAAAGAAAATGCGGTAGCAGATTTTCGTGTATTAATCGGAGCTACAGATCCAAGCAAGGCAGATGAAGGAACTATTCGGAAGGCTTATGCAACTTCTATTGGGGAAAATGCGGTTCATGGAAGCGACAGTGATGAAAATGCTGCGATTGAAGGAAATTTCTTTTTCTCGGCATTTGAAAGATTCTAATATATATAAATTCATATTTGAAAAGGAGTCTGTTTTCAGGGACTCCTTTTTTTATAGCTCTTTTGTTTTCTTTCGATTTTCGACAGGTGTTAGTTTAAATCCTTCCTTTTTCAATAACTCTATCAACCCATTCTCTCCCGGCAAATGGCCTGCACCCACTGCAATAACCATTGATTTTTTCGGTAATAATGCCTTCAGTTTTTCAACCCATTTTTTATTGCGGTCGTACAAAATTAAATCTGTAAAATCGGCCAGCCCTAATTCAATATCTTTTGACAAAGCTTCAAACTTTGTCAGATCCTGGCTTTTATATGCCTGCATTAACTCTTCAAACTCTTTCGTATTGGTTTTTCCAAGTACTAAACTATCGATATATTGAATCATTAATTTTGCTTGTAAAACGTAGGGAATTTTATCAAAAACTTCCAGTTGATCTATGAGCGTTTCCATTCCCATAATCTTTTTCCCATCAGCCAGGCATTGTTTCATAACCATTTCTTCCATGGAAATGATTTCATCACAGGGCAAATCTTTCTGCGTCATCGTTGAAGCTGCAAAAAAAGGTTTGAAGCTTTCCAAGATGGAAAATGGAATAAATGCATTGTGCTCTTCAAAGTAGTTTTTTACTTTCTGATAATCGGAAGCACTCATCAGGTCGATGAATGTACTGTCATTTTTCATTTTCATATTAGAAATTCCATCCAGCATTTCAGAAAGATTGTCCATATCCAATTCAAAATAAACTTCATCAACGTTTTTGATTGCCTCTTTGAGGTTAGTACTCAAAAAAGCATCACTGGCACATAGCATATGAATGGTGCCAAACAAATAAGACGGATTAGATAACCCGTTTCCACTGATCTTCCATAATAATGTATGCTCTTTATACACTTTTTTTTTCTGTGCATTAACAAATGATGCCAGTATAAAACAAACGGTGAAAGCAATAATTTTTTTCATTTTTTAATTAATAGAATTGGTATTCACTACAGCTTCTTCTCCATACATCATTCCTTGAAATTTCAACGAAGGTGATGGGATGAATTCACCCAATTTGAGTTTCTCCCATTTTGCATCAACGGCATCAATTGTTTGTTGGTCTGAGACAATAATATTTGGCCAGTCACGGGAAAAATCGTCATGTTCCTTCGTCTTCATAGTTCCGTCAAAACCCATGCAGGCAAAGGTTTTCGCACTATCTATTAAGGAAATTCGTTTTACAAGTATATGATCTCTTTTGGGGTCAAGGTTATTGCAGAATCGCCAAAGAGCCGTTGTTAAATCGTTCGCATCAATAGAATGTTCGATATACATAATCAGTTTAATGCCTTCTACTTCTATTTTGCTACAAATGGCATGATGCAATTCCGTTACATGTCCTTTTCTGTTTTTTCTTACAGAAATTAGCAAACAGGGAATTCCTTTGTTAAGCAATGATGAATTGATAAACTCTATTTCGGAAAATTCTTTTTTCAAAAATTCATAGTTATATTCTATCGCTGATTTTTCAACAAATAAAAGATCATCCACCTCTTCTGGAAATTTTTCTGTTCCATCTATACACATCTTGCCACCAAAGCCAAGCTTGCTACAACTGTGGTCGAGCACATCCATAGGCCCTTGCGAAAAATAAATATCGGTTGATGGATTTAAATTTTTAAAAACTGTTTTTGCCAATGCTTCATAATCTGTTATATCCGTATTCCCATCAGCCATGACCAGAATTTTATTAAACATCATTTGACCGGCACCCCACATGGCATTCATTACTTTTTGTCCTTGACCAGCATAATCTTTTTTGATTTTAGTGATTACCAGATTATGAAAAACACCTTCAACTGGCATTTCCATATCTACAATCTCCGGAACCAAGGTCATTTTAATGGGTGCAAGAAAAATTCGTTCGGTTGCTTTTCCAAGCCAGGCATCTTCCTGTGGTGGTATGCCCACAATGGTAGCAGGATAAATGGCGTTTTTTTTGTGTGTAATGGCAGTAATGTGAAATTTCGGATACCAATCTGGTAGGGAATAATAACCGGTATGATCACCAAATGGTCCTTCCCAAATCAATTCATCATGTGGATCTACATACCCTTCAATAATAAAATCGGCATCTGACGGTACTTCAATTTCCGGTTGTGTAATACATTTTACCAGCTCCACATTTTTTTTTCTTAAAAATCCAGCCAGCATATATTCATCTACATTTTCAGGTAACGGTGCTGTTGCAGAATATGCATAAATCGGATCGCCGCCCAAGGCAACGGCGATGGGCATTCTCTTTCCCAATTTTTTATATTCATTAAAATGTTTTGCACTCACTTTATGTTTATGCCAATGCATACCGGTCAAGGTTGGGCCAAAAACCTGCATCCGGTACATGCCCACATTTCTTGTTCCTTCATTAGGGTCTTTTGTATGAATGACAGGCAAGGTTACAAATGGTCCTCCATCTTTTGGCCAGCAGGTTATTACCGGCAACTTGGTTATATCAGGGGTTTCCATAATTACTTCCTGACACTCTCCTCTCCCTTTTTTTACTTTCGGCATCCAACTTGCAAACTGCCCAAGTTTTGGTAACAGTTTTAATTTATCCAGGATTCCTTCTTTTGGAGAACTCAATAATTTAAAAAGATCTTCAATCTCTTTTGCCACATCATTTAATTTATCCACCTGTAAAGCCATACACATTCTGCGTTCGCTGCCATAGGCATTCATTAATACCGGAAAATCATAACCGGTATTTTCAAACAAAAGGGCTTTGCCTCCATTGCCCGACTTACTGACACGGTCAGTGATTTCTGCCATTTCAAGAACAGGATTTACGTATTCTTTGATCCTGATAAGTTCATCAGATTTTTCTAACCGATCTAAGAATTGAAGTAGATTACTATAAGCCATGAATAGAATATTATGTTTCAAAGATATCTACAAACAGGCTAATTCATGGAGCAGATAATTTCTTTAGGATTCTATTAGAAATTCACTGCAGGACAACCGAGCTTTAATTTTCGGAAACTATTTTTTTGAGAGATCATTGAATTTGAACCGAATCGAATAGCAATACTAATTCCATTAAAACTGTACAAGTCTTTTTGTTTTGAATTTCCTCTTTCGGTTCCATCTGCCGGATATAACAAACTGCCGCCTGGCATTTCATCAGACCTATATGCCAATTCAACAGCTCGGGGACCTTTTGCATTTAGTAATATTGTTTCGTCGATATAAGTGGCACTTACATCATCTAGATAATCTGTAAATAATTTACGTAAACCCAATTCAAATCCAAACCGTATATTATCAGTCAGGGCAAACTTTATACCACCTCCAAAAGGAATACTAGGCTGTATTAATGCATATTTTTTTCTAGTAGGATATTGAGAAAACCCCTGCCCTTCTGTATTAAGAGGATGTAAATAGACTTTTTGTTTATTTACATCGTAAGTATAAGGATTAAAATGAAAAATGGCAATACCAACAAATGCATAAGGCGTAAATCTATTTTCATACAAACTTAAAAGTTGATATTCACCGGCAATTGCAAACTCCTGTATGGATGATTGGAAATTCAGGTTTCGTTGTAAAATATCTGACTTGGAACTGTATGCATCATTCCCTTCTATTTTTCCATAACTGAATATAGCTCTGGCTATAATTTTATCGCTGATTTCATATTGAAGGCCTATTCCAGACGAAGGTTTGGTTTGTTTGAAATCAATATATTTTGAAGCCAGGTCACCTAAATAGTTGGACACTCCTGCATTTACTACAACATGTAAATTTTGAGCAAATGAATGATTAAATAAAAAAATAAAAAGTATGGTAGTACAGATAGGTCTCATTAAAATTGAATAATTAAACAAAAATAAGAATTGAAGCTAATCTAAATGCGAATCTGACCTATTGGTATGCTTAATTCAATGATTAAATTGCGGGAGGTAATATTGAATTCAAAAAAATCCAAATCAGGATGTTCTGTTTATAATGAATGCAGTAATTCTATCCCTAATCCATTTCCTCCTGTCAGATTGAATTTCCCATAGTCGAAACTAATTCCGGTTGCAAGATCTTCGTTCAATAAAAGCGGCCCATCCATATCCAGAAAATCTACCAGCGCTGCCAGATTGGCCATGGCTGCTGATCCTATGGTTGATTCATTCATACAACCCAGCATTACTTTCATATTTAATTCCCTTGCCCTTTTTATCATCCTTCTGGCAGGTGTTATACCGCTGCATTTGGTGAGTTTAATATTTATGCCATGAAAATATTCCTGGCATGTATCTACATCTTTTTCATGCACACAGCTTTCGTCTGCAAAAAGAGGCAATGGAGATTTTTCGAAAAGAATCTTCATCCCTTCCCAATTATCTTTTGCCAATGGTTGTTCTACAAACTCTACACCCAATTCTTTTAATTGTGGAATTTTTATCAATGCTTCCTCTAAAGTCCAACCGGCATTTGCATCAACCCGTATAACAGCATCTGTATTTTTTCTTAAAGTGCTAACCATTTCAACATCATGTTCAATACCCACTTTGACTTTGTAAACCGGCCATGGTTTTTCCTGCATTTTTTCCAGCATTTTATCGATTGAATCAATACCGATAGTATAATCTGTAACCGGTGAATTGGATAAATCTAAATTCCATAACTGGTATAATTTTTTTCCTTTCAGTTTACCATACAAATCCCAGGCAGCTATATCCAATGCACAAACCAGGAAAGGGTTTGTTGGCAATAAATGATGCAGGTAATGCCAATATCGTTCGGGATCTGTGAATGCAAATTTTTCAATAAAGAGTTTTTTTCTTTCCAACTCTTCGATCATTTTTTCAACCGTAATATCATAATATGAAATTGCGGGAGCTTCGCCATACCCCTTAACACCAAAATGTTCTAACTCAACCATAAGCGTTGGTTGATGTGTTTTTGAACCTTTAGAGATTTTAAATGTATGCTTGAATTGGAGTTCGTGAGCTTTGTATCTGACTTTCAAAATTGAACGTTTTTATCTTCCACTTTCACTAATACACGAAAGTAATTCATTATTAAATTCATCTTCTTTTATCAGCTCTTCTAAATTCAAATGCATCCGGTATTGCCAGTAATGTTTCGCATTTGCAGGATTATTGATTCGTTCTTCCTGGGGTATTTCCCTTCTTAATTTTTCACTGGAGCCCATAATATCCTGCAATTGAAAAATACAGAACATGGATGGTGATTCCAAATGTTGTTTTACGATGGCTTTATTGATCGTTGGCTCGCAATATGCCGGAGCTTCTCCATCGAATTGCAAAATATCATTGTAAAAACGCTGGGTTAAATTTTTGTCCTCTTCCCACCAAGCCCTTATCGTACTCATGTCATGTGTTGAAGGAGTAACAACTGATAAGTATGAAGCGTCTTTCGGATGAAAAAA
>JAYWEL010000247.1:0-3041 GCA_043779285.1 Chitinophagaceae bacterium | reverse complement strand
GTTACAATCATAGGTCAGGTAAAAAAACTGGTCCTCATCAATGGCATCACCGTGGCCGGCAAGATAAATAAATAACCGGTCCCCTTTTTGTAGCTTTTTTACTTTCAACCATTGAAATCCTTTTGTATAAAAATTAGCTGATGTGGCCTGTTCGTTTAGCAATGTATAAATATTATCATCGCTTAATTTTCCACCTCCGGGTGATTTCAAAAAATCCCTGAACATCTCTGCATCTTTATCGGCATAGGTCAGTGGCCGCACATATTTATACTTTGAAATACCCATTACCATAGCAAAAGTCTGTGGCCCGGTAATGCTGCTATCCCTCGGCTTTGGAGGTGCCTGTCCTGATACTTCCAGCCCTAAGGCCAGAAATAATACGCATCCAATAACTATAGTATAATAAATTCGCATATTTTCAACCTACTAAAATACGGATTTACAGGGGAATGACTACTTTATCTAACATCTAAATTCATTTTTTGGCGTAATTCACTTGTTAAAGAATAACAGAATATGTTATGGATTAAAAAGCGGATACCTTAAATTCAATTAAGAAATCATTATTTAAGACAAAAAACCACAACTAATTTTTTTGATGAATAAGCCGCTGCACAAACACATCTACCATTTTGCAAGGATAATTCGTGGCCATTTTACCAAATACCTGTACGAGAGGGATACTATTTTTGCAACCATTTGGGTGTTTATTTTCATTTTCGTTTTGGGCTCAATTCCACTTAACCTTGGTAGTTTGAATCCCATCAAACTTGGATTAAAGGACTTTGACTTTAACGATATGGCTTATTCTAAACTGGGCACAGCCAAAAAAAATCCTATCGACAAAAGAATCGTTATCGTAAATATTGGCATGGCGGACCGGGAGGTTTTGTCGATGATGATAGATAAAGCCGGGATGATGAAACCCAAGGTAATGGCATTGGATGCTTATTTTGCAGGACCGGGGGATCCTTATAAGGACTCATTGCTAAGTGAAACCTTTATAAGAAATAAAAACTTGATAGCAGCAACTGTTTTGGAACTACGTGGAAAAGATGGAGATACTATTTCCCTTGGAGGAACATATATAAATTCCGCTTCAGCATATGCATTTGTCAATTTTTTTGACGATTCAATATCGACTTTTCGCTATTATTACCCTTTCTTGAAAGATTATACAAAAAAAACATATCAATCATTTTCATCGGCTATTGTGCAAGCTTATGATTCAAATGCCTATAAGAAGTTAGAAAAAATAGGTGATCACAAATTGATGATTAATTACAGCCGGCGTGTAGGTCGTTATCTAGTTCTGGAATATGAAGACTTATTGACCAGAGATCAGAATGACTCTGTATTAGCAGGCAAAATTGTATTATTCGGCTATATTAATAACGACCCTAATAATATTACCGACAAAAAATTTACCCCAATGAACGAGCGGTTCTATGGCAAATCCATTCCAGACATGAATGGTGTCGTGGTTCATGCAAATATTATTTCCATGGTATTGGATAAAAATTATGTAAAAAATTTACCTTTATGGGCAAATTTGCTCATTGCAGTGTTTATTTGCTGGCTGCACATGTCGTTTTTCATCCATTATTTCCTGGAAGATCATATCTGGTTCCATTTAGTAGCTAAAATTGCACAGGTTGCTTCGGCCATATTTTTTGTTTGGCTCGGAATTTATTTGTTCGACCGGTACTGGATAAAAGTAGACATGAAATGGAGCTTGATAATAATTGTGATGGCTGTGGATGTTATTTATTTTTATGAAGCATGGGCTATTTGGATGCATAAAAAGTATCAATATAAAACGGTGTTCAAACCGCACATTCATTAATTACTATTTAATTAAACATATAAAAATGAAAAAGTTTCTATTCTTTATCCTCTTTTGTTCAGGTATGGTAACGGCATATGCACAAAATTCTTTTCTGCTATACAGTTTAAAAGGAAATGTATCTGTAGTAGAGAATAACGTGGAAAGCAAAGCCAAAGTGGGCAAACCCCTGAATGCGGCTGCCGCAGTAAAAGTAGCAGCCGGCGGAACAGTAACGTTGATCTGCAATGAAGCTGCCATGTTTACTTTTTCAAAACCGGGTACTTACCAACTAAGTAAATTTAGTGATTCCTGCCAGGTAAGCAGCAATTCAGTAAGTGCCAATTACGTAAAATACGTTTGGGCATCTATGACCAAAATATCAGGGTCTGCCGGCAGCAACCGCAAAGCATACATGAATACCGTGGGTGCAGTAAGCCGTTCTATCAATAATATATGGATAGATCCCAGACTTGATACCATTAATTATTCCGGAGGAAATACCGTATTCCCTTTATCCTGGAAATCATATGCGGATGCCAAGAGTTTTGAATTTTCATTGTTTAGTATCGATAATCCCAACACAGCAATACACTCTGTTTATGTAAATAAGTTAAAAATTCCGGTTACCGATTTAGCAGGTAAAATAAAGCAGGGCAATTCTTATTTCTGGACTGCTTCTGTAAAATCAGAAGAGAATGATGAATTGAAAGTTTTTAATTATGTAACTAAAGAAACATATAATAAAGTATTGGAAACAATAAAGGCACAGGGAAATTCTTTTGAAGCCCCCGCCCAACAAGCTTTTCGCATGGCCTTTATGCTGGAAGATGCTCACTATCTAGCCGAAGCATTCCAACATTATTCAAAAGCAGCAACCCTGGATCCTGCCAATGTATTATATCGTTCTACCCTGATGTCGTTTAAAAAAGATTACGAAATAAAGTAAGCAGATAAAAAATAAATAATTATTTAAAAGCCTTTTTCGAAAGGCTTTTTTTGTGGACAAAACCATTTGTTCTTGCGACTAGAACAACGGCGTAAACCTGCTCACCAAATTGCAAAAGAGGTAGGAAAAGATAGAGCAAAAATTATTAAACTATTAAATGTGGAACTGTTTAAGGGCTATAAATAACAATTTTTTTGAACCAGAGGTTCTCTTGGAATTTCGACATTTAGCTATCTTAATGTCGAAAAATATAGCTAATTTCGTTAT
>JAYWEL010000246.1:0-16933 GCA_043779285.1 Chitinophagaceae bacterium | reverse complement strand
CCAGTAAACGATAATGGCTCTGCGTAATTTTATTTTGGTGGTAACAGACATGTATAACTTAATCTGTAATTCTTTTAGGTGATTAATTTGTTGAAGCCGTCGATTTCTCTACTCTTAAACCTACATTCATGACATTCAGTAATGGGTCTTCCCGCATAATCTGTTCTATAGAAAAATTGTATTCACCGGCTTTCATCCTTATTGGGTTTGTCAGTTTGATACGGTGTTCGTAAATATCGTCCATGCTGGAACCAAGCCATCCCTTTTCATTGGTTGCCAGCGGTAGTTCGAAACTGGCTTTGTGTGCCGTATCGCCGGGTGGTTTAGAATATAGATTGATCCAGATATTATTGAAACTGTATTTTTCGGTATGCCTGAGTATCAGATAAAGCTGATAAGTTGTACTGGTATCTGTAATGTTGAATTTGAATTGTGGTTTAAAATGGCTGCTCCATGTATGTTGCGGAATCGCCACATTTTTTTCAAACAAATCAATCGTTGTACAGGAAGTAAAAAACAACGCTGTCAGCAAAATCAGGAATGATTTTTTTTTAGTGATGCACAGAATGAATTCCGGGATATTTTTTTTCAACAAATTTAATTTTTACAAAAATAGGTTGGTTTAGGCATGTTTGAGGAAAGATGTAAAATAATGAAATAGTGTTTTAAAGCACATTCAAAATCTGCTCCTTGGCTTTTTCGAGTTCATCCTTCATTTGCACCACCAGTTTCTGAATTGTAGAATCATATGCTTTAGCACCAGTGGTGTTTATCTCCCGTCCAACTTCCTGTAAAATAAAAGAGAGTTTTTTTCCTTTGCTGTCTCCTTCATCATGCAATGTGGCCCTGAAATATTCACAATGGTTTTTCAATCGAACCATTTCTTCATTTACATCCATTTTTTCAATGAAGTATACCAGTTCCTGTTCAAGCCTGTTTTCATCATAATTTTCTTTGCCTACTTTTTCTTCCAATAAGCGGGTCAGGTTTTCTCTCACTTTTTGCTGGCGTATTGGTTCAAGTAAAATAAGTTCATGTTGCAAACGTTCGATGTTTGAAATGCGCAACAACAAATCATCCTGTAACATTCGTCCTTCTTCATTTCGGTGCTCATTCAAATTGTCAATAGCGGCCTGTAATATTTTTATAAAATGTCCTTTCTCTTCATCGGTCAATGTGTCGCTTGTTGGTGTAATTACTTCAGGCAACTTAACCAGTGTTGATAAAATGGAAGAAGTATCCAGATTTAATTCAAGGGAAAGATCAGCTAAGGATTTGTAATATGCTTTGGCCAAATCAGTATTGATGCTTACCGGTTTTGCATTGCCGGTTTCTTTCAAGCTGATATTGCAATCAACACTTCCCCGGCTCAGTTTGTCAGAAAGTATTTTACGTATTTCAAATTCAGATGGTTTTAAAAAACCTGGCAGTCTCAATTGCAGTTCAAACTGTTTTCCATTTAATGATTTAATATCAATCAAAAATGTTTTATCTCCCACAGACTTTTCTTCCCTTCCAAAACCGGTCATTGATTTAATCATACAATACTTATTTTTTTATTTTGACAAAGTTATTCATACTTCGGTGCATACAAAGCATCTTTTTAAAATAACTAAAACGATTTAAATGTTGAGCTATTTACACAATTTAATCGAAAGAGGCGATGAAAAAAATATGCATGATCTTTTGAAATCCCGATGAATAAAGGCTTTCAGGGGAGTGGTGTCAAATAAAAATCCCGCTAAAAGAAGCGGGATCATTTATATAGATGGGTTAGTAAGTAAAAGGAAATAAATTTCCTTACACAATATTAAAAATAATTTCGACTAACAAAAACTTTATGGCAGTTTTTTTATTCACATTTTAATACAACTTGTGGATAATAGGGAAGAAGAATGACCACCTCCATGTTATTTTTAAATGATGCATGTCGATATTTATTTACAATGATACATGAATATTATCATTGCATGTTGTAGAATCAATGGATGATTTTTTGTTTCACCATAAGTGGTTGATGAAATAAATAGAAAGTTTAAATGTCAGCTGTTGCTGAAAGCCTTATTACATTTGCACAAACTATTTATCATGCGTTTCGAAAAACCGGTATCATTAAATTGGATTACAACTTTTATCCATGCAGAGTTGATAGGAAACAAAGATGGCTTTGCGACAGGTATCAATGAATTGCATCAGGTAGAGCCTGGTGATATTGCATTTGTCGATCATCCAAAATATTATGATACCTGTATACAGTCTGCTGCTACATTTATTATCATAAATAAAAAAGCAGATATTCCGGAAGGAAAAGCTTTGTTGATTGTGGACGAACCTTTCGAAGCGTATGAAAAATTAGTGAATCATTTTCGTCTGTTCAGTCCTTCAATAAAAATAAAAAGCGAAACAGCAATTGTTGGAGAAGGTACTGTAATCATGCATAATGTGTATCTGGGAAACCATGTCAGCATTGGCGAAAATTGTGTCCTTCATCCGAATGTGGTAATCATGGATCATTGCATTATTGGCAATAATGTGGTGATACAAGCCGGAACGGTGATAGGCAGTGATGCGTTTTATTACAATAAAAAAACAAACCGGGATATGCATTATAATAAGATGACGAGTTGCGGCAGAGTAGTAATTGAAAACTTTGTAGAAATAGGCGCCAATTGTACCATCGATAGAGGAGTTAGTGGTGATACAATTATTGGTGCGGGAACAAAAATGGATAATTTAATTCAAATTGGACATGACACGATCATCGGGAAAAATTGTCTCTTTGCTTCACAGGTTGGTATTGCCGGTGCTACTAAAATTGAAGACAATGTAATTCTTTGGGGACAGGTAGGAGTAAATAAAACGCTGACTATCGGAAAAGGAGCTATCATCAATGCCCAAAGCGGTGTTCCTTCAAGTTTAGAAGGAGGCAAAACATATTTCGGAACGCCGGCTATTGATGCCAAAGAGAAAATGAAGGAACTGGTTTGGGTCAAACGAATTCCGCAGCTTTGGGAAAAAATAATGTCGAAATAATTATTCCTTTATTTTAGGTTCATAATCATAGGGTAGCTGATCAGCTAAATTTTTCCACGACCAGTAACCCTGGTTCACTAACTCTTCCTGATTGTAATAAAAGCCATTTTGACGAATGACGATGGGTTTATTGAAATTCAGAAAAGAAGTCTGCACACCAATATTCATTGGTAATATGTATTTTTTCAGAAAAGCATTTTCCGGAACTTTTTTTGTGTAGGTAACCTGAATCCTATCCTTATAAAATAGAAATGCTTCAGCGGTACTGTCTTCATAAAAATAATATTCACCATCATATGGATCCGGAATGCGTCTGAAATTATTCTTTGCATTTTCATCAGCTATGTCAATGATGAACCCATTTTCTTTAAGTGTACTGTCGAAATAGGATCTCAAAAAATGTAGCCTTGATCCAAAGTATGCAGCCTCGCGGTTTTTTGTCCAATTATTCCTGTCGAAATAATTGCCCTGTAGCTCTTCATAAAAACAATATCCCCGATAAGAGCTGAGATCGGTTTGATAATGAAATAAAAATGAATCGAGCTGGTAGGTTAATTTATAGCCTAATGAATGATTGATAATAATCAACGGCTCGGTGGCCATTACTTTCAATCGGTTGCTTCTTCTGTAAAAATAAAACTGAAGCACTTCGGGGTTTTGTATTTTACATTCTTTTGCAAATGCCGTTGCTCCAATAAAGTTTTCATTGAAGAAGGGGCCATATTTTTCAAGGCCATCTGTTACTAGGTTACTGCTTTGAATAATCACTTCCTCCATATTTTTTTCTTCCTTCGACAATTCAATTTCCAAAAAGGCCGTTTCATTATTGCTGATGAGTATTTGTTTTGTAGTATAGCCGCTATACGAAATGATCAGTTCGTAGCCACCGGGTTTTAATGATAATGCAAACTCACCCAATTTATTACTCATTGTTCCCTGCGTAGTATTTCTGCAAAATACGGATGCGGAAGAAAGTGGTTCTTTCGATTCTGCATCAATCACTTTTCCGCTAACGGTAAACTGTGCAGACATAGTAAGGGACAAAACAAAAGAAATAAGCAGTAAAAGCATTGAAGAAATTTTCATGTGTATTGTTTAATGATTTTGGTAATAGATGAAAACGCAGGCTTATTCGTTGTTTAATGAACCAAGATATTTTGTACATGCATTTTTTATACTGGCATCAAGTGCTGTAAAGTTGTATCCTGGCAATGCGTTCAATATTTTTTTATTGTTAAAATATGTCTGACTATGTGCAAGTCTGGAACTTTCTTTGGTTAGTAAAGGTTTTTTGCCGGTAAATATCGATTTGATTTTTTCGATTCTCCAGGCTATTTCACCAAGCAAAGGCGTTGCAATTCGGTGCGGATGTTTTTTTCCTAAATGGTCTGCAATGCAATTGAACAATTTTTGGAAATGCCAGTTATCTCCGTTAATAATAAACCGTTCCTGCGAAATGCCCGACTCCATTAATAAAACAGTTGCCTTTGCAACATCTTCTACATCTACAAAGCCATTGATACCTTTAGTATACCAGGGAAATTCAGCATAAATATTTTTAAAAATTGCAGTGCTGCTATAATTCCAATCGCCGTAACCCAGTATTGTGCTTGGGTTAAGGATGACTGCATTCAAACCTTCACCCATGGCACGCCACACTTCCAGCTCCGACTTGTGTTTGCTGATGGCGTATTGTGTATTGATAGATGACTCGATCCATTTTTTTTCTTCATCTACTTCTCCGCCTTCTTTCAGTCTGCCAATGGCGGCCACGGAACTTATCTGCACAAAGCGGTCAATATTATTTTCCAGCGCAAGGTTAACCATATTGGCTGTGCCATCCATATTGATCGCAAACATTTCCCGTTGATCTTTTTTATGAAAGGAAACCATCGCTGCAGAATGAATAATCATTTTTATTCCGTTCATCGCATCATTCAATGACACCACATCCAGTACATCGCCTTCAACCCACTCCACTTTTTCAACTATTCCTGAAGGAATAAAATGAGGAAGCTTACTTGTTCTTCGACGGATAGCTCTTACTGCATATCCTTTTTCAATCAGTTCTTTAATAATATAGGCACCCAGAAAACCAGTGCCACCTGTAACAAGTACTTTGATTGTAGTTGAAGACATTAAGTTTTTTTCTGCTGGTATTTCCAATTTGTATTTCGTTTAAATAAATCAACAATTCAATGCTTAATAACTAAAATAACCTTTCCCGGTTTTAATACCCAATTCCCCTTTTTCAACTTTTTCTTTTTGAATATAGGAAGGTTTTAACCGTTCCGGTTTTCCAAGTTGTTCATACATAGAAACACTGACTGCATAGTTGATATCGTTTCCAATCAAATCCATCAGTTTAAACGGGCCCATCTTAAATCCACTTGCTTCAAGTAATAGATCGATATCTTCAAAATTGGTCAGCCCTCCTTCTGCTATGCGCAAGGATTCGATATAGTATGGACGGGCAACCCGGTTTACAATAAAACCCGGAGAGTCCTTACAAACGACGGTGGTTTTATTAAATGTTTTGCATAATTCAATAACAGATTCAGTAGTTTGTTGATTGGTATATTCTGTATTTACTACTTCTACCAATTTCATTAATGGAGCCGGATTAAAAAAATGCAATCCAATAACCCGTTGTGGTTTATTGATTCCGTTCGCCAAATCTGAAATGGATAAAGAAGATGTATTGCTGGCAAAAATAGTGTCACCATGATTTATTTCTGCCAGTTGATTGAACAACGAAATTTTCAATTCGGGCTTTTCAATGATTGCTTCGATGATAATATCTGCCAGACAATCGTGAAGATCCGAACTGTAACGGATCTTTGATAGTGTTGCTGCTTTTTCATCAGCAGACATTTTATTCTTATCAACCATTCTCTGCAGGTTGATATCCATTCTTGTTTTTGCCTTTTCCAGCACTTCTTCATGGATGTCGAATAATAAAGTAAAGTAACCTGATGATGCGGCTACCTGTGCAATACCACTGCCCATGGTTCCTGCACCACATACTGCTATAGTTTCAATCTTCATGCCTTTGCTTTTATGAATAGTAAAGATAGCAGATTCAACCTGATCAGTTTTGAACAGCTTCCGTAAAAGAAAACAGCTCATTCTACATAAAAAAAGAATGAGCTGTTTTAATATTTATGTTAGCGGTAATTTTTTAGCCCTCCTTTCATCAGACAAATTGTTTGTATATTTGAAGCAACTATTAATATGACAACAAAAGAGAACATATTAAACACATTAAGATTGCACAAGCATGAATTTTCAAAGTTTGGTGTTTTAAATGTAGGATTGTTTGGCTCATATTTAAGAAATGAACAGTCGGAAAATAGCGATATTGATTTACTTATTGATTTCGATCCGAAAAGAGAAAATTTTGACAACTATATGGCGGTTTACGACATTTTTGAAAGTATTTTTAAAAACGAAAAAATTGGAGTTGTAACAAAAAATGGTTTAAGCCCACACATAGGCCCAAAGATTTTAAATGAGGTTATGTATGTCTAAAGAACCAATCGAATATATTAGACATATTTATGACGAATGCTCCTATATCCTTGCCGCTAGCAAGGATTTATCAAAAGATGACTTCCTTGACAATGAAACTTTAAAACGTGCAATGACTAGAAGTTTGGAAATCATAGGAGAAGCAACAAAGAAAATTCCTGCAGATTTTAAAATCAAATGGAGTACAATTCAATGGAAAAATATGGCAGGTATGAGAGATAGATTGATTCATGATTATATGGGAATCAATTATTCAATCGTTTGGGATGTTATTAAGAACAAAATCCCAGATCTACATAAACAAATTTCAGAAGTACTCGGTCAATAAACCTCCGCTAAAAGTATTGCTGCAAGTGGGACTTGACGTTGAAACATCAGCTTCAATCGCTATCAGCTTTGGTTGGGGATTGACGAATAAAGCCATGTTAAAAATGTTAGCTTCAACTTTTAAACAAAACCAAGAAATTCCGGCGGGAAGTTCAATGAATATTCAACCTGCAGGCAATACCTGTACGTATACAGTATACTTATATAGCCGCTGTAAATTGTTTTAAAAAACGGGTATCATTTTCACTGAATAAACGAATATCGGTTATGCCATATTTCAGCATGGCCGGACGTTCGATGCCCATGCCGAATGCAAAGCCTGAATACTTATTTGGATCGATGCCGCAATTCTGTAAAACGTTTGGATGAACCATACCACAACCCAGTATTTCGAGCCAACCCGTTTTTTTACAAACACTACAGCCATCACCTTTACAAAGTGTGCAACTGATATCCATTTCGGCACTTGGTTCTGTAAATGGAAAATAAGATGGACGGAAACGAACTTTAACATCTGAACCATACATTTCTTTTACAAAGAAATAAAGCGTTTGTTTCAAATCGGCGAAGGAAACATTTTCGGCTATATATAAACCTTCTACCTGATGAAAAAAACAATGGCTACGAGCACTAATCGTTTCGTTACGGTAAACACGGCCTGGACAAATGATTCGTATTGGCAATACCCCTTTTTCCATTTCCCGTATCTGTATATTGCTGGTATGTGTACGCAACAGCCAATCCGGATTTTGATTAACGTAAAAGGTATCCTGCATATCTCTTGCCGGGTGATGCTCGGGTAAATTCAATGCACCGAAATTATGCCAGTCATCTTCAATCTCTGGTCCTTCGGCAACGGCAAAACCAAGCCGTTGAAAAATAGAAATAATCTGATTTTTCATTAAACTAATTGGATGACGGCTTCCCAATGGCAAACTGTCGCCGGGTAATGAAAGGTCTATATCCGATTTGGTTTCAGCAACTGTTGTGGTGGTAGATTTAAGTGTTTCAAATTTTTCTTCAACAAATAATTTAAAATCGTTCAGTACCTGACCAAATTCTTTTTTTTGTTCGTTGGGTACATTTTTCATTTCAGCCATCAACCCTTTCACCAAACCTTTGGTACCAAGAAATTTAATGCGAAATTCTTCCGTTGTTTTTGAATCTGTTGAAGTAAAGTTTGCCACTTCATTTTTCAATTCATCTATTTTCTTTAAAACATCTTCCATGGCGGCAAAGATAAGGAAACAGGGTTGTAGATTTTCTTATGGCTATATGCCCAAATGAGTTGATTTTAGATCTATTTTCAAATTTCTATCAGATGGCAATGTTATTTTTAATAAATAAGGATAAAAACTACGAGATTTGGCGCCGAATATTTATCAAGCAACCATTAACTTGCACCCATGTCTGATTTTTTAAATATTGGGGATTTTCTTGAACCGGTTAATATTTTTGAATTAACCAACGATGAAATTTATAAAGATGGGCAAATTGGAAAAACGGTAAATATTTACGATGAAAATTTCCCAGATATTGAGGATGCGGATTTTGTGATTATCGGTTGTGGCGAACAGCGGGGAAGTGGTTTTCATAAAGGACTGAGTGATGCGCCAAATGTTATCCGAAAATATTTCTACTCCTTGTATTTATGGCATTTTGATTTAAAGATTGCAGATATCGGTAATATCACACATGGTTCTTCTCTAACCGATTCTTATGCTGGATTACGTACTGTTATAAACGAACTGATTAATGCCAATAAAACAGTGGTCATTTTGGGCGGATCACATGACCTGGCATTGGCACAATATTATGCACACGGAGACAATAAAAAAGCTATTGAAGTTTCCAATATTGATGCATTAATCGATTTAAATATTGACTCGATTTACCGGAACGATAATTTTTTAATGGAGATGTTAACCGGTGAGCCCAATTTTATCCGTCATTACAATCATATAGCATTTCAAAGTTTTTATGTTCATCCTCGTATGTTGGAAACCATGGACAAACTTCGCTTTGACTGTTTCCGGGTAGGGTCGGTCAAAGAAAGTATTGATGAGATGGAACCTGTAATCAGAAACAGCCAGATGTTGACATTTGACATTTCGGCTATTGCCAATGCCTATGCACCGGCTAA
Organism: Chitinophagaceae bacterium; assembly: GCA_043779285.1. Taxonomy (GTDB): domain Bacteria; phylum Bacteroidota; class Bacteroidia; order Chitinophagales; family Chitinophagaceae; genus MGR-bin208. Next base: position 7,899 of record JAYWEL010000246.1, on the reverse strand, counting down.
TCATGTTTCGCCAAACGGATTGAATGGGGAAGATGCCTGCATGCTTTTTCGATATGCCGGCATGAGTTCGAATATGAATACCATCGGCATTTATAATTATCATCCCGAATTGGATAAAAATGAACTTACGGCCAAACAAATAAGTCAGATGCTTTGGTATTTACTGGATGGAAGAAGCCGTGGAGTAAAGGAAGCATCGATGGATGAAAAGGAATTATTTAATGAATATCATTTAGCTTTTGCCGAAGTGGAAACGATGTTTATTCAAAGCAAAAAAACAGGAAGATGGTGGATGCAGTTGCCGGACAAACGATTTATCGCCTGCAGTTATAAGGATTATCAGATTGCTAGCAGTAATGAAATTCCTGAACGCTGGATCAGGGCTCAGGAAAGAGATTGATAAGAAACAGCAAGAAAATTTATTTATAAAAAAGTATTTGTATAAAAAATTTCCATGATAAATAACCGTAGCCTTTTTTGTATTTTATTACTAAGCCTTTTTGCTTCTTGTTCAGTAAATAAACAAATTTCAAAATCGGCCCAAGCCGATATTTTCTCCAATAAAGAACTTACAACAGCTCATATCGGTATCAGTATTTTCGACCCCTCCACAAATAAATATCTGTACAATCATCAGGGCGAAAAATATTTTATTCCTGCCAGCAATACCAAAATTCCAACCTGTTATGCTGCTATGAAATACCTGGGAGATAGTCTTGTCGGTTGGTTTGTGAAGGAAACTGCCGATACTCTTTACATAAAACCAAATGGCGATCCTACATTTCTGCATCCCGATTTTAAGCAACAGAAACTTTTTGATTTATTGGTTAAAACAAAAAAGAATATTTCGGTAGAAATTATTCAAAATCCAAAATTTGAAAGAATGGGTTTTGGTTGGACATGGTCCGATTACGCAGCTTCTTACAGTCCAGAAAGAAGCAGTATGCCCATCTATGGCAATATTGTAAAATTTGAATTGAAGAAAGATTCTATTGTAGTGTCACCTAAATATTTTAACACTACAAACTGGTTTTTAAAAACACACGCCGGAAAAAATGTACGAATAAGCCGATTAAAAAATTCGAATAATTTTTACACCGAACCGGCATCTTCTGCATTTCAATCTGCTGAAATTCCTTTTACCGGATCGTCAAATGCCAATATGGAGGATATTCTTTTGTTAGATACTTTGTGGGCTATCAAAAAGAATTATTCGCCTAGTTATCATGTAGCTTCAAATAATATTTCCTACCAGAAATTTTATTCGCAGTCAACAGATTCCTTATTGAAAATAACCATGCACCGCAGCGATAATTTTTTTGCGGAGCAAATTTTATTGATGGTTAGTTCGGAGCTGTTGGGTTATTTAAGCGATGCAAAAATCATTGATACATTATTAAAAACAGATTTTAAAGACCTGCCTCAAAAACCACGATGGGTGGATGGTTCGGGGCTAAGCCGGTATAATTTATTTACCCCGCAGGATTTTGTATTCATACTGAATAAAATGAAAAATGAGTTTGGTATGGAACGGGTAAAAACTATTTTTCCTACAGGCGGCACGGGAACATTAAGCAGTTTTTACAAAGCAGAAAATGGATTTATTTTTGCCAAGACCGGCACACTTTCCAATCATGTAGCTCTCAGCGGATTTCTTTATACCAGCCATGGTAAACTGTTAATTTTTTCTGTGCAGGTAAATAATCATATGGCTTCCGCAACCGATGTGAGAAAAGCAGTGGAGAAATTTTTGCAGGGAATAAGAAGTAAGTATTAAGTTGAACCCCGGAACATTTTTTCCAATTGATCCTGTTTAAATTCCAGGTAAGTTGGCTTGCCATCTGGCGTACTATTAAATTGTTTGCAGTGGAAAAGATCATTCACCAGTTGTTTCATCTCTTTATCAGTTAACCTAGTACCGGTTTTTACAGCTTGTTGCCATGCTAAAGAACGGATCAGCATTTCCCGTTTCGAAAATTTTGGATCGCTGCTGTAATGTTTGTATTGTTCCAACAATTTTTCAATTACTTGTTTTTCATTACCCGATACAATATCGGCGGGTGTGCCCTGAATGACAAAACTGTTATTACCAAAAGGTTCTATCATATAGCCCAATAAGTGAAGATCGTTCATCTGCTCCTGCAGTATCACGGCATCGATTGGTGAAAGTTCAAAAGTAACCGGGAACAGGCTGCGTTGTGTAGCAATGGATTTGCCATTCAGCGCTTCTGTTAAACGATCGAAAATAATTCTTTCATGAGCCGCTTGCTGATGCACTATTAAAAAACCATGGTTGGAAGAAGTTAAAATATAACTATTCAATAATTGTGTTATGTCTGGTTCATTCGTAACCGTAAATGCGGCAGCCAATGAAGTGAATCCGGCATCTGGGCCATCTTCTTTTTCTACAGCCGGAGTATCTGTTTCGAAAAAATTCTTCCAGTGTTTTAGTTCGCTTTTCTTTCCGGAATCAATTGCATGAGCCTGATGTTGTTGAGTGAATGTTTTGAAAATCGATGTGGAAGCAGCCGCCGATTTTTTTTCCTCGGTAAATGGATGTTGCACCGAGGAAAGGTTTTGAATTGAGGCATCCAGGTTAAAATCAAGGGTGGGAGTAACGCTGAATTGTGCCAGTGCATGTTTTATAGCAGCCTGTACAAATGCGTACACAATTTTTTCGTCCTCAAATTTTATTTCCTGTTTGGTTGGATGCACATTTACGTCGATATGAGTGGGGTCGAGGTCAATGAACAGGGTATACATCGGAAAACTGTCTGCGGGAATCATGGACTGATAAGCACTCATCACCGCATGGTTGAGGTATGCACTTTTAATGAAACGGTTGTTCACAAAAAGGTATTGATCACCTCTTGTTTTTTTGGCCGTTTCCGGTTTGCCCACAAAACCATAAATATTCAGGTAGTCAGTTTCCTCATTAACGGTTACCAAACGGGTATTATAATTATTTCCGAGCAACTGAATAATGCGTTGCTTTAAACTGCCGGCTTCCAGGTGAAATACCTGCTGTCCGTTCGAGTTCAGCGAAAAGAAAATATGCGGGAAAGCCAGTGCCACCCTGGTAAATTCATCAATGATATGCCGGGTTTCAACCGTATTGCTTTTTAAAAAATTGCGGCGTGCCGGCACATTGAAAAATAAATTTTTCATAGCGATGCTGGTACCATCGGGTACAGCAACCGGCTCCTGTTTTTTTGCCGTACTGTTTTCAATTTCTATGGAAGTGCCCATCTCTTCATCCGGCTTTTTGGTCTTCAGCTCTACCTGTGCCACGGCCGCAATGGAAGCCAGTGCCTCACCCCGGAAGCCCATGGTTTTAATATGAAAAAGGTCGTCGATGTTTTTGATCTTCGATGTAGCATGCCGTTCAAAACACATGCGGGCATCGGTTTCGCTCATGCCACCACCATTGTCTATCACCTGCACCAGGGCCTTTCCGGCATCCTGGATGATGAGTTTAATTTTTGTAGCCCCAGAGTCAATGGCATTTTCCATTAATTCTTTTACTGCACTGGCGGGCCGTTGAATCACTTCGCCTGCTGCAATCTGGTTGGCAATATTATCGGGTAATAATAAAATCTTGTCTGACAATTTCCTTTGCTTTGCGCCAAAAATACATCATTTGCTTCTTTGCTTTTCTATTTCAATCTTCCTTCCATCAATTTAGTAAAGCTGTATTCAACAGGAATGATTTATTTTTATGACCGCTAAATTCACCTGAAAACTGTATCAATGAAATTATTTTTAAGAGTGCTGTTATTGGTTTTTATTGCCCTACCGGCATTTAGTTCTGCACAAACCAAGGTTAACCCGAATGCAAAAAAATGGGTGGATAGTGTTTTTAACTCCCTGTCCAGAGAGGAAAAAGTGGCTCAGCTGATGGTAGTCAGGGCTCACAGCAATCTTGGTCCGGACCATGTTGCACAGGTTACAGAGCTTATTCAAAAATATAATGTAGGTGCTTTATGTTATTTCCAGGGCGGCCCTGTACGACAGGCAAATCTGACCAATTACTACCAGAGTATTGCCAAAACGCCGATATTGGTAACCATTGATGCCGAATGGGGATTGGGCATGCGGCTGGATAGTGTTACCCGGTTTCCTTATCAATTAAGCCTGGGTGCCATCCAGGATCCTTCAGTAGTTTACCAGATGGGACTTGCGGTAGGAGAACAGTGTAAACGCATAGGGGTGCATGTGAATTATGCACCGGTTATTGATGTAAATAATAATCCCAATAATCCGGTCATTGGTTTCCGGTCATTTGGAGAAGATAAATATAAAGTGACTTCATTGGGTACTGCATATATGCAGGGAATGCAGGATGCCGGCATACTTGCCTGTGCAAAACATTTTCCCGGTCATGGCGATACAGAAACCGATTCGCATTTAGATCTTCCCATCATTAATAAATCATTGGCTCAACTTGATTCGTTGGAGCTGATGCCTTTCCGTGAATTATTTAAAAAAGGAATCGGGAGTGTGATGATTGCCCATTTATATATTCCATCCATCGACAGTACAGCAAACCGGGCAACTTCATTATCGAAAAATAATGTCACTGATTTGCTGCAAAATAAAATGAATTATAAAGGGTTGATATTTACCGATGCATTGGAAATGAAAGGTGTGGCTAAATTTTTTCCCGATGGAGCCGCCGTGGTAGAGGCTTTGAAAGCAGGAAACGACCTGTTGTGTTTACCGTCAAATATTCCCAACGCCATTGCCGCAACATTGAATGCAGTTGACAATAATGAGTTGAACTGGGAAAGTATTTCGGAAAGAGTAAAAAAAGTATTATTGGCCAAATACGAGTTAGGCTTAAACAAGCCACAACATATTGTCATCGAAAATTTACTGAATGATTTAAATGCAAAAACGGAAAAGATAAATGCAGAAGCGGCTAAAAATGCATTGACTGTATTAAAGTATGATGGCTCTTCGATTGTTTTAAATAAGAATAATAAAACGGTTTATGTTGGCATAGGTACAAGCACTTTGAATACATTTGGTAAAAAGTTAAATGCCGACTGGAATGTGGATACACTGTTTTTCTCCTATAAGGATTCTTCAGATAAAGCAACCGAAATCATAAACCGGATTGCTGCGGGTCAATATGAGACAGTCATCATTGGAATACATGAGTTCAGCAACCGGCCGGCCAATAATTATAACATCAGTGAAGCAGCCATTTCATTATGGAATCAATTACAGGCATTCAACTGCACAACCCTTTTATTTGGTAATGTGTTGGCTGTAAAAAACTTTTGTACTGCCGGCAATTTAATTGCCTGCTACCAGGATGATGCCATTACACAGGCTGTGGCAGTTGATTTGCTTTCAGGAAAAATGAAAGCCATTGGAAGAATTCCAGTTTCGGTTTGTGATTTTAAATTTGGCGATGGTATTGTATCGGCCGATTTGAATGGTACTAAAGCATCGGCCCGTCAAACCAAAATGAAAGCCATTTATTCCATTGCAAATAATGCTATTGCAAAAGGAGTGACACCGGGTTGTGTTGTTTTAGCTGTAAAAGACGGAGAAATTATTTACGATAAAGCTTTTGGAAACTATCAGTACGAAACATCATCTGCTGTTTCGGTTGAAAGCATTTTTGACCTGGCATCCATTACAAAAATTGCCGCTACTACTATTTCTGTCATGAAGCTTTATGAGCAGGGCAAACTGGACCTGAATAAAAAGCTGGGTGATTATCTGCCATGGGTTAGAGGGTCTGACAAAGAAAATATTGTAATTAAAGATCTGCTGCTGCACCAGGCAGGGCTGGTATCTTTTATTCCTTTTTATAAAGAAACCATTGATACGGCAACCGGGAAATTATTACCCGGATTTTATGCCAATGAATCAAAACCGGGATTCACTGTTCGTGTTGCAAATAATCTTTTTTTGCGCAACGAATGGAACGATACGATGTATAGCAGGATTTTAAAAAGTCCCCTTTCTCAGTCAGGTAAATATGTGTACAGCGATAATGATTTTATTTTCCTTGGAAAGATTGTTGAAGCAATCAGCGGCATGTCATTGGATGAATATGCAGAAAAGACTTTTTATAAAAAAATGGGGTTGTTCACGACCGGATTTTCTCCAGCAAAAAAATTCGGGACAGACCGTATTATACCAACAGAAAGGGAAGCCCATTTCAGAAACCAATTAATCCGTGGTTATGTGCATGATGAGGGTGCTGCCATGTTCGGACAGGTATCGGGGCATGCCGGATTATTTTCTTCGGCTATCGATCTATCAATGATTTTTCAAATGTTATTGAATGGAGGAACAATAAATGCAGAACGTTATTTGAAAGAAGAAACCATCCATTATTTTACTTCTTATCAAGGTAGTAATAGTAGCCGTCGTGGACTTGGTTTTGACAAGCCGGAAAAAGATAATTTAACCCGTAAAGATCCCTATCCTTCTATAAGCACTTCGCCTGAAACATATGGCCACACAGGCTTTACGGGTACTTGCGTATGGGTTGATCCGAAAGAGAAACTGGTTTATGTATTTCTATCTAACCGGGTCAATCCTACCCGTGATAATCCAAAACTTTCACAAATGAATGTACGGTCAACTATTCAGGAAGCAATTTATAAAGCCATCCGATAGATAGGTGAAATGAAAATTAGTAAACCAAAATATATTTTTTTACTTCCATTTATTTTGTTGAATAATCTGCTTTATTCCCAGGAAGATGTAAAGCCATTTACCAAAGAATTAATTATTATTTCTGAAAATGATAATTACAATATGGTAATCAAAGACCGCTATTATACCAACGGATTTTTTATCAGGTATAATTGGGCAGACAAAAAACAAGCAGCTATGGATTCAGAAAAAACATTGAGCCGGATGGAATTGGGGCAAATGATTTTCAATCCTTTTTTTAACAGTTATTCTTTGGATGAAGTGTTGAAAACAATGGATCGTCCATACGCTGGTTGGTTATATGCTTCGTACGGGAAAACGAAATTTTACAGGAACAAGGCTATTTTTTTATACGATGGTATTTTAGGCATAGTTGGCCCGGCTGCTTTAGGAAAAGAAATCCAATCTATAACGCATCACTTATTTAAGAATGATAAATTGTATGGATGGGAGTACCAGGTAAAAAATGAAATTGGTGTGAATGTTTCTGCTCAGTATTATCATTCTATAACAAATCAAAAACAATCTCCCCATTTTACCATGCATGCAATGGGCAAAGCAACATTAGGCAATACATTTACCAATGCTACCGTAGGTTTATTATTGAAAGCCGGCAGGATGGAAGAAGAAAAGAATAGTGCTTTTTGGGGCGGACGTTTAAGTAATACAGCGGTAAAGTCTAAAAATAAAAATGAAATATTTGCATTTTTAGAACCCGGATTATTGCTACAGGGATATAATGCTACTGTGCAAGGTGGCCTATTCCGTACGGACAAAGGCTTGTATACAACCACTCTTAATTCAATCAACTATATTGTAAAAACCGGTGTTTTTATTTCGGGGAAACGAAATTCTGTTAGTGCAATTTATACATTGAAACAAAGAGAAACTAAATCAATGATAGATAAAAATGAGTTCTATGGTTTGTTTGCCATCTCGCACCGTTTCTGATTTATTTTTTTAAGTTAGTTCAGTGTGAGTAATTAAGATTATGTCCCGACGGGGTCTCCGACCTGGTTCGTGAAGACACGAACCATGGCAAAGCGAAAAATGAAAATGCGAAACAATATAGTTTTGGAAGGTATAAGTGGAAGTGTAAATTTTTTTAACAACAATGGATCAATTCATCCAACACAAATAACGGTATATCATAATTACAAAGACAAGGATAATTACTATACAAGGCATGATTTAATATTTTTCAAAAATGTTGAATCT
>JAYWEL010000245.1:0-7201 GCA_043779285.1 Chitinophagaceae bacterium | reverse complement strand
GCTACAACAGTTCCTAAACTCGTTTGAATGGTTCCGTAGGTTACAAAGTCGGTAAAAAATCCAGTGAGATTTCCTTTGAAATTTACGTACTGTAATTTTTTTAGATTAGGACTTGAAATTTTATTTAAAGAAGGAACAAAACGTACGGCATCCGAATAAGTAGTTTTAAATTCCTTTGCCGTAATATCAACAAAAGTAGTGCGGATATCCGGTAAGCCATTTATCGAAACTTCGCCATTAAAAATGGTTCCGTTTCCGGCGATTACTTTTAAGTTTTTAGAACTCAAATTATCTATCGAGCCTTTTATCTTTCCATCTATTTTAATTTTTCTTTTCCATGTTTTTGCCTGAGGAGCAAAGAATGCAATATCGTCACTGTCAATTTCAGCATCTGAAAAATCAGCATTCATTTTTACTTTATGAATAAAGTCATTCATATCGCTGAAATCATGAAAATGCATGGCGAAATAACTCTTCAAAACACTATTTGGGGTTCGCAATTCAAGATTCGAAAATTCCATCATTTTAGGATGAAATTTAACATTGGCTTTTAACGATTTTACTTCAAACCCACTTCGCTCTATTGCTTTAATGTGTAGCTTGGATGTAATACTATCGTTTAGTATTTGCATATCCCGGAACTGGGCATCTATTTTTTTAAATTCAAAATGATTGGCATCAAAATAAGTATAGGGTAATGAGTTTGTTTTTTTATCGTTTTTAAATATGCCGTTAACGATATCAATTTTTGCAATTTTTATTTTCCATCCATGGGGGTTCCATTTCAAAACAATTTTGGCCAGGTTTAATTCTTCATCTGATTTGGCCTTTGGTTTTAATTTGGAGGGGGCTTTTTTAGGATAATCATATATAGAAAATACAGGATCAACAATTTTCAATGAATTAATATCGATCATTTTTTTAGTAATATTACCTTCTTTGGTATCCAATATTAAGGATGATAAATTAACTGTCATATCCCTGCTCAGCCATTCGTCTTCCTGTGTAAATGAAACGTTTTTAAATTCAATTTTTTTCAGATCATATTCAATAACGGAACTGTTTTTTTTGGACGATGAAGAAGTGGTAAAATAATCTTCCAGGAATTTGTAATTCCAGACAGAATCGGATCGATGCAGCTTGATGACAGCATTCTCCAAGCCAATATATTTCAGTTCGACTTTATCCTTTATAAAAAACCAATCTGTAATTCTAACATGGATACTGCCGGCATATAATAAAGTATCCCTTTGCTGATCTTCAACCAGGATTTCTTCAATTCCCAGTTTGTTAAAAATGGAAAGGGAAATATGTCCAATATGGATTTTATTTTTTAAATCAGCCGACAGCTTTTTTGTAACCTGATGGGTCAGCCAGTTTTGACCAAAGTCGGATCTGACAAATAGAAATATTGCTATTATCAGAAATAATAGCAACAAAAGAATATACCTTGATATTTTTAAGAATTTATTCAGGTTCAGTTGATTAGATGCAAAAGTAAAGAATCAGGGCCTTAACACAAATTCAGTACCAATCAGCAATTTTAAAATAAAATAGATGAATTTTAACCTGAATAAAACGTTCGGGTTTCTATTTTGGTTTTTTATTGGGAATATATAGGCCCAAAGACAAGGCCAAAATCCGGTTAGTGATCTTTGGACCTCCATCGGCATTACTGATACTACCTACACCATAATCATAACGCACACTGACAAAGAATTTATTTTCCGTTTCATACCCAAACTGTGAAACCAAAGAGGCGCCAATACGGCCATAGTTAGAAAAACTGAATTTCATATCCCGGTTTTCTTTTTTCCCGTTTTGAAAAATAACTTCTTCCTTTCCTAAAATTGCAGCATCAAAGGTTGGACCGAAACGAATAAAAAGATGGCTTTTGTTTTTGCTGAAATCTACCTGTAAATGTGGCGAAAAATCGATTGTATGAATGGTTGTATTATCATAGACAATATCTAATCCCGGAAGAGAGGATGGATTTTGAAAGGAGACTTTGTATCCTTTTAAACTATAAGAAACAGAGGGGTAAAAAAAAATCTGGTCATCAAAATTTATTTTTTTTGCTACTCCTAAATGAAATCCAATTTTACTTTCTGTGTTTTGTATATCTGGACCAACGGCAAATTTTGCAGTGGTTGTTTGAGGCCCACCAAAAAAACTTAAAACGGATTGGCCGTTCGTAATAAACATAATAAATAAAGAAGCGATAAAAAGACCAGTTCTCTTCATGTGATACGTATTAAAAGAAAATAAAAAATTCTGAGCCTGTTAAATGTAATAATAATTTATATAAGATGGTGATTGAATCAAATGAAACAGAATTGTTTGTATACAATTTCAATCAATGATTTTATCAAGTTGAAATTTTTCGAGGAATAGAAAGTGAGTTCCAATCTTTGCCGAGGATGAATTTCCCTAGCAATACCATTTGACCAACATGGTAGGAATAGTGGGCTAATTGGCGGTTGATTGCTTCAATAACAATCAAAGGTTGCTCTCGTATAAAAACCGTTTTAGAAAGATCTGTATCATTCAACTGGTTTAAGGAATTGAAAAGAGTGGACCAGCCTTCTTCCCATAACGATAAAAGTTTCTCTTTTGAAAATTGCTGATCTTCAAATTCGGCATCTCTTTTCCGCCAGGTTTTTTCCCCATCTTCAGTCAAAAAATTTATCCAGCGACTTTGCATATTGCCATGCATGTGTTGTACTAGGATAGCCATTGAATTGGATTCTTTATTCGATTGCCAATGTAATTGCTCTTCCAACATTCTTTCCATGGTTTTATCTGCTAGCAATTTTTGAGATTGAAATTCTTTAAGGGCGTTTTGTAAATAAATGTTTTCTAAGTTCATGTTTTTAAGTTAGTATTAATACCCTTCGGCAGCATCATCCCCACGACTATCTGCAACTGCTTCAAATTTTCCGTTTGGCAATACTTTAATCAGTTCTGTTCTTCCAATTGCTTCCCTCTCAAAAATGGTATACCCCATCTTTTTTAGTTGTTCTCGCAGTATCATCGAGAATCCTTTTTCTACATCTACTCTGTCCGGTAACCATTGATGATGAAATTTCGGTTTATTTACTGCATCATCAGCACTCATTCCAAAATCAATAATATTCAGGATTGTTTGAAAAACAGAAGTAGAAATGGTTGTACCACCAGGCGTGCCAACAACAAGAAAAGGCTTATTATCTTTTAAAACAATTGTCGGTGTCATAGAACTCAGCATTCTTTTCCCTGGCTGAATGGCATTTGCTTCTCCACCAATTGCGCCATACATATTAGGTATACCTGGTTTAATACTGAAATCATCCATTTCATCGTTCATAAAAAATCCGGCGCCACCAACAACCATTTTACTGCCGTATGAATTATTTAAAGTAGTTGTTACTGAAACGGCATTGCCTTCCTTATCAATAACACTTAAATGAGTGGTTTCTTCACTTTCCAAAATGGGCATTTTGCCGGGGTTTATCAATTTGCTGTCACCGGCTTTATTCGGATCGTAATTTTCCATTCTTTTTTTAAGATAGCTGGCATTTACCAATGTATTTACTGGCACCGTATAAAAGTCAGCATCGCCCATATATTCGGCTCGGTCTGCATAAGCTCTTCTTTCTACTTCAATCATAAGCTGAACGGCTTGTAAAGAATGGAATCCATAGCTGGCAATAGGTTTGTCTTCCAGCATCTTCATCATTTGATTATTTAACACAGCACCACTGCTTGGCATAGGCATACCAACTATGGTATATCCTTTATAATCAAATAGGTGTGGTTTTCTGCTGATGGCTTTATAATTCTGTAAATCAACCAATGAAATAATACCGTCTGCCCGTTGCATTTCAGCTACAATTAATTTAGCTGTTTCACCTTGATAAAAACCGGTTGAACCATTTTTTTGAATTCTCCTTAATGTATTTGCAAGATCTTTCTGTATTAAAATATCGCCTGCTTTCCAAGGAATCAATTTTACAAAAACAGGCATCACCGTATTGTATTTTTTAAGTACATCCTGTAAAGCATTAAAAGCTCTTGCTTCTTTTTCGCTGATTGCAAATCCTTTTTCAGCCAATTCAATTGCAGGCTGAATTAATTTTGCCATTGGAAGCCTGGCATATTTCAAGGATTCAAATAAGCCAGCAACCGTTCCAGGAACGCCGGAAGATAAATGTCCATGTTGGCTTTTATGGGTTAATGGGTTTCCTTTTTCATCGAGGTACATATCCCGATGTGATTTCGATGGAGCCATTTCTCTATAGTCGATAGAAATTAAAGATTCGTTCTGTAACCTGGCAACTAAAAAACCTCCGCCACCTATATTGCCGGCATTAGGATATACAACGGCAAGGGCTAACTGAGTAGCGATGGCTGCATCAAAAGCATTTCCCCCTTGTTTTAAGATCAACAAACCTACTTTACTTGCCAAAGGATGTGCCGATACCACTGCTGCATTTTCGCAAATGATACTTTTTTGAATGTTGAATTGGAACGGATTAATATCTGCTAATCCTGAATTTGAAACCCTGGAAGTTTTACAGGAAAATAAAATTAAGAACGAAAGTATGACCAGGTTTAGTTTGAATCTCATTGTTTGCATATTGTGGAAAGTTAATAATATTCATCAGAAAAATCATACATGGTTTTAAAATTACTTGGCTATATTTTTTAAATCGCTGCATTTAATAATCTTATATCTTGATTCCGATATTCTATCTCAACCAATTTCATTTCATTTTTTATAACTAAAACCCCAAATTTATGTTTAAGAGAAATCTACACTTACTCAGCAATTTAAAATTACTGCTTCCTCTTCTTTTATTTTCTTTCATTAGTACTGCACAAAATGGTACTATTGTTCATGATGCCATGTTGGAACCCGCAGGTAAATAAGAAATAGAATTTCAGTTTTACAATACCTGTCATATTCCAATTGTATCTTTAATACCTTATGAGAACGGGGACATTTAAACAATTTATAATCTGTGTATTTTTTTACAGTTTGTTAAGCTGTCTTCCTTTATTTTCATTTTCTCAATACATCCTTAACGGATCTGCTACGCAGAATACCTGCAATTGCTACACACTTACTCCGGCATTAAATACACAAAGCGGCAGCGTATGGAATTCCAATAAGATCAACCTGAATAATTCTTTTGATTATACTTTCAATGTCAATCTCGGTTGCCTGGATATTACTGGCGCCGATGGCATTGTATTTATTCTGCAACCCATAAGTACAAGCATTGGCACTACAGGAGGCGGAATGGGATTTGAAGGTATCAGGCCTTCTATTGGTATTGCTTTGGATACCTGGGAGAATACAATTAATAATGATCCTGCATTTGACCATATCAGTATCCAGGCAAATGGAAATATCACTCATGGCAATGACCTGGCCGGTCCGGTACAAGCTTCACTTTCCAATCCGAACATTGAGGATTGCCAGTGGCATACACTTAGAATAAGATGGGATGCTATTTCATTTAAAATGGATGTTTTTTTTGATGGTGAATTCAGGCTTAGCATGGTGAATAATATTGTGGCAAATTATTTTAATAATGATCCCCTCGTGTTTTGGGGATTTACAGGAGCAACCGGAGGTTCTGTCAATCTTCAGCAATTTTGCACTTCACTTAATCCTGCATTTACAACCGGTACTCCCAACAATGCAGTTTGTATTGGGTCAGCAATGAGTTTTTCTGACAATTCCGTTTCGTTTGCACCCATTCAATCCTGGTACTGGAATTTTGGTGATGGCAGCAGCAGCATTTTACAAAATCCACCGCCACACATCTATGCAAGTCCGGGTGTGTATAATACGAAACTCGTTATTACCGGGTTGGATGGATGTATCGGCGATACTTTAAGAAGAAATATAACGATCGGTTCCAAACCCGTTGCAGCATTTGAAGTATTTGATACTTGTTCCGGCAGAGCGCCAAGAGTAAATGATCTGTCCTCCAATGCAGTTGGTTTTATCAATAACCGGACTTACCTGGTGAATGGATTAAATATTTCTGATCTTCAGCAACCTCCTTTTTCAAATCTGGCAGCAGGATCTCACCAATTAAAATTAGTAGTCAGATCAGCCATCGGCTGCGAATCCGATACTGCTTCCAAAACTTTTATTATTAAACCTTCACCTTCCATCAGCATGAATGCTCCCAACGGATGCCTGAATAAACCAATCAGTTTTTTTGCAATCCAACAAGACAATGCCACCAATATTATACAATGGAACTGGAGCTTTGGCGATGGCAGTACTTCTGTTTTACAAAACCCGGTTCATACTTATTCTCCTGCAGGGAATAAAACAGTCAGGTTAATAGCCACTGCAAGTAATGCATGTAGTTCGACTGCAATTACTAAAGCAATTAATATTGCTTATATAAATGTATCTACCATCAACGACACTACTATCTTACCCAATACCCCGGTAAGGTTATTATCAACCTGGCAGAGCAATACAAGCGGCGCACCCAATTTTACATGGACTCCTTCTATGGGTTTGACAAACCCGAATATTTCCGGCCCGATGGCATCCATTCAGAATGATATGACTTATATCATCACCGCTACTACAATAGAAGGCTGTGTAGCAATGGATACAATCAACCTGAAAACTTTTAAAGGCTCAAGGATTTTTATTCCTTCAGGGTTTACTCCAAACAATGATGGCAAAAATGATGTACTCAGGCCAATTTATTTTGATATCCCTAAAATTCATTATTTCAGAATCTATAATCGCTGGGGCCAACTCGTCTTCAGCTCCACCAAACCGGGAGAAGGATGGGATGGAAAAATCAGAGGCATTCAGCAACCCACGGGCACTTATGTTTGGATGCTGAAAGCAGAAGATATTGCAGGGAAAGTTTATGAACTGAAAGGCACTTCAACAATCATCCGATAAAAAATATGACGGGCAACCATTTTTTAAAAATTCTTATTCATTCATTTTTAATTGGCTCACATTAATTACCTAGGGGACTACGCAAAAAGTTTATATAGCCTGAATAAGAAAAATCATCCATGGTTTTAAACCCAGATTACGCAATAGAGCTATAAATCGTTGATAATCAACCCAAAGTGGCATATATTTTCTAATGCGTAGCATTAGAGATTTTTTATGGTTAAATTCAATATAAGCTAATGCAGATAAGGAATACAAGAGATTATGAAA
>JAYWEL010000244.1:0-17034 GCA_043779285.1 Chitinophagaceae bacterium | reverse complement strand
ACTTTGCCCGGAGCGGTAAAGGATGGGAACAACTTGAGCCTTTGCTGGGTGGGGCACCAGAGAAAAAGTGGTATTACCACACCACCATATTTACCCATGCTGGCGGTGACGGTGCAAGAGGTGAAAGCAATCAAAGCCATTGGTTCTGGCGGCAATACCGGCTAAGCGCTGATCATGATCCTGTTGCTACCCTAAGAAAAGTTACCTGCCCGGTGCTTGCGATATGGGGAGAGTTAGATGCAGCTATGCCATATAGAATTAACCAAAAAGGTATTGAACAGGGACTTAAAGAAGGGGAAAATAAAGATTATACTCTTACAGTCTTTCCCAAAGGTGGTCATATATTATGGCTTGAGGATACGGGTAATTACATACAGGTGAAAAACTATGTCCCGGGTTATTTTGACACTATAATAAAGTGGATACTGAAGAGGGTGAGGCGACAAAGTAAATAACACGAACCTAACAATGAACTAATGCTACAGGAATATTATTTTTTATGTCCCGGCGGGGTTTTCATAGCAAAGCAAAGTGCGGAAGTATGAAACCCAGACGTATATGGTACTTAAAAATCTAAAACATTCATGCTTGCAATTTTGGTTGCGGCAGTTCCGGTTTTGGGCCTTTTGAATGGGTGTGGCGTTCATTAACCTATTGGAAAATACAACCCTTTAAGAAGAGTTGAGGTGGCAGGAGGTTATTTCAGAATTTAGTCACGAATGTAATTGGGAGACAATTACCTCAATTCCGCTACTTTCACTCTTGCCGGTGTATCCTTACCACTTATTATGGTTTGTGAACTGATAGCAATGGCTTTTATTATTTCGGTCATATTTGCCAGATCCAAGGTTTTTACTTCATCGCTTACTTTATGATAATTGGGTTCATTATCCCCGTCCGTACCGGCACGGGCGGACATTTTAGATGTAGAAATGGTATGCGCAGGAACGCCTAACCTGGCAAGGGTAGTATTATCCGATCGATAGAAAAGTTGTTGTTGCGGATATGGATCGGGATAAAATTTAAAAACAGATCCATCCAGATTTTTTTCTAGCATGGCACCCATGTCGGTCTTTTCATAACCGGTTATGTAGGCAGAGTTTTTCCCCCATTTACTTTCTGTACCAATCATTTCTATATTAAACATGGCTACTATTTTTCCGGGATCTAATTGCTTAGAAAAATAGTGCGATCCGAATCCACCAACTTCTTCAGCAGTAAATGCCACGAAAAGAATAGTTCGCTCATTATTTTTCATTGCCTTAAAATATTTCGACAACATTAACATGGCCGTAATCCCCGCTGCATCATCATTCGCACCATTATAAATAGAATCTCCGTCAATGGGTTTGCCAATACCGATATGATCATAATGACCGGAAAAAATGACAAACTCATCTTTTTTTGTTTTCCCAGGCAATACAGCAACCACATTTGATAATTTTTGTTCGGCAATTTCCTGATTAAATTCAATCTGAAATTTTTTCGAAACAGTTGATCCCAGAATAAAAATGATTGTTACATCGGTTTTAAAAATATTTCTTTTCAAAAAAGATAACTGGGAAAAATTAGCCGCAAAACTTGTATCAACAAATACCAGTAAATTATTTATTGAAGCTCCTAATGCTTGAGCTGAATTGAAAAAATTGTCTGAAGCTTTTATTTGTTTAATTTCAAAACCGGAGTTTTCATTAATATGCATCGATTTAAAACAGGAAACAATCATCAGGGTTTTTGCATTAGTAACCACTCCATCCATATGTACAGTTACATCTAGTGTTTTCGGTTTTACCATAACAAAATCCTGTAAATAAGACTGACTGTTGTTAAACGTTTGCAATCCCTCATTTTTAAATTCGGCCGCTATAAAATTGGCCGCTATTTCAATTTCCGGAGAAAATGTTTTCCGGCCTTTCATTTCATCCGAAGCAAGTGTAGTTATTATTCTATTTACTTCTTTTTGATTAATGATGTCATCTATTTTTTGACCAAAAACAAAAAAAATTGTTGCAGTCAACAACCCGGTAAAAATTATTTTTTTCATTTAATTATAGAGTTGTAAGTGAAAATAATTCTGTTATACTCAATTATAAAAAGCCCCTTTGAGTTGGGGTTTTACAAGCTCATCATTTCTTTAAACTTCACTGTTTGTCTTCGACTGACTTCAATTTTATCCCCCCCTCTCAATTCTACCAATAACCCGCCATTAAAATAAGGTTCTATTTTATCTACCCATCGAAGGTTGATAATATGCTTACGGTTCGCCCGGAAAAAAACTTTTTCATCCAGTCGTTCTTCCAGTGAATTAAGTGATTTCAAAATCAGTGGTTTATTGCTGCCAAAAAATACTTTGGCATAATTTCCCACACTTTCAAACAACCTGATTTCATTCAGTTTCACAAACCAGCACCGTTCGCCATCTTTTACAAATACCTGATCGGTTTCCGTTAAAATGTCTGTATTGATCCGTTCCACATGATT
The DNA here is from genome assembly GCA_043779285.1 of Chitinophagaceae bacterium. Taxonomy (GTDB): domain Bacteria; phylum Bacteroidota; class Bacteroidia; order Chitinophagales; family Chitinophagaceae; genus MGR-bin208. The sequence continues at coordinate 14,553 of JAYWEL010000244.1, read as the reverse complement.
TACATCGTCCTTACCATCCAATAAATGCAATTTAACAATCGCATCCGCTAATCTTTTGGGTTCAATTGGCTTCAGTAAATAATCCAATGCATTTACTTCAAATGCTTTTAAAGCAAACTCGTCATATGCGGTTGTAAAAATTACAACCGGTGCTTTCTCCAACTCGGTTAACATTTCAAATCCGGTTTTTCCAGGCATCTGAATATCCAAAAAAATCAATTCGGGTTTCAGTGTAGCAATCTTCGTAATACCATCCGAAGCATTATTGGCTTCGCCGACAATTTCAATTTCAGGAAATTCAAGTAACATTTTTTTCAACTCAGACCTTGCCAGTCTTTCATCATCGATAATTAAAGCTCTTACCATATCAATTATTTTATTTCTATTGGGATTAACAATTTTGCTTCTACAATATTTTCCTCCACCTGCCTCAATTCAAACTTTGCTTCTTGACCGAAGAGTAATGCAAGGCGGCTTTCAGTACTTGCAATACCGAATCCATCTTCATTATAACTACCATTTAAGTTACCGGTATTTGTAACAGTCAACTCGTGAAAATTATCATGAAACTGAGAACTGACCTTTATTGAACCACCATTAACCTCTTTACTTATTCCATGTTTGATCGCATTTTCTGTCAACGTTTGCAACATCATTGGGGGCACTTCAAGATCCAGTGTTTCCTCATCAATATCGAACTCAATTTTAAGCCGGTCTTCAAAACGCATATGCTCCAGTGCCAGATAATCTTTTACAATATTCAACTCTTTATCAAAACTAACTGTTTCTGCATTGCCAATATTCATACTGCTTCGCAGAATATTACTCAATTCGGTCACTGCCTTCCTTGCCCGCAATGGATTTTCATCTACCAGTGCACGGATACTATTTAATGAGTTGAAAATAAAATGTGGATTGATATGTGCCTTGATTGTTTTCAATTCCAGTTCCTTCACCATAGACTCTAATCGCAGGGTATCCAATTGCTGCTTCTGGCTTTTTACAACATAGTGATACATGAAATAAATCAGGTTCCAAATAAAAAGGAACACGAAAAAATAAATGGTCACACTCAGAATTAATAAGAGTTTATTATTTAAAATTTCTTTTTGGCTTTTATTCAGCAAATCCAATCTTTTCAATAGTTCAATATCAACTATGGAAGCAAGGAATGCAAAAAAAAGTGTGATAATTAAAAGCTGGAAAAATTGTTTATTCAGGGCTTTTTGTAAAATATTTAACCGGATAATTACATAACGCATCAAATGAGTAAAAACTAAACCATTTAATAGAAATACAGCAAGCCGTATAAAAAACAATCTCCTGGATTCTGAGTCATTCAGCCGATCGAAAGAAAAAGCAAAAAATATATTTACAATGGTGAATGTACCCCATCCTAAAATCTGAAAAACCCAGTATCGTGAAAGTTTAAATTTCATGTGTTCATATTGCTTTATTTTTAGTCACATGTTATTCGCCCAAAAAATAATCATACCCAATGACATAATGCTGAATATTTTTTGTGGCTCGGTTCATACTTTACAAATCTATATATTCAAATCTATCTTTAAAGCACAATATATATCAAAGGAATATAGACTGTACAAAAGGAGTTTGATTGTCTGTCTATTGCTTGATTTGTATCAAGGATTGGTTTTAAACCGAAATTGAACTTGAGTTAATAATTACATCTAACTTAATTTTAGCTTAGCAACTAGCATGAAAAATGTAATTTTACTGCTTTAAATTTGCTGTATGCATATATCTCCAGGCCCTTTATTAAGCAAAATTGATTCACCGGATGACTTAAAAAAGCTTTCTGTTGAACAACTTCACCAGGTTTGTGACGAACTACGTCAATATATTATTGATGTGGTAAGCGTACATGGCGGGCATTTTGGTGCAAGTTTAGGTGTAGTGGAACTAACTGTTGCCTTGCATTATATATACAATACGCCTTATGATCAATTAGCCTGGGATGTAGGTCATCAGGCTTACGGACACAAAATTTTAACCGGCAGAAGAGATAACTTCATCAGCAACCGCAAATACAATGGCTTAAGTGGTTTTCCTAAAAGAAGCGAAAGTGAATATGATACGTTTGGTGTAGGCCATTCCTCCACCTCTATTTCTGCGGCTCTTGGTATGGCCATGGCGGCAAAAATAAAAAACGAAACTGATCGGAAATCCATTGCAGTAATCGGTGATGGGGCAATGACTGCCGGACTTGCTTTTGAAGGCATGAACCACGCAGGAGTTGCAGATACCGATCTATTGATTGTATTGAATGATAATTGTATGAGCATTGACCCCAATGTGGGTGCATTGAAAGAATACCTGACCGACATCAGCACATCCCCTACTTACAATAAATTCAGAGATGAAGTTTGGAATCTATTAGGAAAACTTCCGGTTGGTAAAAGCTTCACCAGGGAAATGGCCGGCAAATTTGCCACCGGGCTAAAAGGCGTTGTAAGTAAAAGCAGCAACCTGTTTGAAGCACTGAACCTACGATACTTTGGTCCGATTGATGGCCATAATATCAGCAAACTGGTAGATACATTAAAAGATCTTAGAAACATTCCCGGACCAAAAATATTACACATCATTACTGTAAAAGGAAAGGGATATGAATTAGCCGAAAAAGACCAAACTATCTGGCATGCACCAGGACTTTTTGACAAAGTAACCGGCGAAATTTATAAGAAGAAATTCGACATTCCACAGGCTCCAAAATACCAGGATGTATTTGGTCACAGCATCATAGAACTTGCCGAAAAAAATGAAAAGATTATCGGTATCACACCGGCCATGCCAAGTGGTTCATCATTGAAATACATGATGGATAAAATGCCGGACCGGGCTTTTGATGTGGGTATTTGCGAACAGCATGCGGTAACCTTAAGTGCCGGAATGGCTACGCAAGGGATGCGGGTATTTTGCAATATCTATTCTTCTTTCATGCAAAGGGCTTATGACCAGGTAGTACATGATGTGGCTATTCAAAACTTACCAGTTGTATTTTGTTTGGACCGTGCCGGACTGGTTGGAGATGACGGAGCAACACACCATGGCTGTTACGATATCCCTTATATGCGATGCATCCCAAACATGATTGTAAGTGCCCCAATGAATGAAGCAGAGTTAAGAAACATGATGTATACGGCACAATTGGAAACAACTATAAACCCATTTGTAATACGTTATCCAAGAGGACAAGGTGTAATGCCGGAATGGAAAACGGAATTTGTAGAAATACAAATTGGCAAGGGAAGGAAATTAAAAGATGGTAAAGACATTGCCATTTTATCATTGGGTCATCCGGGAAATTTTGCTGCTTCCGCAATCAGGGATTTAAAAGCAGAAGGCATTATGCCGGCACATTACGACATCCGTTTTGTAAAACCAATTGATGAAGAATTATTACACGAAGCTTTGTCGAAATATGAAAAGATCATCACCATTGAAGACGGAACCATCGTCGGCGGTTTCGGATCTGCTGTATTGGAATTTATGGCCAACCAGGGGTATAAAAATGAAGTGAAAATGCTGGGTATCCCCGACCATATTATTGAACATGGCACCCCCAAAGAACTTTACCGTGAATGTGAATATGATGCTGAAGGAATCATCAAAACTGTGCGGGAAATGATGAAAAAGAAAGTATCCGTACAATCCAATATTTTGCAATAATTATTTTTGACTACTGCCCATTTTTAATTCAAAAAATCTTTCCCAACCACTAAATAGGCTATCCAATTGACTCCATATTATATAAAATATTATTGGGTACCGGCCTTGCGCAGGGCGAATATGCTTTTGTTGATAAAACCACCACGACATCTGACGGAAATGTAACTGGATGGACTTTGGGAATGGACTGATTTTAAATAATGAATAACAACCATTTTTAGATCTGAAGTTTTTGAATTGCAATTAAATGAATTCAAAAAAGCCAATACTCAATTGAATATTGGCTTTTTAAATTTAGCAGAATTGGTTAAGCCAATACGGCATCCATGGTTATGTTTGCATTCAGTAATTTACTAACCGGGCAATTGGCTTTTGCTTCTTTTGCAATGACCTGAAATTTTTCATCATCCAATCCGGGAACAGTTGCTTTTACTTCCAAGTGGCTTTCCGTAATAGCACCATCCATAAGTGTGATGCTGCATTTGGTGTCAATATTTTCGGCGGTAAAACCGGAAGCATTCAGTACAAAACTCAATTTCATAGAGAAACAGCCGGCATGTGCTGCAGCTACCAGCTCTTCGGGGTTTGTTCCGGCACCATCTTCAAATCTGCTTCTAAAAGTCAAATTTGCCTGCGAAACAATTCCAGTTTCTGTACTAACGGTTCCAATACCTTCTTTTCCGGGACCCTTCCAGTTTGCAGTTGCGAATCTTTTCATGTGTTTAGTATTTATAGTTTATTTCTAAAGTAAATTAATTTTCTGATTCAGTCAACCGTTCTTCCGGATCAATGTATTCAATAATAAAATTATTTCTTCCTTCCCCAATAATAATTGATAAAAACTTTAATTGAATCAATTCAAGTACACTCAGAAAAAGAAAAATGGCATGTACCCTGTTTTCGCAATGGTCAAATATTTTTTCAAACGAAAGTGTTTTCTCCTGATGTGCAAGTCCCAGAATAAAATCACGACTTGCCTCCAACGTATAATTATATTGGGTTACCGTATGTGTTGGTACATTTAGCCGATCGTGCAATTTTTGCATGACCTTTTCAAAAGTCTTCATCATTTTGAAAAGGGTGATTGCCTGAATTTCAGTTCCCTCGCCTGCATCTTCGCCGATCTGTGATAATTCCTGATGAATATTTCCTCTTTTCACCATCAACATCCGCACAGCTTCCATTTCGGCCATTTTAGCAGATGCATCTTTAAAACGTTTATACTCCAGTATTTTATCGATCAATTCATTCCGTGGATCAATTTCATTTCCCTGTTCGTCCAGTTCTTTACGGGGTATCAGCATTTTAGCTTTTATCCGCATCAGGGTAGACACAAATAAAATGAACTCACTCGATAACTCAATATCCAAGGAGGCTTCTGCATGAATATAATCAAGAAAATCGTTGATGATTTTGGTGATATTGATATTGTAAATATCCAATTCATCCCGTTCTATAAAAAACAATAACAAATCGAATGGACCTTCGAATTGTGCAAGCTTTATCTGGTATGCAGTATTTGTCAACTTGAATATTTTGAACCGGTAAAAAATGAATTCTTATCACTTTTAGAAGCTACAAATGTACGTAAAATATGATTCGGAATTTTCACCGAAAACAGCTTCAGATAATGATTCTATGAACATATATTTTCATTTTCTATGCTTGCTGATGAAACTTATTTCCAAATACATTAACTAATAAAAAATATTAGTGTCACAAAAAAAGCAGAACATGGTTGTTCCGCTTTTTAAAATATAACCAGTTTATTTTTTTAAGGCATCCCTGATTTCCATCAATAACTGATCGGTTGAAGATGGCCCGGCTGGAGCAGCTACTTCTTTCTTTTTTAGATTGTTAATGGTTTTGATAACCATAAACATAACAAAAGCAACGATGACAAAGTCAATGGTTACTGTTAAAAAAGCACCCCATCTGACAGCTACTTCTGCAACTTCCGGAGTAATGACGGCTCCGGTTTCATCGGTAACAGCAGCTACAGCTTCGTTTAAAACATATGTTTTGCTTGACAGGTCGAAGCCACCCATTAACTGACCAACCAAAGGCATTACAATTCCTTCGTTTAAGGCTGTTACAATTTTGCCAAAAGCAGCACCCATTACAAAGGCTACGGCAATGTCTACCAGATTTCCCTTAACAGCGAAATCCTTAAATTCTTTCAGCATTCCCATAATAATTAGTTTTTGAGTTTATTAATCAATGAATTTAATTTTTAATCTCACTAAAATAAAAATTATTTTTCCATGCCCGGAAAGTGCATATTCAGCGATTTCAACATTTCTAACAACCGGGTTGTAATTAAATATTCTTTATACCAGTTCTGATCGGATGGAATAATATGCCAGGGAACGGCATTGCAATTTTCGAAACAGTCTTCATACATCTGCATATATTGATCCCAGAGTTTCGTCTCCGAAAAATCTTTTTCATTGTATTTCCATTGTTTTTCAGGATCACTTATTCGTTCATTTAATCGTTCCTGTTGCTCCTGCTGTGAAATGTGCAAATAGAATTTCAGGATGATAGTATTGTTATGATTCACCAATAGGTTTTCAAAATCATTGATGGCCTTCATTCTTTTCACTGCCAGTTCATCATCGCACCATCCGTGTACTCGGGTGATAAGAATATCTTCATACTGTGAGCGGTTAAATATTTTTATCATCCCTTTTTCAGGTGTGTATTGATGTACACGCCAAAGAAAATCATGCGCCAACTCTTCCGCAGTTGGAGCTTTGAAAGATCTTACTTGCACACCCTGAGGATTTAAATTTCCAAACACATTCCGGATTACACCATCTTTTCCGCTGGCATCCATGCCTTGTAAGATCACTAAAACAGCATGTTTTGATTCTGCATATAACAGGTTCTGCAAATCATCCAGTTTATTAAGCATTTCATTTGTTTGCTTCTTTATATTCGATTTATCAAAATCTGGAGCAGCTTTTGTTGAAATTTCTGAAAGGATAATTTTATTCATGCCATTTGTTTTGAACTTACAATTTAAATAAATGTTTTGGTCTCCTAAGCTTTACAGATATTTGCCCGAATTTTAAAGATGAACCGGAATAAGTTGATCAATTGGGGGATTTTTATTGTACTATCATTTATTTGGGGTAGTTCTTTTATATTAATGAAAGTTAGTAAGGATGGATTGTCTGCAGTTCAAATAGCTGCTGTGCGTATTTTTTCGGCTGGAATAATTTTTGTTCCATTTGCCGTATTTCATTTATCCAAAATTCCAAGAAACAAATTATTCATTATTATCTTATCAGGAGTTTTTGGAAACCTTTTGCCCGCATTTCTTTTTGCTGAAGCTATTTCAAAAAACATGGATAGTGCATTGGCCGGAATACTTAATTCTCTAACACCCCTTTGTGTGGTGGTTATTGGTATTTCATTTTTTAAGCTGAAAGTTAATTCTCGCCAGGTGCTTGGTATTGTCATTGGGTTTTTGGGGCTTTCATTATTATCCTTATCCAAGGGTGGAATAAAATTCGATAACCTTGGATATGCAGGCCTGATTTTAATTGCAACTATATTTTACGGATTAAATGTAAACTTGGTATCTCGGTATTTAAACAACGAAAATCCTTTTTATATTGCCACGGTTTCATTGGCATTCATGACTATTCCAACAGCCATTATTCTGTATAAATCAAACATTCTTTCAATACCTATTGCAGAACCGGTGGTATTACATGCTTTTATAACCTCAGTAATACTAGGCGTTATGGGGAGTGCAATTGCTACTGCATTATTTTATGTGTTGGTAAAAAGAGCTGGTGGAATTTTTGCATCACTGGTCACATACGGCATACCGTTTATTGCACTTTTCTGGGGTTTTGTTTATGCCGAAAAAATCAGTCTTATTCAGATTGCATGCCTGGCAATAATATTGGTTGGTGTTTATCTGGCTAACCGTAAAATAAAAGAGCAAGGATAATCCCTGCTCTTTTACAGAATATTTATTAAAATTATATGCTCATAATTTCCTTGTCTTTATAAGACAGATGATTTTCAATCTGCGCAATAAATTTATCTGTTAATACCTGAATAGCATCTTCCGAATCTTTTGCGATATCCTCACTTAATCCATCTTTCTGCAATTTTTTAATTTGTTCTATTGCATCACGTCGAATACTTCTAATAGATACTCTGGAATGCTCTCCTTCAGCATGGCACCGTTTTACCAATTCCTTTCTTCTTTCTTCGGTCATGGGTGGCAAATAAATACGAATGAGAATACCATCATTTTGTGGAGTCAACCCAATATTGGAAGCCATAATTGCTCTTTCAATTGGTTGCAACATATTTTTCTCCCAAGGCTGAATACTTAAAGTTCTTGCATCCAATGTACTGATATTAGATACTTGACCGATAGCAGTTGAAGCACCATAATAATCTACAAAAATCCCTTCCAGCATTTGCGGATTTGCTTTGCCGGCTCTTATTTTTCCCAATTCTGCTTCCAGATGGTTAATGGCTTTATTCATGGAATCTTCCGCCATTTCTTGCACTATTGAAATTTCTTCTGACATAAAATTTATTGATATTAATGCAAGCAAAACTAATAAAATGACCGAAATTATTAGTGCATTTTTATTTTTGCGAAGCTTTGATCTGGTTACTTCTGTTCAACCGCTGAACTTTCTTTAGAGAATGTGACTACTTTGGAATCCGATTTTGTTTCTATTTTATATTTCTCATTTATCTCATTGTCAAAAAAGGCTGTCATTTTAGATTTTTTGTAATAAAGAATCCCAATACCACAAAATGCTATAGCCAGCATGGCAATGATAATCCTTGTTGGCCCAATTACAGAACCATAATACGCCATCACAATAAACAGGATATTTATGACAACACAAACTATGGTTACCAGGCTATGACTTAATCCAATATCCAGTAATAAATGATGAATATGATTCCTGTCCGGCGTAAAAGGAGACCGGCCATTAAATATGCGGATTGCAAATACTCTTAACGTATCAAATAACGGAACCATCAATATAGAAAATCCTACAGCTACTGCAGAATCAACCCGATATATTACTTCGGTAGTATCTGCTACTGTAATAAACTTTAATACCAATATTGAATTCACCAATCCTAGTAATAATGAACCCGAATCGCCCATGAATATTTTTGCCGGCTGATGATTAAAAATTAAGAAAGCAACTAGGCTACCCGTCATGCCAAAAGCCAGTAAAGAATAGGCTAGCATATCATTAGCGAAAAAATAAATGCCCATCACTATCATAGTCATTAATCCTAAACTCCCGGCCAATCCATCTACTCCATCAATCAGGTTAAACGAATTGATGATTACAATTATAGTGAGATAAGAAAATGCGAGACTAAATGCTTGTGGAATTTCATATATACCGAAAAGTCCATGCATGCTGTTAATATTTATCCCTCCTAAATGAATAAGAATTGAAGCGGCAACAACCTGACCAATAAATTTTTTGGTAGCAGACAATAAAATAAGGTCATCCTTTAGCCCGATGAAAAAGATAACCACTGCTGCAGCAAAAAAATATTGGAATTCGGGATTTGTAAAAGCAGATATAGATAACAGAGAAGTAAAAATAAAGCCGCTGAAAATAGCAATTCCACCTAATGAAGGAACGAGGCCGGTATGGATCTTTCTATCATCCGGAACATCATACAATTTTTTAGACTGTGCAATCTGAATTACAATAGGAATAGCTAAAAATGTGATAATGAATGAAATGGAACTTGTTAATACGATATCGAGCATTCCAAAGGTTTTCTTGGTAAAAATAGTTTCAAAAATGTTTAAAATATAATTTTAAAATTATTTGTTCAATAAAAAAATCATTTTAAATAGATATAAAGATCATTTTCAGTTCAGATAACAAAAAAAAATGCACTTTTGCATTCGTACGTTTTTGGAATGAAAAAAATACAAAAAGTTTAACCCTTTACATACTAATATGCCTGCATTAAAAGAAATTGCCAGCCAGTTAAGAAGAGACATTGTAAGAATGGTACATGCTGTAAACAGTGGTCACCCCGGTGGTTCATTAGGTTGTGCTGATTTTTTCACTGCACTTTTTTTCCATATAATGAAACATGATCCGAAATTTTCGATGGATGGTAAAGGAGAAGACCTCTTTTTCCTTTCTAATGGTCATATCACACCCATATATTACCCTACCCTTGCCCGTGCGGGATACTTTGACATCGCAGAATTAAATACTTTCAGAAAAATAAATTCCCGTCTGCAAGGTCATCCAGCAACACATGAACATTTGCCTGGAATCCGGATTGCCTCGGGATCTCTTGGTCAGGGATTAAGTGTAGCAAGTGGTGCAGCTTTGACAAAAAAATTAAATAACGACCCGCATCTTGTTTTCTCTTTACATGGCGATGGCGAATTGCAGGAAGGCCAGATATGGGAAGCGGTGATGTTTGCAGCACATCATAAAATTGATAATCTGATTTCTACTATTGACTGGAATAATCAACAAATTGACGGCCCAACAGATAAAGTAATCAGCCTCGGAAATATCAAAGAAAAATTCGAAGCATTTGGATGGATGACTTTAGCAATGAATGGTAATGACATGGATGAAGTAGTTGCTACATTGGAAAAAGCTAAATCATTGACTGGCCAAGGAAAACCAATTGCCATCATGATGCATACTATCATGGGAAGCGGTATTGACTTTATGGAAAATGATCATGGCTGGCATGGTATTGCACCAAATGATGAACAGCTTGCAAATGCTTTGGCACAACAGCCCGAAACACTTGGAGATTATTAAAAGCCCCTATCCCCTGAAGGGGGATTATGAAGTGTATCTATATTTAGAACTAACTCCTTTAACTAATAAACTGATTTTGACTTAAGGTATGATATTCCCCTTTAGGGGATAGGGGCATTGGGCTCTACTCACTTCTTAAAGAAAATTCCTGAGAAGCTGCTTTCCTGGATGGGATGATAGATGCTATTAAAGCGATGATGAAAACGGTGAAACCTACCAATAAGAAATCGGCTAATTGAAGTTTAACAGGGAAATAATCAATTACAAAAGATCCTCCTTCTAATGGAATAAGCTTGAATTGAATTTGCAGCCATGCAAGCAATCCGGCAATAAACATGCCCAGAACCGCACCGATTGTTGCCAATAAAACGCCTTCGCTTAAAAAAATATTTTGAATGAGTTTTTTACTTCCTCCTAATGCATGAATCACACTGATATCCTTTTCTTTCTCTAATACTAGCATGGTCAATGCACCAATCATATTAAATGCAGCCACTATCAATATTAAAGATAGGATGGCATAGATCACCCATTTTTCGGCTCGCATCACACTGTACAAACTTTGATTTTGTTCATACCTTGTTTGAACAAGATAAGTTTCAAAGAATGTTTTTTCCAATTCTTTTTTTATTGATTCAGCTTCTGATGGATTATTCAAAGCAATTTCTACGCCGCCATATTGATTGGCTGCAAGCCCCATCATTCTTTTTAAAAAAGGAAGATTGGTTATAGCATATTTATTATCAAAATCCTGTTGAATTACAAATGCGCCGGTTGTAATAACCGTGTCCGCACTGATAGACTGAAAAGGATCCGTGAGGTCCACATTGGTTTTGCGGGGTAGGTATACCAATATTGGAAAAATATTCCGATCGGCCTGAATACCAATTGCATTTTCAATACCGGCCCCTAAAATCATCGAAGGATTTTCATCTGTCCCCAAATTATATTCCCCTTTTACCAGATGTTCCGGTACGCCGGTCACATATTGATAATTATCGTCTACACCTTTCAGATGAACGACTGTTTGAAATTCTCCATTCTGCAAAAAAGCTTTTTCTTCCATGACCAGGGAAAAATTTCGTATGCCTTTTATGGATCGCAACTTGTCTAATTGTGCTTGTGACAGGTTGATTACTTTTCCATTGGAAGAAGAAATTTTCAGATCGGTGTAAAAATTTGAATAGAGTGATTTCACCAAATCTTCAAAACCATTAAAAACACTTAATACCAAAATCAACGCTGTGGTTCCGGCCACAATAGCCACAATACTTATCCATGCAATAATATTTATTGCATTGGTCGATTTTTTTGCTTTAAAATATCTCCAGGCAAATAATAAATGCAATGGATAGTTGATTGATTAACGTTTTTAATTGTTGAAGGACCTAATCATTTTCAGACTTCCCCTCTTCTTCTTTATTTAAGTTTTTAAAAAGTTCTTCCATTTTAAAAACATTATCTAAGGTATCATCTTTAAAAAATCGCAATATGGGGATTCTTCTTACCTGATGTTTGATGCGGGTAGCTAACTCTTTTTTTATTTCATTACTCCTGTCCTCAATTCGTTTCATCACAGCTTCTGCGTCTTTTACCTGAAATAGACTCAGGTAAATACGTGCTTCCAACAAATCGGGTGTTACTTTAACGGAAGATATCGAGATCATCCCTCCGTCCATTATTCCTAAACCCATTCGCTGAAAAATCTCATTCAGGTCATGTATGAGTACACTGCTTATTTGTTTCTGACGCTTTCCTTCATTCATAATCAATTATTTCTTCGCTGTAAAAGTACTTACTTTGTTCCTTTAAATTGGCAGTAATTAAGACATGAATAAATTTTCAAGAATTTTTAAATACCTCTCTGGCTATAAAGGAAAGATTGCTCTTTACTTTTTCTTCATCATATTATCCATCATATTCTCTATTCTTTCGGTAGGTATGTTGATGCCCTTTATGGAATTAATCTTCCATGCTGACTCCACTGGTGTAAGTGGCCTGATGAAAGAAACGAATAATCCAATAGTTCAAAGTATCCGGGATTATTTAATGTCAAGTATTGAAAAAGGGGGTGATGCTGTTTCCGGCAAACTAAAAACACTTGGGTTGATTTGTGGAGTAATTATTAGTTCTATTTTTCTGAAAAACCTATTTCTTTATCTTTCATTCTACACATTAAACCCACTGAAGAATTTAATTGTTAATACTTTCCGGTCTGATCTATATGTTAAAATACTTCATCTGCCCATTGGATATTTTACCGAAAAAAGAAAAGGTGACCTAATTAGTCGAATCACCAATGATGTGAGTGAAGTGGAAAGTTCCTTGATTAGTGCATTGGAAGGTTGGGTCCGGGATCCACTTACAATCATGATCAATTTTGCGGTTTTATTTTATATTAGCCCTCAACTAACAGTCTTTATTTTACTCACTTTCCCAATAATCGGATTCATTTTAGGAAGAATTTCCAAATCCTTAAAAAAACAATCCACTGAAGTGGCCATAAAACATGGCGAGTCTCTTTCTGTGCTGGATGAAACACTGGGTGGCTTGCGGGTAATAAAAGCATTCAATGTTGAATCGATTTTGAAGAACCGATTTTTTAAAATAAATGATGAGTTGCTGTATTTTAAAAATAAGATCAGTTACCGCCGCGATCTTGCATCGCCTATGTCAGAATTTTTGGGAGTTGTCGTTTTTTGTGGTATTCTATGGTTTGGCGGACAATTAGTTTTAACGAATCGTATTCCACTGGAAGCATCTGCGTTCATTGGTTATTTGGCTTTATTCTACAACATTATCAATCCGGCTAAAGCCTTGTCCACATCGTTCAGCAACATGCGCAAAGGAAGTGCCGCCATTTCCCGGATAGAAGATATTTTGACTACGACCAATACGGTTGATGATAATGTAAATGGGAAACAAATCTCTACTTTCAACGAGGTTATTGAATTTAAAAATATTCATTTCAAGTATGAGGATAAAGTGATTTTAGATGGCATTGACCTACTTATTGAGAAAGGAAAAACCATTGCACTAGTTGGTTCATCGGGTGCCGGCAAATCAACCCTGGCAGACCTCGTTCCAAGATTTCACGATGTGACAACCGGTGAACTTTTGATTGACGGCATCAACATCAAAGACTATTCTTTACATTCTGTTCGGGGATTAATGAGCATTGTTACACAGGAGCCTATTCTTTTCAACGACAGTATTTATAATAATATAAAACTTGGAAAAGAAGATGCAACCGAAGAAGAAATAATTGAAGCGGCCAAAATTGCCAATGCCCATGAATTCATTATTCAAAAAGAACATGGATACCATAGTAATGTGGGTGACAGAGGCACCAAACTGAGTGGTGGCGAACGTCAACGATTAACCATTGCCAGAGCATTAGTTAAAAATCCTCCTATATTAATTTTGGATGAAGCCACTTCTTCACTGGACACCGAAAGTGAAAGGCTGGTTCAGGATGCTATTAATCATATGATGAAGAACCGTACCAGTATTGTGATTGCACATAGGCTTAGCACCATCCGTCATGCCGATGAAATTATTGTTTTACAAAAAGGAAAAATTGTGGAACGAGGTACACATACTGTATTGATGCAACAAAATGGTTTTTATAAAAAACTGGTTGACATGCAAGAAGTACGTTAATGAAAAATCCCGATTCAAAAATGAATCGGGATTTTTTTATTTTAATATTTCTCTCGAAATAACTACTTTTTGAATTTCGGAAGTTCCTTCTCCGATGGTGCAAAGTTTGGAATCCCGATAATGTTTTTCTACCGGAAAGTCTTTAGTATAACCATATCCACCAAAAATTTGAACTGCATCATTAGAAACTCTCACGGCAACTTCACTGGCATAATATTTTGCCATGGCCGATTCTTTGGTCAAATTCTCTCCGCGATTTTTTAGATCACATGCTTGCAGCGTTAATAAATCAGCTGCTTCAATATCTGTAGCCATATCAGCTAGTTTAAATGCAATTGCCTGAAAACTTGAAATAGGTTTATCAAACTGATATCGCTCC
>JAYWEL010000243.1:0-3071 GCA_043779285.1 Chitinophagaceae bacterium | reverse complement strand
AAACCGTATGCATTCCGGCATTTCTACCGAATAGCATATCGCTATGTTTATTACCCACCATAATTGAATTGGATAAATCTATTTCGGGAAAATCAACTAATGCTTTAAAAGCCATACCCGGATTTGGTTTCCGGTAAATATCCTGATTGTCAACCGCTGTACAATAATAGATTTTGTCAATTCTTCCACCGGCTGTTTCAATTTCAGATTTCATCAAATTGTGTAAGTGAATCAAATCATTTTCTGTCATAATATTTCTTCCAACTCCACGCTGATTGGTAACAATAATGATTCTTCCAAACTTATTAGAAAATGTATTTATAGATTCTAATACCCCTTCGTAAAATTTAAACGCTGTCCAATTTCGGATATAGTCATTCTTTTTTTCGTAATTGATGACTCCATCTCGATCCAGAAACAAGGTCCAACTTTTATTAATTTGTGCTAGATCAAACAAAGCTGGTTTTAATTCAGTTTGTGCCCTTTCATAATCTGCAGGAATGCCGATGTCAATAAAGTAACTGTCATTGACTAAAGCAAACATGTTTCCTTCATGAACATAATTTTCCAAAAAGTCTTTTTCAAATGAAAATATTTCGGGTAAATTCTTTTGCAAGAATTTCTCTTTATTCAATATATATACGCCGCCATTGATCAACCCTGTAGTATAAAACTGTTTTTCCTGAAAACTTTTAATGGAAGAATTTTCATTGACCTCAACGACACCATAACGATCAAAATTTTCCATAGGTTTCAAGGCTAATGTACAAGTAGCATCGTTTACTTCATGTAGGGTAGTCAGGGTTTTTATATCCGCCTTATAAATCGTATCGCCATTTACAACAACTACATTTTTGCTTTTCACTTTTTTGCAGGCAAATTGTATGGCACCCCCGGTACCCAAGGGTTCCTGTTCAATGCTATATTCAATTTGTAATGTGCTAAATTTCTCATCCAGAAAGGACGTCAAAATCTCGGCTTTATAACCCAAGGAAATGATGAAATTTTCAATGCCTTGTGAAAGCAGGTATCTGATAACATGAACAATAAAAGGTTCTCCGGCTACAACAGCCATGCATTTAGGAAGGTCGGGTACAGTTTCTTTCAATCTTGTTCCTAATCCGCCTGCCAATATGATGGCTGTATTTGTTTTATTCATTAAAACTTTACTGAATTTTTCTTTTAATAAAGGCGATTATACTTCTGCAGAAAAATATTTTGCTTCCACCAGTTCGCAAATGATATGCCCTGCCATGATATGGCTTTCCTGAATCCTTGGTGTGTCGTCTGATGGAACATTGATCAAATAATCACAAATTGATTTCATTTTTCCACCACTTGATCCGGTTAGTCCAACCGTGAGCATATTCTTATCCTTAGCCACTTCCATTGCTTTGATGATATTGGTAGAGTTACCGGAAGTAGAAAGTCCGATTAATACATCACCAGCGTTGCCAATTCCATCAATCAGCCTGGAGTAAATAACATCATAACTATAATCATTTGCTACTGCCGTCAGGTAAGAAGTATTACAATGCAAAGCTTCTGCCGGTAAGGCTTTTCGGTCGGTATAGAACCTGCCGGAAAATTCTGCTGCCAGGTGTTGTGCGTCTGCAGCACTGCCGCCATTTCCACAAAAATATACCCGGTTACCTTGCTGAAAAGCTGTGGTAACAGCATTTACAACGTCTTCAATCGTGTTTATTAAATGATCCTGTTTCAAGAGTTCCTGCTTTACAGAAATGGATGCACTGATAATTGATTTTATTTTTTCTTTCATTATATTGTCCATGTTTTAAGGCCATGTTCTACAAACTGATATTCTTTATGTTTGCCTCCAAAATTACCCAAAGCTTTGATAACATTATATTTTGTGTTCGCCGGACAATAAAATATCATGAATCCACCACCACCAGCTCCGGAAATTTTTCCACCAGTAGCACCTGCTTTTTTAGCTGCATCATATATTTCATCCATCCACTCATTACTGATTCCTTCAGCCATTTTTCTTTTTTGCTCAAAACCAAAATCAAGTATTTCTCCAATCTCATCCAGTTTACCTTTCAATAAAGCTTCTTTCATCAATTGTGCCTGAAGCTTTAACTGATGCATAGCTTCAATCGATTTTTCATTTTTATCAGTAACATTTTTAGCCTGCCGCTCAATTATTTTAGCCGATTCTCTGCTGGTATCTGTATAATAAAGTATCAGGTTATTTTCTAATTCAAATAAATGCTGTTGTTTGATGCGTAAAGGATTTACCACTACTTTATCATCAGCATAAAATTCCATAAAATTGACCCCGCCAAATGTTGCTGCATATTGGTCCTGTTTTCCTCCGGCCAATCCTAAATCTAACCGTTCGATATCATACGCATAATGGGCAATACTATATTCGCTCATGGATAGTTTTAGCATTTCGCAAAATGCACCTAGTATGGCAACAACCAAGGTAGAAGAAGTTCCAAGTCCGGAACCAGCGGGAGCATCAACAAATGTTGATAAACGGAATCCGGTATCCGGAAATCCATGATCTTTTTTAATTCGATTGTAGACTCCTTTCAATAAATCCAATGTGCCATCAATTGGCAACTCCTGCAATATTTCAAATTGCTGTTCTTCCTGTCTGTCCAATGCAGATACAATAATTTTATTTTCTGAGATCGGTTCTATCGTTGCATAGGCATGCAGGGAAAGTGTTGCATTCAAAATGGTTCCACCATAGAGGTCACTGTATGGACTTACATCTGTACCGCCACCAGCCAATCCAATTCTTAAAGGTGCTTTACTTCTTACAATCATCTTGGTATTTGGAAATTATTTTTTTATTGATCCGGCTAAATTATTACTATTTGGCTTTAGTTGCGTCGCACTCTTGTACTGCTTATGTTCTATTCAGCAAGTTTGAAAATACAGTTTACCAGATTCGACCAGGAATATTTTTCTTTTTCGCTGCGAAGTTGTGGAAGAAAGTAATCTTCTCCTAATTCAAAATATCGAAGTATTGCATCTGCTATAGCTGTTGGTTCAGGTTCTGTAACCAGTCCAACTTTTTCATGAGGTACAAGTGC
>JAYWEL010000242.1:0-3074 GCA_043779285.1 Chitinophagaceae bacterium | reverse complement strand
CGTAAGCCTGATAATAAATAAAACATGGCCTACGGAAATGCAATCGATACGGAGTACGTCCACCATCACTGATCAGATAAAATCCTAATTCGCCATTTCCTCCTTCAACCGGAACGTACACTTCACCCGGTGGAATATCAATCTCTCCCATGATTATTTTGAAATGCCAGATCAATGCCTCCATCTTGGTATACACGTCTTTTTTTTCTGGTAAATAATATTGTGGCACATCGGCATGAAAAACATCTGCTTCTGTTCCTTTAAACTCCTGCACTTTCTGGTAAGCCTGGTTGATGATACTTAAACTCTGCCACATTTCTTCGTCACGAACCAAAAACCGGTCATAACTAT
Organism: Chitinophagaceae bacterium; assembly: GCA_043779285.1. Lineage (GTDB taxonomy): Bacteria > Bacteroidota > Bacteroidia > Chitinophagales > Chitinophagaceae > MGR-bin208. Next base: position 2,723 of record JAYWEL010000242.1, on the reverse strand, counting down.
CACCCGTACTACCAACAGGAACTTTAAAATCAAAATCCTGATAACTGCTGTATGGTGTGTGCACCCGTACATCATAATCAACACCGGCAGCACGTAAGTTAGGGCCAGTAAACCCATAATTCATTGCCCGTTTTGCACTAATTGGACTAACCCCAATAGTGCGATCCATAAATATCCTGTTTCGCTTAAACAAGTCATTGAATTCATTTAATACTTTCGGATATTCTTTTAAGAATTTCTCTAATTTTTCGAAAGCGATATTATTGAAATTCCGCTCAAAGCCACCGATTCGTCCAATACTGGTCGTTAATCTTGAACCACAAACTTCTTCCCATATTTCATAGATCAACTCGCGGTATTGCATCACATAGAGGAATCCGGTATATGCACCCGCATCTACCCCCATGATAGAATTACAAATAAGATGATCGGCAATTCGAGCTAACTCCATAATAATTACTCTCAGATAATCGACACGTTTTGGTGTGTTGATTCCTAATAATTTTTCGCAGGTAAGATGCCAGCCCATATTGTTGATGGGGCTACTGCAATAATTTAACCGGTCGGTTAAAGGAGTGATTTGATACAGTGGTCGATGTTCTGCAATTTTTTCAAATGCACGGTGTATATATCCAACCGTTTGTTCAGCAGATACAATTCGTTCTCCATCCATCTCCAATATATTCTGAAACACACCATGGGTAGCTGGGTGTGTTGGACCCATATTCAAGGTGGTGGTCTTTTTTTCTATACTTCCCGCAGGTAATTTTATGTGTTCTGTCATAAATCACTCCATTCCTTCTCAAAGAAGGCGTTTGTAAAAACGTTTATATTCCTTCAACAAAATTTAATCTCAATTATCTACCAAACATATCATCATCTTTATCAACTCTTGTTTGATCTTCCAATGGAAATTCTTTCCGCATTGGGAAATAATCCATTTCATCCACATTCAAAATCCGTTTCAAGTTTGGATGACCAACAAAATTGACTCCGTAAAAATCAAAGGTTTCTCTTTCCATCCAGTTTGCTGATGAAAATAAACCGGTTGCTGTATACACATCCGGTGTTTCAATATTGGTGAAAACCTTGAAACGTAAACGTACATTTTCTACCAGATTGTGCAAGTGATATACTACTGCCAACTCCCGTCCTTTTTGATCGGGGTAATGAACGGCACACAAATCGGTTAGAAATTGAAAACCCAATTCCGTATCGTCGTTTAAAAAATTCAGGACTTTCAGGTTATTTTCTTTGGGTGCTTCAAATGACAGCATGCCATATGACTCTTCGAAACCGGAAACCTGGTCTGCAAATTTTTCTGTTAACTTCTGTTTTATGAAATCGTAGCTTAAAGCCATGATGATACAATTCGTTTTCGGTTATTGAATTCCGTAACTGTTTAATAATTCCTGGTATTCTTCGCCATTCCTTCTTCGCAAACTTTCTTTTCCAATCAGATCTTGAATACGAATAACACCATCAATGATTGCTTCGGGTCTTGGAGGGCATCCCGGCACATATACATCTACCGGTATCACCTGATCAATTCCTTGTAACACACTGTACGTATCAAAAATACCGCCACTGCTTGCACATGCACCTACTGCAATAACCCACCGTGGTTCGGCCATTTGCAGATACACCTGTTTTAGAACAGGGCCCATTTTTTTTGCGATAGTACCCATCACCATTAACAAATCGCATTGGCGTGGCGAAAATCCTACCCTCTCCGAACCGAATCGGGCCAGGTCGTAATGAGAACCCATGGTTGCCATAAATTCAATACCACAACAGGATGTAGCAAATGGTAAAGGCCAGATCGAATTTTTTCGGGCAAGGCCGATGACTTTATTCAAAGACGTAGCCATAAAACCTTCACCCTGGAAACCTTCCGGCATTTCAACCATACTGATATCGTTTACCAGTGGTTTCTGATTAATATTATATGATACAGGACGTGACATATTTACTCCTATTCTCAAAAGAGAATTTAAATACTCAACAAACTTGAGTATACTTTGTTTATGATTAAAGAACCATTGTCTTTATTTTCGAAAAATTACTCTTCCCAGTTTAACGCACCCCGTTTAATGATATAGATAAATCCGGTAAGGAAAAAACCTACAAACAGTAACACTGCATAGAAACCATTCCAACCCAACTCCCTAAAATTTACAGCATAGGGATAGAAAAAAATCACTTCCACATCGAATAGCACAAAAAGAATAGCTACTAAAAAATATTTTACGGCCATCGGTTCTCTTGCATCACCATGCGAAGCGATTCCACTGGCAAACGTCTCCAATTTGTCGGCTGTTTTTCTTTTTGGCCCCAGCATATGTGTAACAAAAATCAGGAAACCAATCATTCCTACAACAAAAGCCAGTTGAATTGCAATGGGCAGGTAAGTTCTTGCACTATTCAGATCTGCAACTACTCCGCTTAAATTTGTCTGTAATAAATCGATCATATCGTTATTGCACTAGGTCTGCAAAAATAAGGTAGCCTCCCGAATAATCCTTATAAAAAATCTGTGCAATTAATTATTCCTAATAAAAAAAGATCCTCTGTCTTTCGACAAAGGATCCTGTTCTATATATTTATACCATCTTGATTTACACATAGTCCAACGCCCGCCTGACCGGACGGGCAGGGACTATGTGTAAATCTTAGATGGTATTATACCGCAGAAAAGCGCATTGGACTATTTACTGTTTATA
>JAYWEL010000241.1:0-3086 GCA_043779285.1 Chitinophagaceae bacterium | reverse complement strand
GTTTATCCATATCATTAAGGCTCATCAATAAAGGGTCGAACCATTCACTGTCTTTCTTGTATTGAAAATCGTTTTCAGGATTTTTATAGCGGCCATATATTTCAAATAAAAGAATTTGAAATGCAATGGAGATAGCAATGAAACCGGCTATTCTAATGAGCCGTTGGTGTTTCATAGTGTTGAAAATGCAATGGATACCTATGCTTTATTAAAACTATAAATTTATTTTTCTCAATTGGTCTAGTGTATCTACAGCATACCATTTATCGGGATAAACCTCTGAACAATACAATTCTTTTTGATCGATGAGGCTATTCCAAACTTCATAAAAATTTTCTACCGGTTTTACCAATCGGTTTATTTTTGCCGGATTGATGATTTGAATTCCTGAACAATAAATATCGGTTTTCTCATTCCTTGATAATTTGCTTACCCTTTTTTTTTCATCCCGGAAAATATAATCTCCATCCAACCCTTCTACAGGACTTACGGGAACAACCATACATGGTGGGCAACCGCATTGGATATATTCATCCAATAACCTACCATAGTTTAGTTCAACAACATTGTCACAGGTTAGTACTAAAACAGGGTTGTCAATATATTTACATAAAGTATTAAAAATCCACCAGGCATTATCTTTTCCTTCTGTGTTAAAAATTCCGGATACATCATGTTCAATTACATGTTTAGCCAGCATGGATCCTTTGTATCCCACTGTAATATAAATATTGGGGATATGTTTTTTTATTTTATCAAGACCATCGGCTATAAGCGTAGTTCCTTTGTAAGGAGCCATTGCTTTTGGCAGGTTTTCGGTCAAAGGCATCATCCTCATTCCACGTCCTGCGGCCATAACCAAAGCATATTTAATTTGCGTCATAATTCCTCTTTATATTTCTTCTACCGGTGGATGATTGATGATAGTCAACAATTCTGCATCACTTAATTTTTCCGTGTTTTCCGAAGACAACCCAAAAGAAATCGGATCAGGTACTTTTTCATTAAAAGAAATCAGGTAATGTTTTATATCATCAAAAACAATTTCCCGTGTGTAAGGAAGTTCTAATTCGCCAATTAAATATTCATCAATCCGTTCGCCGGGACGGCCTTCAATTTTTTCGAAACGGCCTCCCTTATTTTTTGTCCACACCTCTAATATGTCTTCTATTTTCGCTGCTTTCATCATTCTGGAAAGTACCTTACCCTGAGTTATTTCTATATTATCCATTGCAGTCAAAACCAGTTTCACCGCTTCATCAACAGTAAAAAAGAAACGTCTCATTTCCGGACCGGTTGTGCCTATTACTCCGGTCTCTTCATGCATTTTTTTCCAGATGGGCAATACCGAACCCGTGGACCAGGCAACATTCCCATATCGCACCGAAGTGAATTTGGTTGCAGTTTTACCATTCATTGAACAGAATACTCTTTCCATAATGGCTTTACTCATTCCATAGGTATTTCTTACCGGAGGAGAAGCTTTATCTGTAGAAATGGCAACTACCACTTCCACATTATTTTCCACGGCTACCCGTGCAATATTTTGAGAGCCTACCACATTTACATCAATGCATTCCATGGGGTACTGTTCAGCAAGATCCACAAATTTTGTAGCTGCTGCATGAATGACGATATGTGGTTTAAATTCCCTGAACGCATCCCTAACAGATTCTATATTGGTAACATCCAATGGTGCAATCTCACAACCGCTGAATTTTTTTGCAAGCATATTCTGCTTATTGTTCCTCCCGGTAAGAATTACATTGTAGTTGTCTTTTAAAGCTAATGCAAGTCTTTTGCCTAAAAATCCGGTACCCCCTGTAATTAAAATTGTCTTCCTCATGATTTGATGCTGTTATATAAAATTTTTAAAAATCTTAATTTAAAAAATACCTTGATATCATTTCTTATTATTTGTTTTAATATTGACCATGCCTTTTTCTTATCTTTTAATTGATTGGCTACAACTACTTCCATTAACAGATAACTTGTTTCCAGGTTTTTTAAATAAGGGCCAAATTTATTGAATAATAGTTCGTCTGATTTTATTTTATTCATCAAATACTTCCGTTGGTATGCCAGGTTATCATAAGCCCCTTGATTAACAGAACGCAAAGGATGTTCCCGTATGGCAGCATTCACCGTATCAATCCGGCTCATGTTGTTTTTGGCCAAAACCTGAAACCAAACTTCATAATCTTCACTTCCAATCATTTTTGGATCTTCATTAAATCGTACCGTCTGGTAAATATCCTTATGCATAAAACTGCCAATGCATGAAATAAAATTGCCGCCCGCAATAGCTTTATACTGATTTTTTAATGACGGGAAATCATACGAATAGATGTGTTCTTTTTTGTCATTCACCAGCTCATACAAGTTCTGAAAAAATTTGATTTCCGGGTTTCTAATGATAAACTCTGCGGCATCCTTTAAACAATCCGGATAAAGAAAATCATCCGAATCAAGAAATGTGACAAACTCACCTACGGCGTTTTCAATGCCGGTATTTCTTGACCTTGCCCTTTCATAATTCTTATCATGACAGATATACCTTATTTTTCCTGAATCAATAAATGGTTTCAACACTTGTGCTGTATGGTCGGTAGAACAGTTGTCAACCACAATAATCTCAAAGCTGGTATAAGTCTGTTGGAATACAGAATCCAAAGTTTCCATAATCAGATCGACCCGGTTATAGGTTGGGATTATTATAGAAAATTTTATTGAACTTTCAGTTTCCATTTTCGGCATAGAGGTTTTCAAGCAATTTGATAAAATCATTTAATGCAAATCTTTGTACAGAATTTTTTCCATGATGAATTATTTCGTTTTTTAACGCTTCATTCGCCAATATGTTTTTCATGGCCAAATAAATTTCTTCCGAATTCTTATAGTTTACAACCATCGCATTTTTCTCATGTTCAATAAATTCATGGGCAATACCTGAAAGTGTAAAAACGGAAGGAATACCTGCTGCAAGGGCCTCCACGTAGGTTTGCCCGAAAGCTTCCGAATGATCATCAATAGGCGTATGCACATACACATCAAACAACTGGTATGCCTGACATATATTTTGCTCA
>JAYWEL010000240.1:0-7295 GCA_043779285.1 Chitinophagaceae bacterium | reverse complement strand
CCACTAGTTTTGAATCTCTAAGATACTTCAAACGTAATTAACTAATTTTTACATTAAATTATTCCTTATGACAAAACAGTTTTTACTTTTATGCATTGTACTGCAATGTATTCAATTTACATCCATAGCCCAAAGCCAATGTGGCACTACATTTAACTCCCAGGCAATCCAGATTTCTGACCCAGGCCGGTACAACAGGTATCTTCAGCTTGAACAACATATTGCTAATTATATTTCTTCATTAAATGATAATAACACAGCAGGGAGACTAATAAACTCCAATAGTACTATTATAATACCTGTAGTTGTTCATGTACTGCACAATGGAACACCGATAGGAGTTGGAAACAATATTTCAAATGCACAAATTGAATCTCAAATTGATGTTTTAAATGAAGATTTCAGGCGACTTAATGCAGACAGGGTAAACACCCCTGCTGCTTTTACTGCTGTTGCTGCAGACCCAAATATAGAGTTTCGGTTGGCTTGTATTGACCCTAATGGAAACAATACTACCGGTATACATAGAGTGCAGACAAATGTAACCTCGTTTACCGTGCAATATAATGCTGATAGCATCACTGTTAATGAACAAACAACAGGAATTAAATTTACAACTACGGGTGGAACAAATGCCTGGCCTACTGACCGCTACTTAAATATGTGGGTCTGCAACATTGCACAACCTAATCCCAATGTAATACGACTCGGGTATTCACAATTACCATCTGATTTTGCAACAAAACCAAATACAGATGGTGTTGTAATTTTAAATACTGCTTTTGGCCGGGTAGGTAACTGAATTTTTTTTACGCATTAGGTCGTACTGCAACACATGAGGTTGGTCACTGGCTTAATTTATTGCATATTTGGGGTGATGATGGAACTGCATGTACCGGTACTGATCAATGCGATGATACGCCTAATCAGGCTGGCCCTAATGAAACTATATTTGGTATATGTCCTGCATTTCCACATATTAGTTGTACAAATGGCCCCAATGGAGATATGTTTATGAATTACATGGACTATTCCGTGGATGGCTGCAAAAATATTTTTACGCAAGGCCAAACAAACAGGATGCGGGCAATGTTTGCTCAAGGAGGTCCGAGAGCAGCTTTTATTAATAATTATTTTAGAGTAAACGAACGAACTGAACCAATTTGCACCTCAGGCAATGTTACAGCACAGAACCTTTCATGTTTACGCATTACCTGGAGTGTTGTTTCTGGCCCTGCAACAATTATTGGTGGACAAAATACAAATACTGTGACTCTGCAACAAACTGGTAACGGCATCGCAGTAATAAGGGCAACTGCTGGTGGATATATTGATGAAAAAAATATTACGATTGGTACCGGTACAAACGCCATTAATTTTACACAAAAAGATATTACCTGTGAGGTGGGACCTTATTTTTTCGGAGCAGTAGCAGCCGTTCCATCAGCCACAAATTATGCTTGGTATTCTAAAGACGAAAGTAATCCATCAAACCCCTTTGTTTTAAAGCAATCAGGAAATAGTAACACTGCTGATTTTCCTTTAGGTTATAATTCCGGAGAACAATATTACACTATTCGGGTTGTTGCTACAAACCCCTGTGGCAGTTTTCAATCCATTGATGAAGATGGTTATATTTTTGCACCAGATTGTTCAGGCGGTGGACTAAAAATAATGATATCACCCAACCCAACGAGCAGTACTATATCTGTACAAGTGGTAGATGAATTAGGAAAGCCTTCTGCTAACCCCAATAAAAAGTTTTATGAATTACAATTAACGGATAAGTTCGGAACTGTATTACGACACCAAAAATATACTAACGGAACAAATCAGGCTGCTATTAATTTAAATGATTTGCGAGCTGAACTTTATTATTTGCGAGTTTGGGATGGGAAAAAATGGACAACTAAATCGGTGCTCAAAAAGTAATGAAATAGCAGTAGAAGGGGTGGTATGCTTAAAAGAGATTGTCAAAATGTCGATTAAAGAATAATCGGTCGGCATTTGTTTTATAATTTCGCCCTGTCTTACTAAAATCGAAACAATATAGTCCAATATCGGCTATCGCCTCATTCAACTATTTGTTTGATACCATCGGCATTTACCACTGTAAGATTTATAAAATATGCCAATATTTTATAAATCACATTGGTATAAAATGATCTGTCAGAAAGATTCATTTCTATGTGCTGCCAAAGGAGTTTCAGTCGGTATTGAGTTTTCGAAAAGATTGGGTACTGGTTTATTTGGCGGCGAAGGTTTTATCATGCAAAAGCTGGAAGGTGATGGAATGGCATTTGTTCATTCAGGCGGATATGTTTTCCAGAAACAATTGCAGGCAGGCGAACTACTGAAAGTAGATACCGGATGCATTGTAGCTTTTGAACCTTCTGTGGATTATGATATTCAATTTATTGGAGGGATAAAAAATACCCTCTTTGGCGGCGAAGGATTATTTTTTGCAACACTTCGGGGTCCCGGTAAAGTATGGATACAATCATTACCCATCAGCCGGTTGGCCGGACGTATATTGGCTTATGGTACATACAATCGTAAAGAAGAAGGAAGTATTTTAGGTGGTTTGGGAAACCTTTTGGATGGAGATGGACGATAAAATATTTTTAATTTTTTATAATACGTTCTGTAAAAAAAATAATTGAAAGTTTGTTTTGTAATATAAAGTAAGATCATTCCATGTCAATTAACCAAACTGTCATAAATTAGCGTAAATACTTTTTCATAATGAGCCGTAACCAGGAAATACTACAGGAAGTAGTTATAAAATTTGCAGGAGATAGTGGAGATGGGATGCAGTTGACCGGAAGCCAGTTTACAAATAACACTGCTTTGATGGGCATTGATCTGGCAACTTTCCCCGATTTTCCCGCCGAAATCAGAGCACCACAGGGAACACTAGCCGGAGTGAGCGGATTTCAATTACGGTTTTCAAGCGACCAGATTTATACCCCCGGAGATTTTTGCGATGTGCTGGTAGCCATGAATGCTGCCGCATTAAAAGCCAATCTTAAAAGCCTGAGAAAAGGAGGAAAGATTATCGCCAATACCGATGGTTTTGACAGTAAGAATCTACGCTTGGCCAATTATCTGGAAGGTATAAATCCGTTGGAGGATGGTAGTCTGGATAATTACGAAGTCATTAAAATGGATATAACCAAAATGACTCGTGAGGCTTTGAAGGAAAATGTAATGGGTACCAAGGAGAAGGACCGTGCAAAAAACATGTTTGTACTGGGTTTTTTATATTGGATGTACAACCGGGACATGAAGAGTACCGAACAATTTCTTACAGCCAAGTTTGGCAAAAAGCCGGATATCCTCGAAAGTAATATCAAGGTTTTACACGCCGGTTATTTTTATGGTGATACTACAGAAACTTTTACCACACAATACAATGTAGAAAAAGCGAAAATGCAATCGGGTACATATCGTTCCATCATGGGCAATCAGGCTGTTGCTTACGGATTGATTGCTGCATCTCAAAAAAGTGGGCTGCCTCTTTTCTTAGGTTCATACCCCATTACACCGGCTACTGATATTTTGCATGAGTTGGCTAGGCATAAAAATTTTGGAGTAAAAACATTTCAGGCAGAGGATGAAATAGCTGCTATTACTTCTGCAATCGGCGCAAGCTATGGCGGTTCAATTGGCGTAACAACCACATCTGGCCCGGGGTTGGCTCTAAAAGCCGAAGCCATGGGTTTAGCCATGATGCTTGAAATTCCATTGGTAATCTGCAATGTTCAACGGGGTGGTCCTTCAACCGGATTACCTACAAAGACAGAACAAAGTGATTTACTGCAGGCATATTATGGAAGAAACGGCGAATGCCCGATTCCTGTAATTGCTTCTTCTACTCCTTCCGATTGTTTTGATACGGTTTATGAAGCAGTACGTATTGCCATTCAACATATGACGCCGGTAATATTCTTAAGTGATGGATATATTGCCAATGGTGCTGAGCCTTGGCAATATCCACAGTCTGCCGATTTACCAGAAATAAAAGTTTCATTTAAAAATGGATTGGGTGATGGGGAAGAAAAATTTCTGCCATATTTAAGAGACGAGAATTTGGTACGTCCCTGGGCCGTTCCCGGAACAGCCGGATTGGAGCATCGGATTGGCGGCCTGGAGAAAGAAAATATTACCGGTAATATCAGTTACGATCCCGAAAACCATCAGTTGATGACCAATATCCGGGAAGAAAAAGTAAGAAAAATTGCCGATCATATTCCTTTGCAAACCATTGATAATGGGCCGGATTCAGGTAAATTATTGATTCTGGGCTGGGGTTCAACGTATGGAACCATTAAATCGGCATTATTAGAATTTGCAGGAGAATCGGTGGCTCATGCACATATCCGTTACTTACGTCCTTTCCCGAAAAATTTGGGAGAAATAATAAAACGTTTCGATAAAGTATTAATTCCGGAAATTAATAATGGGCAATTGATAAAAATTATCCGCGATCAGTATAATGTGGATGCTGTTGCTTATAATAAAGTGATGGGTATTCCTATTGCCAAATCAGAAATGGTGGATGTAATAAAAAAGCATTTAGCCTAGCTGTTTAAAAATTTAATTGAAAATCCATCGGTCATGTCGATGGATTTTTTTATACTTATGATAAAATTTATTTGTTTGCTTTTTGATGGAATTTACAAATATTATTTATTTTTTTATGTGTTTCATTGTGCCCGTTCGAACGGATTCATCCCCGTCCTTACCGGCACGGGCAGGCCTTCAGGACAGATTTTTTTGCCACAAAGATGCTAAGACACTAAGGTATTTTTCTTTGTGACTTCGCGTCTTCGCGGCTCTTATTTACTGTTTTCAGCGTTGCAACACCCATATTCAAAAATCAATGCTGTAAAATCAAGGGTTGTAGAGGATTTTTTTCAAATGTGAGGAAAATAGGAAAAAGCATTTAACATAACTGTATAAAAATTTAATTGAAAATCCAGTGGTCATGTCGATGGATTTTTTTATACTTATGATAAAATTTATTTGTTTGCTTTTTGATAATATTTACAAATCGAGGTAAGACCGCATTGCGTACATTTTGGACTTCTTGCTGTACAGGTATAACGTCCATGTAAAATTAACCAGTGGTGTGCTTTATGAATCAGTTCTTTTGGAATGTGCTGTATCAATTGGTTTTCAGTGGCCAGGGGTGTTTTCGCATGTAGTGTTAAACCAAGCCTTGCTGAAACCCTGAATACATGCGTATCTACGGCCATATTGGGTTGTTGGTCTATAACCGAAGTAATTACATTGGCTGTCTTACGGCCAACCCCAGGCAGGGTTACCAATTCATCAACTGTCATTGGAATTTCTCCATTAAATTCAGTCATTATTTTTCCCGCCATTCCAATAAGATGTTTGGTTTTATTGCTAGGATAAGAAATGCTTTTGATGATAGAAAATAAAGAATCAAAATCTGCATTAGCTAAAGAACCGGCATCGGGGTATTTTTCAAAAATGGCCGGTGTGGTAAGGTTTACCCTTTTATCGGTGCATTGGGCCGAAAGAATAACGGCAACCAATAACTGGAATGGAGAATCATATAATAACTCCGTTTCTGCCTCCGGGGCATGTTGCTGAAAATAATCAATAACAAATTGAAAACGTTCTTTTCGAGTCATTCAAAAATATTCTTGACCGCTAAGATAGGTGAAGATGAATAGTTCAGTTTTTGTGATATTGCAAATCATCCGCTTTTTCCCTGGCGTAATTAAGAATATTAATGACTATTTCCGTGCGGGGAGACTCTGTAATTCTGTTTAATCTTTGCATGGAAGTTTTTAATACAGCGAGTTTTTCACGGAGAGTCCAATCTTCTTTCAACGCTTTCTTAATCTCCGCGGTTTGTTCAACTGTCGTTTCGTTGTATAAATAAAGTAATAAATCCTCGGGTTTAAAATTAACCATAGCAAATCCTTTAATGTCCAGTCGTGAAGTAAAAATGTTTAAAACCAAAATCCATTTATTAAACGGCGAACAGGTAATGATATTGTGCCCCGCAAAAAAAAATTGGACCCTGGTTTATTGGTTTTCCTTAATAATAAAGACATCTTCATTGTCCCGTTTCATATAAAACTTCTCTCGGGCATATTTTTCTAAGGTTGCTGGATTGGATTCTAATTGTTCTAACTCATTGCGTACCGAAGCTATTTCCTTTGCATAGAAGCTCTTACTCTGTTCTAATTCAGTCAATTCATTGCTTCGTTGATGCTGTGTATAAAAATCGTTCTTGTCAAAAAAAAGTAACCAAACTACAAATGCCAAACCTGTTACCAGGTATTTGTTTTTAAGAAAAAAGGATATGTGTTTTAAATATTTCATTTTCAATGGAATAAGGTACATATCTAATTATGCCGTATATGTGCCTTCGGAAAGTTTAATAAACTTAAGACTTATTTGCCAAATTTGATCTTTCCTTTTGGATAAATTGCCGAACTACCCAGCATTTCTTCAATTCGGATCAATTGATTGTATTTTGCCATGCGGTCACTTCGGCTTGCACTGCCTGTTTTTATTTGTCCGCAATTCAATGCTACTGCTAAATCTGCAATCGTTGTGTCTTCAGTTTCTCCACTTCGATGACTCATTACGGTATTAAAACCATTATGCTGGGCCATGGTTACTGCATTGATTGTTTCTGTTATTGTTCCAATTTGATTTACTTTAACCAATAAGGAATTTGCAATCGATTCGTCAATTCCTTTTTTCAATCTGTTTACATTGGTTACAAAAAGATCGTCACCAACCAACTGGCATTTTTTGCCAACTGCGTCGGTCAACATTTTCCAACCATTCCAATCATCTTCAGCCATGCCATCTTCAATAGAAATGATCGGATATTGTTTCACCCATTTCTCCCAATATTTTACCAGTTGTTCGCTCGACATTTCTTTGCCATCACTTTTATGAAATACATATTTTTTCTTTTTCGCATTCCACAATTCACTGTTTGCCGCATCCATAGCGATGCCAATTTGCGATCCTGTTTTGTATCCTGCAGCCTGTATGGCTGTTAATACTATTTCAATAGCTTCTTCATTGCTTTGAATATTGGGAGCAAATCCTCCTTCGTCGCCAACATTGGTACTGAATCCATTCTTTTTTAATACCGTTTTTAATGCATGAAAAATTTCAACACCCCAACGCAAACCTTCACTGAATGATTTTGCACCAACCGGCATAACCATAAATTCCTGGAAATCGATTTTATTATCGGCATGTGCACCACCATTTAAAATATTCAACATTGG
>JAYWEL010000239.1:0-17126 GCA_043779285.1 Chitinophagaceae bacterium | reverse complement strand
TCTTAAATACTGGCTTGGTAACAGTTCGTTTTATCATACTAATAAGACCGTATGTAAAACAAAAACATTGCTTCGGAATACAATTTAGTTTTCTACATCTGTGGATTACTTTTATAAAAAAAAAGGCTGCCCTTTTAAGACAGCCTCTTTTTAAGAAGAATAAAATCTCCTGATAAAATGCAACTTGCATTTCCCCTTGGAAAATGTTCCAATACAGAGCTAAAACTAAATGACCTGCTTACTCCGTTAAGAAACAATTGGCCCTGGGTAATAAATTTTTGCTTTGGATGGTTTTTGGTTTGAACAAAAACGATATTCATTTTGCCAGTAAAAACCAATTCCTGCTCCGCCAGTTTATGCAGCAGTTCATTCAAAGAATCATTCTCTGTTGAAAGAGAAGGAATCATCAGCCGCAAGTGCATTTCTGCTCTGTCATAATTCAAATGCATAAACAAATGATTGCTCACTACTGCCACACCTGCACCTTTATACCTTCCACTTGCCAGTATTGTCCCGGCTTGTGTTTGGTACACCTGTGCGGCTGATAAAATTCCCACACCCAAAAACCATATAACCATTAAACCTGTACGCATCTCTAACATCTTTTGTTGCAATAAAAAGACTTAGTGATGGCTGCTACCGGTTCCCATCATTTTCCCATCATTTCTGTTATTATGCATGTTCTGTTTATTGTTGCCCATACCATGCCTGCCCATCATTCTTTTTTGAAACATTCCCTGAGAACTGTATTTCCTGCCATTCATATCCATACATTGACCATTGTTTAACTGCCGCTGTTTCCCGTTTTTAAGCTGATAAGACCCATTTGAATGCATAACAGTTCCATTGTGCAGCATCATTTGATTATGCATAATCATTTCCTTTCCATCCACCTGATGTAACATTTTGCCATCTTTCATTACAAGGTGTTCGTTTTTCACAACAGCATTTTGCTGTGTTTTCTGTTCTTCCTGCCGGCTTTGGGCAATAAGAGTACCTGTCAGCATTATCAGTGACATTGATACTAAAAGCATTTTTTTCATCATTGTGTGTTTTTATTGTTTAAAAATATTTATCCGGTTATTATTGCATTTACATTTATTTTAAAAAGTATTAATAGTTTAACGACTTATCAAAAAAATCAACATCACTATCATCATTATTCCCATTCCTATACCCATTCCTTTCATCATATTCATATTATTTTTCTTTTGTTCATCGTGTTTGTGGTTCATATCTACCATTCCGTGCATAGAGCACATCATCATCATACCCATTTTATGGTCTGACGACGAAGATTTTTTTTGAACTAACGCCATTCCGCATTTCGGACAGGTGCCGGGTTGATTGGATTGTATCTCGGGATGCATGGTGCAGGTGTAAATAACAGTGTCTTGTTTGGTGCTATCGGTCACACTTTTATTTTGCCCCATTGCAGGAACTGCTGCAACTATAAAAACCGTTAATGTCAGCATTAGTAAAATCAAATTTTTTGTTTTCATTGCCCTGAAGTTTAGTTGTTATTATACTGCTTGTTTGATACTGTGAACATATATTCTGAAGTTTATTAAAGTTTATAACTGACCCCCGCTGACCAGAAAAAACTGTTTGATATATCCTCTTTATAAGTACCCTGGTTATTGCTAATTGTTGCCGGATTTACCGGTATGGCAAAAACAGGCGTAAAAGAAAATCGAATTTTTTTGAGGGTGTAGCTAACCGGCACACTCAATTCATAATCCAGCACCTTAAACGTTCCTTCTCCTCCTCCCATCATACCTGTTCCTGTTGATGAACCGCCACCCTCCATCATGTTTCGTCTAAATCTGAGGTTGTTGTTATAATTACTGTAATAGTTTTGTGTACCGGCATTGAGGTAAACGGCAGGAGTAATTGTGAGGTTATCATTAACTGCATAAAAGGTATGGCTTACCGCAGCACCTAAAATGAAATCGGATGTATTACTAAAATAAGCACTGCCATCAATGTAAACATCTACTATATCAAAATCATAGTCGGCATATGCGCCCACATAACCTGATAACTCTGACTTTACGGCATAACTTTTATTGTTAAAAAAATATTTTGTTCCATAAATACCGGCACTGAAAGATTTTAGATAATAGTCATACCCTGTTGTTACAGTAAATAAATCAATCCTGTTTTCTCCCGAAGCTGCCAGGTAAGAAACTCCGCCATTAATAAATAAACCTGATTTATGATAATACCCTGCAAATGCAGATAAGTAAGGAGATATTGAAGAACTTTTGCGCCCTAAGAAAACAATATCACTGGTATACCCGATACCGACCAGGGCATAAGATTTTTTACTGGCGGAATCTGCAGCAATTGAATCAGTTGTTGCTTTTTCCTGCGCAAGAGATCTTAACTGTACCATAATTAGTGGGAATAGAAAAGCACCAAAAAAAGCTATCCTTTTCATCTGTTTATTTTTTATTGTTTTTTGGCCAAATGGAATTCGCCAAATAATCATTCCTGTTAGTGATTAGTATTATCATGGCTCATTTCATATTATATTTTTTTCTGCTTATAAATTATTCATTTCTTTTTGTTCCATTATTAACTTCCTTGCCTCTTGTAGTAACTATGTTATTGAATAGTCTTTTTTAGTACGCCCGATTGCATGAACTCAAGTATTTTTTTAAGCTATCTCTCTCGAAGTATAAGACTGTGTGGAATAAGGATTGAAGGAACATTTGTCCCTCTTATATAGCATTAAGCTACCCCATAGTAGAGATTATAGTCGGAAAACCTGGTTAAGCAGGTAGATGGGATGGGGGCTTCTTCGATGGATGTAATTATAAAAATTATCAGTCCCATAATTTTCTCCCTGTAAAACCAAATTATGCAGGTCACTCACAGAAGGTAAATCAGGTGTAAATGAAATTGTATTGATAGCAAAAGACTCTTGTACAGTTTTATGATTGTCTGTTTTTATATAAAGCAGTTCATCCTTACAACAATTCTTTGGCATGGCAGCGGGATTACAGGCGCAATCGCTCTTACCACCAAAACTAAGGAAAGAAGTATTGGCCAGGTGGCCGTTGCAATAGTGATAATTAATAACCGCTCCAATTGCTGTGCCTGTATAAACTATCAGAAAAAATATCGCTATCAGTTTTTTCATTTCTTCTGTGAAATTCAGTTGTATAGAAAATCTTGCATAAAAGTACTTGTGATTGTGTTATTCATTTAATGAGCCACATCAACCAATAGTATGATTTATGTCATTCCCATCACTGCCCTCAACCATGGGAATACTTCATCTGTATTTCCGGAACTTACTACTTCGTTTTAAGCTGCGTAGTACAAAGTAATTAAACGAAAAGCTTTTACACCGCTTTCGCAATCTTCTCCATAATATGATGACTTTCCCCAAACTTGCATAAGGCATTGCAATGGCTGCGGAGTTCAGAGAACAAAATGTATTTGATGGTCACCTTGTTTTGTTTGATGGCGGGGCGGGATAATTGCAGGCAAACGTCTTTCTCTCTTTTATCAGGTACTATCAGGTAAAATACTTCATCCCCATCTGCAATAGTATAGCTCAAATCGGTCAGCCGCAGAATACCTGAATAAATACTGGTACTTTTCTCAACCTCAAATGCAGCAATAACGTTATTTGTACCTTTTTGAAACCACAGTACATCAATCAACTTCACTGTATTTAATGTTTCTTTATCCAGATTAATTTCAGGAAATTGCTGCAAACTCATAAATGAAAAACTATTTCCACCATGCGATCTGGAACGGTCGTTGGATGCAGCAATAACATCATAGCCTAACGCATTACCAATTTTCAGTAAATGAAATTGCATTTCGGTATGTAGGTCTTCTTCTTCTTTTTCATGCTGCACATCCTGTTGGCGTTTCTCCATTAATTTTTCTATTTTTTTTCGTTCCGGTTCTGATAAATATTCATCACTGCCTAAAATCAGTTTTTGTGTTCCTATTTCAAATAACAGGCCGGCTATAGCTCCCAGATCAGATGATAAATCGGAGCGATACTGGTTATTGGTATCAATCATTACTTCTCTCAACTTCAAATACTCATTCCATCTACCGAGTTTCTTCTTGTCTTTGAATAGGGAATTAAAACCATTGATAATGGCTGTATTAAAAGGTGGTATGATGGTGGGATGAATAAAGTATAATATACTGGCAACAGCAGGGCCAAGCCCTTTAATCTTTAAACTGTCCAGCTTGATAATTTCCTTAATTATTTGTTCTTCTGATTTTGCATTAAGACAGTTTTCCAAAAACTGTCCGAATGCCTGCTTATTCGTTTCGTTCTCATAAATGTCCGGTATCCTCAATTTGGGTTTCCAGTAAAAAGGATGAGAAGCGCCTTCAAACACCTGCTTTTGTTCAGTAATACAGGTTAGTACAAACTCTAAGGATGAACCTTTGAAATCGTTTGGAAATTTTTTGTTCCTAATATCTTCTACAACCTGCATTACTCCCCGGCGGATGGAACGAAAAGCCTTTAACCTTTCTTCATTATTGATAAACCAGGTATTGTAAACTGATTGTTTATCTTCTTTGTATTGGCCGATGATTTGGGAAAGATTGTTATTCATATTTCCATAAGGATATCAAAATACGTTATTTACAGCAATCTTTTTTGCGTACAAAAATTGCCTTGAAGATTTTCCAGAAAAAGTTTCCTATTGATTTTGTTATTGTCATTTAGAATAAAGTTACGACCATTTTACGGGTCATTATATTTACATGTTGCTCATATCATGCCCCGGCATTTGATTAACAACTTTTTTAAAACCGGCCACCGATGTGTTTTCCGGGTTTACTTTTTGATATTCGGATTATTTTAGAGTAAACAGAAGTTCTACCCGAATCACTTCCCATGCAACGGCTATCGTTCCATTATTTGCTTTCCCCATTTCAATAAAATTGGGATTGTAGCAAACATCTTCGGTTTTTTGCTATTGTGCTTTTACTGTTAAGGCAGAAGCTGACAGTACAAACAATAAGGCGAAAAGTTCAAAATGTATTTTCATGTTTTATTTTTTACAAGTTGATGTTTTTATCTGCACTGATTATCTGCACTTCGCCAAACATTGTTTTGAATCTTTTTTTGATTAATGTATTTTCAAAGCCAGCACCTGATATTAATATTGGAAGAAGTCCTTTTGCATTTGCATCGGTTGACTTAAAGCCATCCAACCCTCTTATCAAATTGAAAAGAGTTCTTTGAACCCATGATTTTGAACGCCCAAAATCTGCTATATGCAATTGCCCCCCCGGGTTTAAAACCCGGTAGATTTCAGCTAATGCTTTTTGTTTTGTTTTGGTATCAAGATGATGAAATACAAGGGAGGAAATAACCCTGTTAAAAGAGCTATCCTGAAATGGAAGTCTTTCTCCATCATAATTCAGAAAAAAAATATCTAACTCCTTTTCTCCAGCTTTATGAATTGCTTTATTCAAAATCTGCACATCTATATCAATGCCGGTAACTTTTGACCCGGGAGAAGTTTCTTTTGCCATAATGGTAAGCGTACCGGTACCACAACCAAAATCCAAAACGGCTGTATCATTCATTGAGGCTGCTTCTATTAAGTAAAGTTTAAATTTCGTTTCAGGCAAGGTTATTCCAATTAGGAAATCGTAAAGTGGTGTCAACCATTTGAAACGAAGTGCCGGTATAAATTCAGTTTTTGCCATAAAATAAACTTTATTGATGCATGTTTTACATTTTATGTCCTTCCATCGGGCTTGCTCCTTTTTTAAAAATATATTCGCTGTGTAAAAGATATGCCCCGGCTATTACCACCACATCGCCTGCACTTAAACCTGATTTGATTTCAATCCGGTCATTGCTTTCCAATCCCACTTCAACCATTTTACTTTTGAACGAATTTGCAGCAGTTCTTATCCAAACGGTTGCGCCTTTCCCATCTCTGATCACTGCGTCAATTGGTAAGGTTAATGTTTTTCGCTGACGGCTTTTTAAAACTACATACGCCGGCATGCCTGGTTTTAACTGGTTGCCTGTGTTGGAAATTGATACCCGGATAAGATTAATTCTTGTATCGGGATTGATCTCCGGGTTTACAAATTCAATTCTTCCTTTAATTTCTTTTCCATCCATATCAGGCAATTGTACTGTAGCAATTCCATTGAGGTCAATTTCAGAAAGCTGAGAAGTATATACCTGTGCTTCTGCCCAAAGTGTGGAAAGATCTGCCAGCTTTACAATAGTACCGCCTTCCATTACATAATCGCCTTCACGTATATCCATTGTGGTGATGTAGCCGGATGCCGTACTGTAAAAAGTTGTAGTGGTGTTGCCCCGCCCGGATGAACCGTTCGGACGGGCTTTTTTTGTTTTGGCCAATTCCTGTATCTGTGCTTCACGCATACCCCACAACAGCAACTTATTTTTTGCGCTTTGCAGCAGTTGATCAAAGTCAATTGCTGTTTCATCAGTAAATGTTTTCTTCCTGTCCAAAGCCAGTAAATATTCCTGTTTGGCGTTGTTGAGATCTTCGCTGTACAAATCATACAAAGGAGCACCGGAACGAACATAGTCGCCTATATTTTTGAAATACAGTTTTTCAATTCTTCCCATCACTCTTGAACTCACAGAGGATGCTTTCATCTGATCAAAATTCAGACTGGCAGTTAATACAAGCTGATCGCCGATGGTACCTGTGCGGATGGTATCGCTTTGAATATTTCCTAACTGAATCTGTTGTTCACTTAATTGTATCTCATCTTTCTTTTCGCCGGTATTTTTTTTCACTGCTGTTAAATTCATTTTACAAATGGGGCATTTGCCCGGCTTGTATTCCACCACCTGTGGGTCCATGGAGCAGGTGTAATAGGTATCGGGGTCTTTTGGTGATACTGTCATTTTACTTTTGCAGGAAAAAAATAGCATGATAAGAATCGCAATCAATAATTGTTTCATAAATATTTTTTTGTTACCAACATTTGTTTTTCATGGTCCCGCCTGAGGCGGGATCCCTTGCGTCGCCCGTCCGAACGGTTCATCCGGGCGGGCACTCTTCATCTTCATGTTCATTATTCAGCAGACCCCATCCTCCACCTCCTTCCCCAAGCGGGAAGGAGCGGTGCTACAACTCTTTACTCATCTTCAGTTCTACCACATCAACTCAACAACTTTATTAATTAAATCATATTTTAAAATATAAATAAATTTTATGCTAATTCTGATTATTCGTATCGCAATGCATCAATTGGATTTAGTTTTCCGGCTTTAATTGCGGGATATAACCCTGCTAACAAACCAACTATAGTACAAATAAAAACACCATAGAATACCCAATCCCAGGGAATGACAAACCCGGTATTTAAAACAAGGGAAAAAAGATTGCCGACAATGATTCCTAACAAGATACCAAAAATTGCACCTAATATACTTATTATGATTGCCTCCAGTAAAAATTGCTGGCGAACCATCTTGCTTTTTCCACCAATGGCCTTTATTAACCCTACTTCTTTTGTTCGTTCAGATACAGATACCAGCATGATATTCATTAATCCGATGGCAGCTCCAATTAACGTTATTAGTCCAATAACCGTCGCCGAAATTGTTAAAAAACCTAGGCTGTTCATAGCCGTTTCCACGATACTGTCACTCTTATCCAATACAAAATTACTTTCTTCCGTTGTGGCCAATTTTCTGATTGGACGGAATTCTCCCTCGGCTTCACCCATGGCTTCATCCATATGGTTTATATCATCTACCCTAACAGCCATGGTATATGAAAATCCGGAAGAGAAATTATGTTCAATATTCCGGTAACTTGTTAATACGACGTTGTCTCTACTGAAACCAAAAGTGGATCCCCTGCTTCCTAATACCCCAATCACCCGAAAAGGCATATTATTCACCCGTACTATTTTATTAACTGCATTCTGTGGTTTCTTATTGAAAAGTGAATTAGCTACATCAAATCCCAACAAACAAATATTTCTCCCGGAAAAAACATCGGCTGCATTCATGTTTCTACCTGCTTCCAACTCAAATCCATTTAATAACATATAGTTTTCATCACTGCCAAATAAAAATACATTGGGACTGGTTTTTTTTGTCTCAAATGAAATGAGCGAGTTACGACTAGCAGTAACTGAAAGTGAAGTGATGGCGGGGAATTGATAATTTTTTTTAAATGCTTCCGCTTCTTTGAAAGTAATATTTTTTCCCAGATTGGAAGTACGTTGTTTTTTATTCCCTTTTTTGGATTTTTTAATCTCAGATCCTCCTCCACCCATCCGAATATTTCTTTCCTTATATCGAACAGTAAACCCATTGGCTCCCATGGTAGAGAAACTCTCTGTCATTTTCTGGTTCATGGCTTTAATGGCAGTAATAATGCCAATCAATGCCATGATTCCAAATGCGATGATTGCGACTGTCAATCCGGTACGTAAACGGTTTCCACGTACGGTTCTTAATGCTAAAGAAAAAATATCACGAAAATTCATATCATTGAGTTGGGTCTAAATTACTGAAACCATCCTAATGAAAATAAATTATTGTATGAGTGGTTATATTTTTAGAAATACATCCAATAAAGTAACAGGTTAGGAAACATACCCAACACGATAATCAAAATAGCTAATGAAGACAATATCCATTTGAAAGAAGAAGACATTTCCATTGTTTGCTCTTCGCCATCTTTAAAATACATGGCTTGAATAATGCGGAAATAATAATATACACTAACCACCGCCATCAATACAGCAAATATCACTAACCAAAAGTGTTGACCGGTTTTTATGGCAGCTTTCAGCATGTAGAATTTGGAAAGAAATCCTGCTGTTAATGGTATCCCGGCCAGGGACAATAAAAATACAGTTATAGAACCTGCAATAACCGGCTGATGTTTTGCAAAACCATTGAACCCATCAAACGTATAATCTTTCAACTTTACTAATACTGCAAAAATGCCAATGGTGGCGATGCAATATGCAGCGGCATATAAAAGGATCCCTTCCCGTGCATCTGTATTCAATGAAAATAAAGCCAACAACATAAATCCGGCTTGTGCAATGCTTGAATAAGCCAGCATCCGTTTTACACTTTGCTGAAATAAGGCTGTTATATTTCCGACGACTAATGTTAACGCAGTTATGATGGCAACAATCAATTGCCATTTGCTATGCAGGAAACCAAATGCCTCATCAAATAATTTGATAAAAGCAATAAATAAAGCCGCTTTGATAATGGTAGCCATATAAGAAGTGAACACCGTTGGTGCGCCATCATATACATCCGGCGTCCAGAAATGGAATGGTGCTGCTGAAACCTTGAATGACATGGAGAAAATCAGTAGTAACATGCCTGCAATCAATAGTAAAGATGGTTCAACAGATATCAGTAATCCGGTAGTGCTGAATGAGCCTGTAGACCCGTAAATCAATGCTATACCCATCAACATTAATCCGGTAGAAAATGCTCCCATCAAAAAATATTTCAGCGATGCTTCATTACTTTTTAAATTCTTTTTGTCACTTCCGGTCAATATATAAAGTGGTATAGAAATGATTTCTACGCCTAAAAATAAAATCAATAAAGAATTGAAGGAGGCCACTAAAATAATTCCGCAAGTGATAAAAAATATCAGCGCAAAATATTCGGCCAGATGATTGCCGACTTTTTCCATTTCTTTGGAAGAAAGTAAAAAATATAAAAAAGTACAGGCAAAAAGCACATTGGTAAACAATAATGAAAACCGACTGAATGCCATCATACCCGTTGTGTTTATCTGAAAAAACACGAACCCATTCATCTCCATAATATTCCCTGCTAATACAGCCAGAATGCCTGTCAAAGCCAGATTACGGATAACCGTATTGTTCTTCAACAAAAAGCTACCGAACATCATAATCACTCCAAATAAAGCTGCTATCAATAATGCGTTCATAATTATTTTACGTCTAGTTTCCTTTCAATAAATTGCTAATATCTGATTTTGCCAAAATAGAATTGCTGACAGCATCCGTGATTGCCAGAAATGGTTCGGGAAAAATTCCAATCCAAAATATCAATACCACTATTACACTCAATACCAGTTTTTCATTTGGGTTAATATCCATTGCCTTTGCGGTAAGTGTATTGGTTTCTCCCAACAACACTTTCTGAATCATATTCAACGTATATACTGCAGCCAGAATAATGCTCAATCCGGCAATGGCCGTAAATACCATATTATACTTGGTAATAGTTGAATTGAATATGCCATTAAACATCATAAACTCACCCACAAAACCATTGGTTAATGGCAAAGCGATATTGGCTAATGCAATAATGATAAACATAATGGCCATACCCGGTGCTTTTTGTGCAATGCCTCCCAACTCGGACATTTTTCTTGTGCCAAACTGACGTTCGATCAACTCTACCATGATCCACAATCCTAAAATATTAATACCATGCGAGAACATCTGAATCATCACTCCCTGCATACCGGATTTTGTCTCTGCAAAAATAGCAGCACACATCAATCCCATATGTGCTATGGAAGAATAAGCCACCAATCTTTTTATATCATCTTGTTTGTACGCAATGATGGATGCATAGATCATTCCGGTAATTGCCAATGTAGTTACTGTATCACCCCATGCATATGATGCTATTGGAACAATAGGCAACACCCATCTTAAAATTCCGAATACACCCATCTTAACCATGACCGCACTCAATACCATGGTAACTGCTGTAGGTGATTGTTCGTATGTATCGGGTTGCCATGTGTGAAAAGGAAAGATCGGCATCTTGATGGCGAAGGCTACAAACAACAAGCAGAACAACCAGGTTTGATCAGATGCACTTAAATTGACTTTGTAAAAATCCTCTAAGGCGAATGATTGATTTCCTGTTTGAGAATAGATATAGATTAATCCTACCAACATCAACACAGATCCAAGGAATGTATAAATGAAAAATTTAAATGTAACTGCAATTCTTTTTTCTCCGCCCCAGATAGAACAAAGGAAATAAATAGGTATTAATGCCAGCTCCCAGAAAAAATAAAATAATAATGCATCTATGGAAAGAAATACCCCCATCAATCCGGCCTGTGCCAAAAGCATCAACCCAAAAAACTGATGCGGATTTTTGTATTCACTTTTCCATGTAGATAAAAATATCATCGGGAAAGCAATAGCTGTCAACAAACAAAGCAATTGCCCCATGCCATCCAATTTTACCGAAAAACTACTTCCTAAAACAGACATCCATGCAGTACTATGTTCCAGGTAAACAGGCTTGTTCAATAAGGTTAATCCAAGAACAGAAATAACAACAGTTACAACCGAAGAGAACAAAGCCCATGAACGGACTGATTGATCGTTTTTCAGAAAAAACGAAACGAGTCCGGATAATAATGGGATCAATATTAATAAAACTGGAATCATAATTAGCTTTATATCCCTTGTGGGATTTTTAATTTATTTTCTTAAAAAGAATTGTAAAACAAAAATCAATACCATGCTTAAAACCATCAACAACACATAGTTTCCAACCTGTCCGCTTTGTAAATAACGAATTTGTCTGCTACCATACTGCATTGCTTTTCCAACGCCATTTACCAAAGCATCAATACCGGATTTTTCAATCGTTACATTTAAAAATGTGCCGAACTTATCTAACGGCTTTACGATGATTGAATCATACAATTCATCGACATACCATTTATTTTCCAGTACTTTTCCAAATGTAGATGTCTCTTCTTCTTTATAATTTCTAAAACGAATGAATACATAGAATACGACCATTAAAATTAACCCGGTTGATAGTCCCATCAACATGAATTCAGTTGAATGAGAAACTTCATGACCGTATTGCAAAGGAATTACAGGTTCCAGAAACGCAGTCAATTTATCGCCGCCATGCATCAATACTTCAGGCACGCCGATAAAACCTCCGATGATGGAAAGTACTGCCAATACAATCAACGGAATGGTCATTGCAGCCGGGCTTTCATGCAAATGATCTGCCTGCTCTTTCGTTCCACGAAACGATCCGCCAAATGTTACAAACAATAAACGGAACATATAAAAAGCAGTCAGCAATGCAGCAAATAATGCTACGGCATAAAGCACTTTGTTTTGCAGGAACACACTTAACAGCATCGCATCTTTGGAGAAGAAGCCTGCAAACGGCGGAATACCTGCAATGGCAATACATCCAACCAGGAAGCTGATATAAGTAATTTTTAATTTCTTACTTAGCCCACCCATTTTACGGATATCCTGTTCGCCACCCATGGCATGAATTACACTACCCGAACCAAGGAATAATAAGGCTTTGAAGAAAGCATGCGTCATAACATGGAATACGGCAGCCGTGTATGCACCGGTACCCAATGCAAGAAACATAAAACCTAATTGACTCACTGTTGAATAGGCCAATATTTTTTTAATATCATTTTGTTTCAATGCAATCGAAGCAGCTAATAAAGCTGTTAACAAACCAACGATAGCAACTACATGCTGAGAAACTTCGGCCAATGAATACAATGCATTGCTTCTGGCAATCATATATACACCGGCAGTTACCATGGTTGCAGCATGTATCAATGCAGATACCGGCGTAGGACCTGCCATCGCATCGGGTAACCAGGTATATAATGGAATCTGTGCACTTTTTCCCGCAGCACCTACAAATAATAATAAGGTGATACAAGTAATATCTACATGACTTAGAGTGGAAGCTTTTGCAAACACATCTGCAAAACTTGTTGAACCGGTTGCTTTGATCATCCAGAATATGGCTAGCAAAAATCCAAGGTCACCAATCCTGTTCATAATAAATGCCTTCCTGGCAGCATAGTTATACTCGTTTTTCTTAAACCAATATCCGATCAGTAAATAGGAACAAAGTCCTACTCCTTCCCAACCAATAAACATGATGACGAAGTTGGAACCCAATACCAGCAACAACATGGAGAATATGAACAGATTCAGGTAGGCAAAATACCGGCCGAAATGTTCTGCCGTTTCCTCATGCATATATGATGTTGAATAAACATGGATCAGAAAACCAACACCGGTAATAATCAGTAAGAATATTGTAGAAAGTTGGTCGACCTGAAATGCAAGTGGTATAGTAAGATCTCCAACATGTATGAAATTGAAATAATGAATGGGTGTTTGTGAAAAGGCAGCATTGGTAAAAATCAGCAAGCTCAAAACAAATGAAGCAAGTATGACTCCACTGCCAATGATTCCGATGGCGGATTTTGATAAATGCTTTCTTCCAAGTCCATTGATCAAAAAACCAATCAAAGGAAATAAAGGTATCAGGTAAACAAATTTGCTCATATCTCAGTCTATAAATTAATCAGCAGAGTTTTTAACTCTAGTGTTTCAATCGGTTTAAAAAGTTTACATCCACAGAACGGGTATTTCGGTAAAGCATCACGATGATGGCCAAGCCAACACTTACTTCTGCAGCAGCTACCACCATGATAAAGAAAACAAATAATTGTCCTTCTATACCTGCATTAGGATTGACAGCCATATTCTTCAGGTGGTGCATTTTGGAAAATGCCACCAACAATAAATTCACTGCATTCAACATCAACTCCACACACATAAATATAATGATAGAATTACGACGGGTTAATACACCGGTAATACCAATTGCAAAAAGAGTGAGGGCAAGAAATAGATAATAGTTTATCGGCATATCAATCTTTTTTTCCAATGACTACAGCACCAATCATGGCACTTAAAAATAAAATACCACTTATTTCAAAAGGAATTACATAATCCGTGAATAATGTTTTTCCCAGGTTTTGAATCAATCCAATATCCCCATCCGTTGTTTGTGCAATCTTCATTTTCACTTCGGTGTCTTTTAATGCAGCAACCAAAATCAAGAGCAAACTACCACCGGCTATTGCACCGGCCATGGTTAGCCATTTATTCTTTCTTGGTTCGGTATCCGAACCAAGGTTCATCAACATGATGACAAAAAGAAATAATACCATAATGGCACCGGCATATACAATAATGTTGACTACTGCAAGGAATTGTGCATTCAATAAAATATAATGACCCGAAATGGAAAAGAATGTAACAATCAACCACAACACACTGTATATGGGATTTTTATTGGTAATAACCATCAAGGCACTGAATATGGTCAGTACAGATAGTGTCCAGAATAATATTTGCGTAATAGTCATTTTCTCTAAACTGTTAACTTATTAATTGTCTTGTATTTTTACCTTGCCTGCTTTTTCACCCAATGCTTTTTTATATGCTTCCGGTTGTTCTATTGGATGTGGTATCAACAGATCTTCTTTCTTATATATAAAACCTTCTCTTCCATAATTGGAAGGGGCAAATGTTTGTGATAAATAAATAGCATCTTTCGGACAGGCTTCTTCACACAGGCCACAAAAAATACAACGCAGCATATTGATCTCATAACTGGCCGCATATTTTTCTTCACGATACAAATGTTCTTCTCCCGGTAACCGTTCAGCCGCTTCCATGGTGATGGCTTCTGCCGGACAAGCCACGGCACACAATCCGCATGCAGTACAGTTTTCACGTCCCTCCTCATCCCTGTTCAATACCTGTAAACCTCTGAAAACCGAAGAAAAAGTTCTTGTTTTTTCCGGATAATTAATCGTTGGTCTTTTTTTAAACATGTGCATGAATGTAATAAACATGCCATGTAAAATAGCAGGCAGGTAGAGGCTCTCCATAAAACTCATGGGCTTTCTTTCTACCTGTTTTGCTTTATTTGTTAATGCTTGCATGATGCTATCTCCAAAAAATTCTTCTCCTTTATCAGGAGTTTAATACAAAAATATAATTTCTACCCATTCAAGGTTTTCAATAATCTACTACTACTTGTTCAACCACAATACAACTACAGCAGTTATCAACATATTCACCAATGCCAATGGAATCAATTTCTTCCAACCTAGATTCATCAACTGATCATACCGGAACCTTGGAATGGTCCAGCGTATCCAGATGAATACAAATAAAAATATGAAAGCCTTTCCCATCAATGCTGCCACTGCCAATAAGGATACTGCTGTACTTCCTATACTTGCTGTCAATGCAACTTCATTTACAAATGGTATATCGTATCCTCCGAAAAACAAAGTTGCCATCACCACACTGCTGATAAACATGTTAATGTATTCGGCAAACAAATAAAAGCCCAGTTTCATGGAAGAATATTCCTGATGGTAACCAAAATTCAATTCATTCTCTGCTTCGGGTAAATCAAACGGTGTACGGTTACACTCGGCCAATGCACAGATAAAGAATATTAAAAAACCCAATGGCTGATAAACAATATTCCACGAGCCAGCAATTTGCTGATCTACAATCACACTCATTTGCAAAGAACCGGTAAGCATCAATAATGCAATCAATGATAATCCCATAGGTAACTCGTAAGAGATTACCTGAGATGCGCCACGCATGGCAGCCATCAGGGAAAATTTATTATTGGAAGCCCAGCCTCCTACCATTATTCCGTAAACACCCAAACTAACTACGCCAAAAACATATAAAATTCCGATATTGATATCTGCAATCTGCAAACTGACTGTTCTGCCAAATGCTTCCATATTGCTTCCCCATGGAATTACTGCACTGGTCATCAAAGCAGTGATCATGGCCAGCATCGGCCCTAATACAAATAAAAATTTTGCTGATGATGAAGGAATGATTTCTTCTTTAAAAAATAATTTCCCCCCATCGGCCAACGGCTGTAATATGCCGAAAGGCCCGGCACGACTGGGTCCGCGGCGATCCTGCAGGAATGCCGCAAACTTACGCTCGGCATAGGTTGCATACATGGCCACAACCAATGAACCAGTAACTACTGCAACTATCAGCAATAATTTTTCTACAATCAACCAAATGTCTAACGATAATAAAACCATTTCTTTCCGTTAATATTTTTATTTCTGATCCTTAAACGTTTCACTTGTAACCGGTCCGTTCACTTTACTTAAATCCTGTGCAGGATCATTTACATCACTGATACTATGAATGTTCATCAGCAATTTAGGATCTCTTCCATTGTGTACTGCCTGGAAAGTTTCCAAAGGTTTTTCCATGCCTACATAATGGCCCGCTGAAATGACTGATTGACGACTTACAAGACTCGGTCCTTCAATAACCCAATCACTTACATTCTTTTTATGGAAACGGCAGTCGTTACAAATCCACTCAACCACTTCACCAAATTCGTCTTTTCTTGCAGTAACCCGAAGTACTTCTTCACCACGCATCCATAAACGAACCTTGCCATTACACTTTCCACACTCGCAATGTGCATCTACCGGCTTGGTAAACCAAACCCTGTTTTTGAAACGGAATGTTTTATCGGTCAATGCTCCTACCGGACAAACATCAATCATATTCCCCGAAAAATCATTATCAATAGCTTTAGAAATACAGGTGGAAATCCTTGCATGATCGCCTCTGTCCAATATGCCATGCACCCGGTTATCGGTTAACTGATCGGCTACATCAGTACAACGATAGCAAAGTATGCAACGTGTCATATGCAACTGAATATATGGTCCTATATCTTCTTTTACAAAAGTTCTGCGATCGAATTCATAACGGGTTCCTTCTTTGCCATGCTTGAAACTCAGATCCTGCAAATCGCATTCGCCTGCCTGATCACATACCGGACAATCCAATGGATGATTCATCAATAAAAATTCAACCACAGCATTTCTTGCTTCCAACACTTCAGGGCTCGTTATGTTTTCAACCACCATACCATCCATTACATTTGTTCTGCATGAAGCAACCAATTTAGGCATCGGCCGTGGATCGGCTGACGAACCTTGTGCCACTTTTACCAGACAGGTTCTGCATTTACCACCACTTCCTTCCAGCTTGCTGTAATAACACATTGCCGGTGGAACCACATCGCCACCTATGCTTCGGGCAGCTTGCAGAATGGTTGTACCCGGTTCCACGTCGAGCGAAATATTATCGATGGTTACCTTAAATGATTTTTTTTCTTCCGCCATGATTATATTATTTTATGCAGTTACCATATTTAAAGGGTCTGCATAATTTGCAATTCCATAATTTCTTTTTTGTGCTTCTTCCGG
>JAYWEL010000238.1:0-7309 GCA_043779285.1 Chitinophagaceae bacterium | reverse complement strand
ATTACATTGAATTCAAGGTTAAGGATTTTTCTGAATTCTGGTTAAATAACGGCGGCTTGAACTTGTCATCTCCTCTGCCAGTTAAGATCTTAACATTTACTGCCAAAAAGAAAGATGAGAAAGATGCCTTGCTGGAATGGAAAATTTCTGCTGAACAAAATGTTAGCCGGTATGAGATTGAAGTAGCAAAAGGGACCGAAAACCTCCAGCAGCAACTGTTTATTAAATTAGGTGAAGTACAAAGCCAGGGAAATACAAGTTCAGACAGAAATTATGAGTTCACAGATACTGAAATTAATAAATCCGGAAATCGGTATTACAGATTAAAAATTATAAACCTTGATGGCAAGTTTGACTATACTCAGGTAAAACCATTGACTTTTATAAGTGGTGAAAAATGGAAACTCTATCCCAATCCGTCAAATGGAATATTTAATTTTATATTCCAATTAAATAATGGCGAAACTATTAAAGCTAATATTCTTGATGCTACAGGTAAACAAGTTCACAAGATCAATGTAACGGGAATTGGGGCATTGCAAAAAGTGGTCATTGACCTGAGTTCTCCAAAATTTCCCAGCGGTGTTTATCTTCTTAATACAATGGATGGAGAAAAAATCAGGAGTCTGAGACTGATAAAATATTAAAATATAAAAAGGGAGCTTTTTTATAAACCCCCTTATTATATAAGTTGCCACTAAAAAATCACCATCCTTGTTTTGCAATTCCAGCTGCAATAGCGGCCATCGCTTTTTCACCATTCACAAGGGTTGTTAGTTTGTTCCCTTTTCCGTCATGTCCTTGTACCATATAAGCTCCTTTTGCAGTCTTTGTAACTACTGCATCCAGAACTTCTACTCCTTTTTCTTTGGTTTTTACGTTGTAGGCCGTAAGTTTTACATCGCTCATGGGTTTAGGTTTTTGTTGTTAGGAATGCCTGAAATTAGGCATTTTAGAAGTTTTGCATTCAAGTTTTCTTGAAATAAATAAAAAAAATCGCTAAAGTGAGCGACTAATAACCTTACTTTCACGTAGTTATATTTTAAACATCAATCTTGGCATATTTGGCATGGCTCTCTATAAACTCCCTTCTTGGAGCTACTTCATCACCCATCAACATGCTGAAAACACGGTCTGCTTCTGCTGCACTTTCAATTGTTACCTGCTTTAATGTTCTGGTTTCCGGGTTCATTGTAGTATCCCAAAGCTGCTGTGCATTCATTTCTCCCAAACCTTTGTATCGTTGTACGTTTACACTCTCATCTTTTCCGGCCCCAATTTTTTCTATCAAAGCTTTACGTTGTTCTTCGTTCCATGCATAAGCTTGTTCTTTCCCCTTTTTTACTAAATAAAGAGGAGGTTGGGCAATGAATACATAACCCTGTTCAACAAGTTCAGTCATGTAACGATAGATAAATGTGAGAATCAAAGTTGCAATATGGCTGCCATCCACGTCAGCATCGGTCATGATGATGAGTTTATGATATCTCAGTTTTGTAATATTAAGTTCTTTGGGATCATCGGCAGTTCCTACTGTTACCCCAAGTGCAGTGTACATATTCCTTATCTCTTCGTTCTCGTAGATTTTATGTTCCATTGCTTTCTCCACATTAAGAATTTTACCTCTTAAGGGAAGAATAGCCTGGTAACTTCTGTCTCGTCCCTGCTTTGCGGTTCCGCCTGCACTATCACCCTCCACAAGGTAGAGTTCACATTTTTTAGCGTCTCTTTCAGAACAGTCTGCCAGTTTACCGGGAAGTCCGCCACCACTCAACACTGATTTTCTTTGAACAAGTTCTCTTGCTTTTCTTGCGGCAGCTCTTGCTTGTGCTGCCAGAATAACTTTATTGATGATGTTCTTTGCCTCTCTGGGATTTTCCTCCAGGTATGCTTCAATAACTCTTGATACTGTAGAATCAACTACTCCCATTACATCACTGTTACCAAGTTTTGTTTTTGTCTGGCCTTCAAACTGTGGCTCCGGAACTTTTACTGAAATAATTGAACTCAGGCCTTCACGGAAATCATCGCCTTCAATTTCCACTTTCGCTTTTTCAAACAAACCCTGTTTGTCACCATAACTTTTAAATACCCTTGTAATGGCACGACGGAATCCGGAAACATGGGTACCGCCTTCGATAGTATTGATATTATTTACGTAAGAATAAATATGTTCATTGTAAGAATCATTGTAGATCATCGCTACTTCTACTGTCACATTCGATGTTTCATCATGACCTTCTACAAAAATAACTTTTGGAAGTAAGGGAGTTCTTCCGGCATTTTTATCCAGCATTTCTACAAACTCAACTATTCCCCCTTCACTGTAAAATGTTTTAGAATAAGTGCCATTATCATCTTCTGATTCCCGCAGATCATTTAAAGTAATACTGAGACCTCTATTTAAAAAGGATAGCTCACGAAGGCGTCCTTCAAGGATATCTTTCTTAAAAACAGTGACAAGAAATATACTGTCATCAGGCCAGAATTGAACCCTGGTTCCCGTTTTTTCACTTATCCCTGATTCACGAACCGAATATTGAGGCACACCGATAGCATATTCTTGTTCAAATAATTTCCCCTCTCTGCTTACCTGTACATGTAGTTTTTTACTTAAAGCATTTACGCAGCTTACACCTACTCCGTGTAATCCGCCAGAAACTTTATAAGAGTTCTTATCAAATTTACCACCAGCATGTAACACTGTCATTACTACTTCCAATGCACTTCGTTTTTCTTTTAAGTGCATATCAGTTGGAATTCCACGGCCATCATCATCTACCGACACGGAGTTGTCTTCATGTATGGTTACAGTTATTTTTTTACAATAACCCGCTAATGCTTCATCAATAGAGTTATCTACAACTTCATAAACGAGATGATGTAATCCTTTTTCACTGATATCGCCAATGTACATCGCAGGACGTTTACGCACCGCTTCTAAACCTTCTAAAACCTGGATACTATCTGCACCATAACCATTCGTTACTGGCGTTGATTTTTCTGTTGATTCTGCATTCATAATTTGGGAAATTCCTCTCGTTAAAATTGAGCCGAAGGGCATCCCTTCGGGAGATAATAAAATACCTGCAAATGTACTGTATTAAGGCCTTTTAAAGGAGACTAATTGAGTCCTTTTTTGTGCACTAAATTGGGATCTCGTGGATAAAAAAATAAGTTCGGTGTAAGAAGGAATCAGGTCAGATTTCAGGTTCGTTTAACGATCTGGGCAACCAGGTCTCCTTCAGCACAAACCTTATTGCCCACATAAACTGTACCCTTCATTTCGCAAATACCCCGGCGGATTGGTGCAGTAAGTTCCATTTTCAGGATCATGGAATCTCCGGGTTTTACCATTTGTTTGAATTTGCAATTATCTATTTTTAAGAAATAGGTATCATATTCACCTTCCGGGCTTTGATTCATTGCCAAAATACCACCACATTGAGCCAATGCTTCTATTTGTAATACGCCAGGCATGATTGGATTGCCCGGGAAATGGCCCTGAAAGAACCATTCGTTGAAAGTGACATTTTTAATGCCAACAATATGATGATCACTTAATTCAATGATCTTGTCAACCAGTAAAAAAGGGAAACGATGGGGTAATTTTTTTTCAATAAATGTCTGGTCATATATAGGTGGAACATTGGGATCATAGGTGGGCACGTTTCTGGTATGCTTGTTCTTTTTTATATATTGTTTTATTTTTCTGGCAAATTCCACATTGGTACTATGGCCCGGCCTGTTTGCAATGATCTTTGCTTTTATAGGATAACCGATCAGGGCAAGATCTCCTATTACATCCAAAAGTTTATGCCTTGCCGGTTCATTTGGGAAACGTAATTCAACGTTGTTCAGATACCCTTCACTCTTCACTTCAATTTCTTTTTTCTTAAAAATTTTCCTGAGCCTGTCCATCTCAATTTCATCAACCGGTTTATCTACAATCACAATTGCATTATTTACATCACCGCCTTTGATCAGGTTATTGTCCAGCAGCATTTCCAGTTCATGCAAAAAACAAAACGTACGGCAGGGGGCAATCTCATTTTTAAAATCTGCAATTTTTTTCAAACCTGCATGTTGAGTGCCTAACACAGGGGAATTAAAATCGATCAGAGTGGTAACGGAATAATCCAACGCCGGCATGGCAACCATCTCGACTCTCTTCTTTTCATCAGCATGATAAATATTTTCGTCAATGCTGTACCAGATCTTTGCAGCATCTTGTTCTGCCACTCCGGCTTTTTCAATCATCTTTACAAATGACTCCGAGCTGCCGTCCATGATGGGTATTTCGGGGCCGTTAATTTCAATGAGGCAATTGTCTATCCCCATTCCAACTAATGCGGCCAGCACATGTTCTACG
This sequence comes from Chitinophagaceae bacterium, assembly GCA_043779285.1. GTDB lineage: Bacteria > Bacteroidota > Bacteroidia > Chitinophagales > Chitinophagaceae > MGR-bin208. The sequence goes on along the minus strand of JAYWEL010000238.1, from coordinate 2,937 downwards.
GTACTCACCTTTGCTCCATTAGCTTCCAGTGTAGTGCCACGGCTTACATCAGTAACCAAATCACAATCTGCTTTTATAATTGGCTTTTCTTCCATATCCACCCGCTGAAATTGAATTCCATAACCCGGATTAGCAGGTTTTAATTTCATATCTGCCATCACACCTGTATGAAGTCCGGTGCCTGAGATGGCAGCTTCAGAAGCAAGCGTATGTTGTTTGTCTGGATTAAAATTTGCAGTCATAGATTCAGCAGTATTAGCCATATTTTCATTGAAGGAAATCATGCGGGCAAAGATACAATTCAATAAAGAAACAATTCAGAAAGGAATAATTAGAAATCAATCAGGATACTTTCTCTGCTAATAATTGCTTTACCAGTTCCTCCAGCTCTTTGATCCTTTTATCCATTTCCGGAAGATTTCGGGCAACCGCCATACTACGCATAGCTTTTGTATACTCATAAGCATTTGTACCTGTTATAGCAATTCCGGGTGTTTTAAATGATTTGTTCACCCCGCTTTGTCCATTAATCTTTATGTTATCTGCAATATTGATGTGACCTGCAAGACCTGCCTGTCCACCTATAATCACGCCATTACCCACTTTGGTACTTCCACTTATACCTGCTTGTGCTGCTATAATTGTTGAAGTGCCAACTTCTACATTGTGAGCAATCTGAACCAGGTTATCGATTTTAGCTCCGGCTTTAATAATGGTAGACCCAATAGTAGCTCTGTCGATTGTTGAATTAGCACCTATCTCAACATGATCTTCAATGACTACATTTCCTATTTGTGGTACTTTTTTTATACTGCCATCAGTTTGCGGTACAAAACCAAAGCCATCGCTGCCAATTATTGTTCCGGCATGAATAATAACATTGCTTCCGATGACACAGTCAGCATAAATTTTTACACCTGAATGAATGATTGAATTTTGGCCAACTGTTACATTATCTCCCAGGTAAACATGTGGGAAAATTTTAGCGTTATTTCCAACACTCACCTTTTCTCCAACGTAAGCAAATGCACCTATAAAAACATTGTCGCCATAGCTGGCAGATTCAGCAATATAACTTGGTTGTTGAACACCGGTCAATTGTTGTGTAACGAGTTGCTGATATTTATCCAGTAAAACAGCAAAGGCTGAATACGCATCTGCTACACGGATCAAAGTTGTCTGAACGGGTTGTTTTAATTGGTATGTTTCGTTTATGATAATTACAGAAGCGGATGTACTATATAAGAATTCTTCATACTTAGGATTAGCGAAAAAAGAAAGCTGGCCTTCTTTGGCTTCTTCAATTTTTCCAAATGAATTAACAGAGGCAGTAGCATCTCCTTCTACTTTACCATTTATTAGCATGGCTATTTGGGCGGCTGAAAAAGTCATAAAACTTAGCGTTTAGCGGTTAGCTACAAGCTATTAGCCATTAAACTGCTAAAGGCTAATGGCGAAAAGCTAAGAGCTATTTTAAATAACAAATGTACTGTTTTTTAACCGGGCTGGACAGGTGCTGATGAATCAATGCATTGTCCACACTGGAAATATCTTTCACCGATCCGTCTTTAAATAAAATATTTATTCTTTCATCTTTAGGGTTGTAAGTTGTATTAATTACTTCGCCGGTAAAAACGAAATAGTCAGTTTCTTCATTGCTGATACCTAACTTTTCTATCACCTGATTTTTTTTTTCATTAACAAAAAAAGGGTCAAAGGGTTCGGCCTGGAATTTTACTTTAAATAATCGCCGGTCAACCAATCCTCTGCAAAGAAATGATAAGATATTATCAGTATGTGTTGTCCAGTTTTTAATGGTACTCATTACATCTGCATCATCCAGACTGCAGAATATATCCAAACGCTGCTCTATTTTATGTTTGCCATTCCGGGTATGGAGGAAATAATTTAATGATTCAGTTGCCGCTTTCACTTCTTTTCCTTCTTCAATTAATTTTTTTGCCCGCCTGATAATTTTTACCAGCATCATTTCTGCACCAAGTACTGTTTTATGCAGGTACACCTGCCAGTACATCAGCCGCCTGGACACTAAAAATTTTTCAATGGAGAAAATTCCTTTTTCTTCAATCATCAATTCGCCATGATGAACAGTCAGCATTTTTAAGATCCTGTCATAGCCAATCACACCTTCTGAAACGCCGGTGAAGAAGCTGTCCCTGCTGAGGTAATCCATCCGGTCCATGTCTAACTGGCCGGAGACGAGTTGAAACAGAAATTTTTTCGGATAATTATTGGTAAAAATTTCAATCGCCGTATCGAGTTGTCCATTAAACTCCTCATTCAGTTTTTTCATTATTAATAAAGAAATAGTTTCATGACGAACATCATTGATCAGTTCATTTTCCAAAGTATGAGAGTAGGGACCGTGGCCAATGTCATGAAGGAGTATGGCAATCTTAACTCCCAGTTCTTCTTTTTCGGTAATTTCTACGCCTTTGCTTTTAAGTTCATTGAGGGCATTGCACATTAAATGATATGCGCCAAGTGAATGATGAAGTCTTGAATGAACAGCACCGGGATAAACCAAGTGGGCAAACGCCATTTGATAAATTCGACGTAAACGCTGGTAATGGGGATGTGCAATGATGTCCAGGATGAGTTGATTGTCGATAGTAATAAAACCGTAAACAGGATCATTGAGTATTTTTCTTAATGCGGGCATTTTGGATTTGATGTTGTGTTTTTGTTAAAGGCCTTTGTCAGGCAGCTGGCAAAACTACAATAGCTGAAGTTAATAAGCTAAATTTGAACCTCACCCCCGGCCCCTCTCCACAGAGTGGAGAGGGGAGTTGCTAACACACAAGCCTGAAAGCTGAACTACACCGGCAACGCCAATCCGGCCGACGACCTGGCGACTGCTGTGCCGGTCAACGGCGTCATCAACTACCCCGAACACATCCAACCGTTGTGGACCCG
>JAYWEL010000237.1:0-7342 GCA_043779285.1 Chitinophagaceae bacterium | reverse complement strand
TTCCGTGCATCCTGCATCCTGCTTGGGTTTCTGGCATTATTCGAATCAGCCGTTCAACGAATTATTGTTTTGATGATCGTATATGGAAATGATTTCTGGCATGCAGTGAATGAGTTCATCCGTCGGCTTTTCAATGAAACAGTACTCAGCAATTACAGTCTTTATTTGGCTATCGGTTATATCATCCTTCATAGTATTGTTGGAATATTTGTTGGTTGGTTTGCCGGCATGCTTTGTATACGATCGGGTAAATGGCAAAATATCAATAAGGAATATATTTTCGAATCAATAATTCCCGAATCCGAATTTTCTATAGATAAGAAATCCGAAACTAACCCGAAACTAAAAACCATTTTTATCCTCTGTTGGATTTTGTTAGCAATCCTATTACTTCAACCACTCTTCAGCAAATCCAATGCAATAATTCCATTGCATATCTCCCTTAAAATATTTCTTCGCTCTGTCTTTATTATTCTATCCTGGTATCTTCTAATAAGTCCGTTATTATTGGGTTTGATGAAAAAATGGCTGCACAAAGAAGAATCAAAACTTCGAAAAGACATTCTGGAAATTTTGCAAATATTACCATCTACTAAATTCTTGCTCTCAAAAAGTTGGAAATACTCGGCCAGTAAAACCGGGATCAAGCGTATTGTTTTTTTTATAAAAATAGTGTTGATGAATACAACCCAATCAGCCAATGAATAAACGGAACATTTACATATTGACTGCAGAAATACATGAAGGCAAAACTTCAACCCTTTTAAATTGGACAAAAAAAAGAAATGATGTGTATGGAATACTGTCTCCTAAAGTAGATGAACAACGTGTTTTTCAAAATATTGAAACTGGTGAAGAATTTGACATGGAAGCCAGGGAGCAGGAAAAAAATATTTTAGAAATAGGCCGGTTTAAATTCAGTCAGCATGCTTTTGATAAAGCTGTAGAAATCATTCGTAATGCATCAACAAAAGAAAAAGGCTGGCTGGTTATTGATGAAATCGGTCCTTTGGAATTGCATCAAAAAGGATTCCATGATGTTTTAACGGAAATACTATTTAACAATACTGTTGTATTGAATTTATTACTGGTAGTCCGAAAACCAATGCTGGCAAATGTTTTGAAATTTTATTCGCTTGAAATAAATCAGGTTACCATACTCGAATTGAATGCTTCGTTCTTTAAAGCTTAATCATTTTCAAGCATCTTTTCTTTTACCACAACAAGGTCTTTCATCTCAACCTGCATGGGCAACTGGCCAATTTTCACTATTGCTCTTTTTCCTCTCAGCTCAAGCACCTCACCCACCTGGTGGTTCTTTTTCAATTTCACTTTTACTCCCGGAATAATTTTTTCATCAATTTCTACATACTTTGATTCCAGTTTTTTTTGCATCTTGCTCACTACCTTTTGCTCGTTCTTTTTAAACAAAAGGTCTTCAATATGTTTCAATACTTTTTGTTTGTCTTTATCTTTTTTCCATTCAACGATAATATGTTTCAGCTTGCGGTCAGTCTCTTTTAAATATTCGATCTTATCTGCAGAAAGTTTGTTCTGCTCTTTCATGATCTCCAGTTGCTGCATATGTTTTTCTTTATGGATAAAAAACTCCATTTCTTTTTTCAATTTTTCATTTTGTTTCAACAAATTGTGCAATTCCTTTTCTTTGGTTTCCATTTCCTGCAAACCTTGCTCTGTACTGTTCAACAATTTATCCAGCCGAAAATGATCTTCATCCACCAATTGTCTGGCTCTTTTAATCAGTGCAGGATTCAATCCTATCCGTTCGGCAATGGAGAATGTATACGAACTGCCTGGTTTGCCAATAACTAATTTATATAAAGGCAACAAGTTGGCTTCATCGAATGCCATGGCCCCGTTCATGATTCCGGTGGTTTTATTGGCCATCACTTTCAGATTCAGATAATGTGTAGTAGCAATACCGTAAGCATGTTTTTTGATTAGTTCTTCCAGAATCACTTCAGCAAAAGAACCACCCAGATTCGGATCACTGCCGCTTCCTAATTCATCAATAAAAAAAAGTGTTTTGCCATTTGCATTTTCAATGAAATATTTCATATTCATCAAATGGCTGCTGTATGTGCTCAGTTCAAATTCAAGATTTTGTGTATCACCGATATGAATCATCAGTTGTTTGAAAACACCGAACTCGGAAGAAGGATGAACGGGAACCAGCAAACCACTTTGCACCATCATCTGCAAAAGGCCAACTGTTTTCATAGAAACGGTTTTGCCTCCTGCATTTGGTCCACTAATTAAAAGAATCCGGTTTTTATCATCCAGGTTTAAGGAAACCGGAAATGTTTGTTTGCCCGAACGTTTATTATACAAATACAATAAAGGATGATACGCATTGACTAACTGAACTTTTGCCCGATCTTTTACAATGGGATATTCGGCATTGATATCGATTGCCAATTTGGCCTTGGCCCGAATAAAATCATATTCGCCTATTGATGAATGATAATCAGATAACAGGGAAGAATAAACAGATAGTTTTTGAGTAAGCTCCCGCAAAATTTTATACACTTCGTTTCGTTCTTCATTTTCTAAAGAATAAATATCATTATTCAAAGTGATGGTTTCTTCCGGTTCGATGAAAGCCGTTTTCCGACTATCACTTTCACCATGAAGGATTCCTTTAACAGTTCTTTTTTGTTCTGCAAAAACTGCCAATACTTTACGTCCGTTCAAAAAACTCTCTTCGATATCAGCCAGAAAACCCTGCTTTTGTAATTTGCTTACAATCTTATCAAATACCCGTCTTAATTCAATCCGCTTCTTATACAAATTCATTCGGATTGATCGCAATGTATCAGAAGCATTGTCCTTAACAGATCCTGTTTCATCTAAAATGAAATCAATCAATTCAATGATTATTTTTTCATAGTAAGTATTTTCAATTATTTTGAATAAAGCAGAGTTTGCTTCTTTTCTTTCCTGATTGAACCACCTGAAAATAGTCTCCATGCTTTCTGCAAGTTTGCGTATTTGCATAAATTCATCGCCACTTAAAACAGCTCCCGGGATACCCAGCATTTTTAATTCCTTCGTAAGATTTAGAATAAAATCATTTGGAAAATAGCTACCGTTACGAATAAGCTGAAAATATTCGTGTGTTTGTTTCAGATCTGTTTCAATAAATTCAAGTTGGGTATGAATTCGAAGGTTCCTTGCTTTCAGTAATGCGTATTCCGAAGTGCAATGTCTTTCCAGTAAGGTTCGTACCTTATCAAATTCCAGTTGACTTTCTGCATTATCGGGAAAAAATTTCATGGTCTGCTATCTTTACTATTATTAGTGAACAAGTACAAAAATCGGATATATTTTATTAAGTCCTCATTATCTTCAAATGGTAAAGAACTATTTTATTACACTTTTAAACAATATGTTAATTGATTTGCATTGTAATTTCACAGACAGGATTTTCAAAGAGATATAACAGAACTTTGATTAAATATTTTTTCCACAGGCATTTAATTCAACAATAATGATCAAGACAAGTTTTTTCTTTACCATATCAGTTTTGTTAACGCTGACTTCCTGTGCACAACCTAAAAAACAAACTGCAAAAATAAAAAAAGCTACTATGGAAAAAAATGAAACAGCATCACAATACGAAACTGCCACTTTCGGTACCGGATGTTTCTGGTGTACAGAGGCTATTTTTGAAGAATTAAAAGGCGTCAAGTCAGCTGTATCAGGGTATTCGGGGGGATTTGTGGAAAATCCTACATATAAAGATGTATGTACCGGCGAAACCGGGCATACGGAATGCATACAGATTGAATACGATTCATCCGTCATATCTTATGATGAATTACTGGAGATTTTCTGGCAGGTACACGACCCTACAACCCTTAACCGGCAGGGTGCTGATGTGGGTACCCAATACCGCAGTGCTATTTTTTACCACAATGAAGAACAAAAGCAGAAAGCCGAAAAGTATAAAGCAGCACTCAATAAAAGTGGCGCATACAACGATCCGATAGTTACTGAAATCAAGGAGTTTTCGAAATTTTATGAAGCAGAAAATTATCACCAGGAATATTATGCATTGAATAAAAACAGTAATCCATATTGCTCCATCGTCATCCGGCCCAAACTGGAAAAATTTCGTAAAGTGTTTAAGGACAAATTGAAAAACGAATAATTACAGTCAATAGTTATATGAATTAATCAGCCGTTATTTGGGTCTTAAAGTAATGTTTCCTTTTTTTCTTACCTTTAACTCACAAAATTTAGAGTACAATGCTTATCGAACGAACAACAAACAATCAAATAGTGATTACAGTTTCATCATCGGTTGATAGCTTCGGATTACAACGGCTTATTGACTATGCAAAATATTTAGAAGTGACTTCAAAAAGTAAAGCCAAGCAATCAGACGTTGACAAACTTGCTGATGAGGTAAATGCTTCATGGTGGAAAAAAAACCGTAAAAGATTTATCAAGTAAAATTTATTGTTGACGCTAACATTATTTTTAGTGGTTTTCTAAACTCTAATGGTAAGATTGGGGATTTACTTATCAACTCACAAAAGCATTTTTCTTTTATTGCACCATATTTTTTACGAACTGAAATCAGAAAACATTACAAGCGATTGAGTAAAATTTCCGGACTAACTATCCTTCAAGTTCAAGAAGCGGAGTCTCAAATTTATAATGACATTATATTCATTTCAGAAGAACAGATAAAAATATCTACTTGGGAGATAGCAGAAAAACTCGAGTCAGATGTTGATTCTAATGATGTTCAATACGTAGCATTCGCAAAACATTTTAAATGCAAAATCTGGAGTGGCGACAAAGCATTGATTAGAGGACTTGCAAAAAAGAAGTTTACAAGATTTATAACAACAGATGAACTATTTAAATTGAGAGAAAATCTCCTTTGAAAATTGTAACGGCAGGCAATATCAGATTTGGCAGAATTGGAGCGGACGAATACCTTCTTTCATCAGTTGTACTTATCCCTATATTTATTTAGTTAAGTTTATATTAGCAAAATTATAAACAGATTATTTAATTAGTCATATGGTAAAGAATTGCTTTCTCTTTTCAATCTTCATTTTATTTATCAGTATTAAAAACAGCTTTTCACAGCCACTCAATAAAAAGCAGGTTTTTTCCAGACAGGATACCTTACGTGGCACTATCAACGAAGAAAGAAAATGGTGGGATGTGCAGCATTATGTCATTGATGTAGAGCCAGACTATGCATCACAATCCATAAAAGGGCAGGTAGTAATCACTTTCAAAGTTATTTCTTCGGGTAATAAAATGCAGATTGATTTGCAGGAACCGATGAACCTGGATGAAGCGGTTTTTGAAAATAGCAAATTGCAATTTTCCCGGGAAGAAAATGTTTTTTATATTCAATTCCCAAAATCATTGTCTAAAAATTCACTGAATCAAATTCATTTAAAATTTTCCGGCACTCCCCGAAAAGCGATTAACCCTCCCTGGGATGGTGGATGGATTTGGAAAAAAGATGAACAGGGAAATCCATGGATGAGTGTTGCCTGCCAGGGTTTGGGGGCCAGCGTATGGTATCCCTGCAAAGATCATCAATCGGATGAGCCAGACTTGGGAGCATCACTGAAGATGATTGTACCTGACAGTTTGGTCGCAGTGGGTAATGGACGTTTGACAGAAAAGAAAGATGCCGGCAATGGGAAAATGGCTTATACATGGGAAGTGAAAAATCCGATCAACAATTATAATATCATTCCTTATATAGGCAAATATGTAAACTGGAATGAGATATATGAAGGTGAAAAAGGGAAATTGGATTGTAGTTACTGGGTGCTTGATTACAATATAGAAAAAGCCAAAAAACAATTTGAACAAGTAAAGCCCATGCTGAAAAGTTTTGAATACTGGTTTGGCCCCTACCCGTTTTATGAAGATGGCTATAAACTGGTAGAATCGCCACATTTGGGCATGGAACACCAAAGTGCTGTAGCATATGGCAATAAATTTATGAATGGCTATTTAGGCAGGGATCTTTCGGGTTCTGGCTGGGGGAAAAAATGGGATTTCATTATCATTCATGAAAGCGGACATGAATGGTGGGGAAATAATATCACATCCAAAGACATCGCCGATATGTGGGTACATGAAGGATTTACCAATTATTCGGAAACACTGTTTACGGAAAGCCAATTTGGCAAAGCCGCTGCAGATGAATATTTACAGGGAATACGGAAAGGAATACGAAACGACAAACCCATTACCGGGCAATATGACGTAAACAATGAAGGCAGTGGCGACATGTATAATAAAGGAGGCAATATGCTGCATACTATCCGGCAATTGATAGACAATGATGAAAAATTCAGAAGCATTCTTCGGGGCTTGAATAAAAATTACTATCATCAAACAGTCACTGGAAAACAAGTGGAAAATTATATCAGTAAAAAGTCCGGTATCGATCTTTCAAAAATATTTGACCAGTATTTACGTACAATCAGGATTCCTGTTTTTGAATATAAACTAAATGGTTCTCAGTTATCCTATCGTTGGAACAATTGCGTTCCCGGATTTAACATGTCCCTAAAATTGGATGATGGAACAAAATTATATCCGACCGAAAAATGGAAAACAAAAACAATAAAAAGTATAAAAGACGAAATTTTTGTTGATAAAAATTTTTATATAAAAGTTCAAAAGTCTTAAGGAGAGCTATTTCTTTTCAACTTACATTTACCGTATGAGTACCATTCGCAGGCAAACAATCATATCATCCTTGTTGATTTATGTTGGCTTTGCATTTGGTGCTTTCAATACCTATCTTTTTACAAAAGAAGGAATTTTTACACCAGAACAATATGGACTGACCAGGGCCATCATTGTTATTGCTCAATTCTTTTACGGCTTTGCCGGATTCGGGGTACTTTCTGTTATTTATAAATTTCATCCATATTATAAGGACAACTTACCCGACACAAAAAACGACCTGCTTACACTATCGCTTATAACGGCCATGATGGGTTTCGTATTGATGCTGATTGGCGGTTTGATATTTGAACCACTTGTTGTAAAAAAATTCATAGCTAAATCACCACTGATTGTCCGGTATTACTATTGGATTTTCCCGTTTACTTTTTTCCTTTTATTCTTTTCCATTTTAGAAGCTTATGCCGGAAGTTTACAAAAAACAATTCTCCCTAATTTTTTAAAAGAAGCGGGGTTTCGAATTTCAACAACCATTCTGATCGGTGTTTTTATTTTAACGGGTAAGAGTTTCGACTTATTTATTAAACTTTTCAGCTTTACCTATGCCATTAGTTTTTTAGCATTATTGTATTATATCATT
>JAYWEL010000236.1:0-3123 GCA_043779285.1 Chitinophagaceae bacterium | reverse complement strand
TTGTTGACACTGCTGCTGCAGTTGTTGTAGATACCACTGCTGTTGTAGCACCAGCTGTTGAAGCTCCTGCTGCTCACTAAGAAGTTTTTTGCATTTAGCATAAGAATATCTTATCAATAGAAAAGTCCTCCTGCCAATGGCTAGAGGACTTTTTTATTTGTGAAAAGATAAAACCTTATTGTATTAAAGTTTGAGATTTTTTATCATTGCATCTGCATTCCGTTGAAATAATTTGTTCTCTTTGTTTTGTTCAAGTATAAATTCATTGTCCTTGAAAGAGCCGATTACTTGATCCATTTCCTGTTCTGTATCATACAGCATTTTGCGGAACGGATTCGTGTAATCCTTCTTTCTGGATTCATAAATATTTCGGGTCAATTTTTCTTTCGTCTCTTTTGCATTTTTCAATAATTCCCCAAACGTTTTTTTATTGAAATCCTTTACGCTAATTCCCAATATTTCAAGTAATGCTGCAAAGCCATGCTTTAATTTTTGTTCTGTATATGATTTTCCATTCTTTAAATAAAAGTTATGAACATGGTCCCAGCTTTTAATTTTTCCGGAATGAATCTGATGAATCAATGATTCAACTGTTGATTGCTGCATTAACTGTCCACCGATATTTTGCCATTCATCTCTTTTTGATTTGGCCGGCAACGTTTTCATCAGTTGGTTGAAACTGCTGAATTTATTAGCGATTGCATATTTCATTAATAATTGTGTACCGTAAAACCGGATGAGTTCTTTAAATAACTGATATGCTTCCGGAACTTTTAGTAATAAAACTTTTCGTTTAGAGTTTTCAAATCCTTCCGCTACTATTTCCAGTTCATTTAAAATCGGGTCTTTTGTTTCAAGTAATTTTTCGCCCATTAAAATCAACTCATCATCCTTCAGTTTTTTATTATTCTTTTTTGCCCAACTTTTTCCGGTAAATTTTTTAAATAAGGATAAGGAGTCAAATATTTCATTGATACTGTCCGGTGCTAAATAATCATATTCCAGCTCCTGTGTTTTTTCTGTTCGCTGATCTCTGTCTAATAATTTTTTACTGTTCCTTGCCAGTGCATACATATTGTACATAAACCAATAGCCGGGCATGATATTGAGGCTGTCTTTACTTTCATCATTTATGATTAATGAAAAGGGGATAGGAATATTCAACTCGGATGGATAATCTCCTTTTGCAATCAGGGTAAAACCGGCGAATTTTGAATTGTGTTTCAGACTTACACAAAGCCCGGGCCAGAACCCACGACCGGCAATGATTTCACCATCGGCGGCACGACTATTGTGGTTTGAACCAATAGTAGCACCTGCCGCAATATTGCTTTGTCCCATGATTAGGGCGGCGCATAAAAAAGAATTATTATGATGTTGTTCGTGTGCCGGAAATATCAATGAATTCAGCACTTCGCAACAGGAGATGGTGGCATTATTACCCAGATAAGAATTGATCAGCCTTGCACCGTATTTCAATTGTGAATTGGAAGCCATAAAAAACCGCACTGCTTTGGATCCATAAAATATCCTGCAGCCATTGCCGATTATTCCATTTACTAATTCGCAACCTTCACCTATTTGTGTTTTCGATTCTACGGAGGAATTAATGGTTAGGTTTTTTAGTTTGTTGGCCCCTTTGATATAAGCATGTTCCCCAATCCATACATCTTTTATGATGCCGCAATTTTTAATAATTGTCCGGTCACCGATTTTTCCATAATAACCACGCAGGTTATCATATCTTTTTTCAGTAAACTCTTTAAATTTTTCCATCAACACTTCATCCGCCCGGTATTTTGACCATAAGTATGCATCTCCGGGAAGCATTCCATTAAAAGGAATAATTTTACGGCCACCGTTTTCATTGCACACTTCAATCCATACTCTTGCATCCTCCTTTTCTCCTTGCTTCAGTACACCGTTACCAAATTTGGCATGATTGGTTGTAGCCATTTCCAATACATTTACAATCATCACTTCATTACCAATAATCATGTGCGATAGATAATTGACATTATTTATCACTGCATTGTCTCCAAAATCGCAACTGATGATCGTGCTGTTATAAAGGCCTACTGGCAGCTTCACATCATGAAAAGATAAAAAACAAGGCTCCAGTTTACCTATACGGATAAGACCAAAGAATTTGCAATTTTTTACTAAATCTGGATTGAATTCGTCAGAGACATATATATTATTCCAGTCATCGGACGTATTTAGATTTTTTATAAAGGCTTCTTTTTCAGCATCGGTTAAATGACGATAATTAATTCCACTGCGGTTTTGTTTATTGCGCAGGTAATACTCATTTTTGCCTGTGGGTAAATATTCGGCAGGTATAAATTGATAACCGAGTTCACTGATGGGGATCTTTCCAACAATATTCATTCAATTTTATTTAGATGCTCTAAGTTCTTTGTTTTGATTGAAAGAACAATACAATAAACCTGAATGGATAGATATATATACTGATTAGCAATCTACTCTTTGCCATAGTTCGTGCCTTCAAACCATTTTCATTGGTAGCAATAGTTTCGGTCCATGAAGACATGAATCGAGGTGGGGGAATATTTTCTTTACTCCACCGTTACCGATTTTGCCAGGTTTCGTGGCTTGTCTACATCCTGGCCTTTTAGTACGCCAATATAGTAAGCTAATAATTGCATGGGTATTACACTTAGCATAGGAGCCATTATTTCATCAGCTTCTGGGACAGTCATAGAATCTGTACAGATATCTATTGTATCCTGATCGCCTTCTGTAACGACTGCAATCACCTGACCTTTTCTGGCTTTTATTTCCTGCATATTACTGACTACTTTTTCGTGGAAACTATCTTTGGTTGCTATAAAAACGACCGGTAAATTTTCATCAACCAGTGCAATAGGGCCATGCTTCATTTCAGCAGCCGGGTATCCTTCTGCGTGGATATATGAAATCTCTTTCAGTTTCAATGCACCTTCTAAAGCAACCGGGAAATTATATCCCCGCCCCAAGTAAAGAAAATCACGGGCATCCTTATATTTTTCTGCAAGTGCTTTTATATGGTCTGTATTTTCCAGAATTTTTGCAACTTTATCAGGTATGGCACTTAATTCATTCGTTAAATGAGTAAACCTT
>JAYWEL010000235.1:0-7392 GCA_043779285.1 Chitinophagaceae bacterium | reverse complement strand
ATTTATTGGTGTTACGTAATATTTTCCGCAATGTTTTTTTTACAAAATAAACATTGCTTTTGTTGATGTCTTCAAATTGCAAAGCCATTTCATCTTTTACATTCTTTATGTATTCAGTTATATCATCTGCTTCAAAAAGCAGGAAGGTCAACAGTTCCTTATTCTCTTTTTTAAAACGGGTAAGCCGCAAACATAATTCGGTTACCCTTGCAGGAGGGGTATTTAATAGTTCTTGTTTTATTTCATGGATGCTGGCAGCTTTCATTTTCAAATACGTCTAAAACACTAAATTGTTTGAATCATTTCAGTAATAAGAGTCCATCTTCTGGCGTTTTGTTTAATCTGTATCATTCTTCGGCTCCCGTCGGCTGCCACTGTACAATTCATATTCAAATAAGCGACAATCAATGGTGCTGTTATAAAACTCGATCCGGCGTTTGGCTTTCAGGCCGATCTTTTTTGCCAGTTCCATATTTCCGGTAAATACATAACCCCAGTAACCACCACATTGAACCTTCATAAAATCGCCAATACGGGCATAGGTCTCTTCCAACTCTTCTATTTCTCCCAATCGTTCACCATATTCCGGATTGATCATCATCACACCTTGCTCATCCGGAGGTACATCGGTATCCGCAAAATCACACACTTCAAAATGAATTAATTCCTCCACGCCTGCAGCCCTTGCATTTTTCCGGGAATTCTCAATTGCCCTGTCATTGATATCGGTTGCACTGATTTTTAAATCGGGAACTTCTATTATTTGTTGTTCAAGCAATTTCTTCTCTTTTTCATATTCGGTGTTATCATAACCCAATATATGCATGAATGCATAGTGCTCTCTAAACATTCCCGGTGCTCTGTTGGTTGCCATCAAAGCAGCTTCGATAGCCAATGTTCCAGAACCACACATGGGATTGATAAATGGCGATACCTTATCCCATTTGCTTGCATAAATGGTTGCGGCAGCCAAGCCTTCCAACATAGGTGCTGTACCCGGAATTTTGCGATAGCCATGCCTTGCCAATGAATCACCAGAGCTATCGATAAATACGCTGGCATCCTCATTTTTCCAAAACAAATGAATAACAGCACCCGATAATTCTGACCCGGTAATTGGACGGCTGCTTCGAATATCTCTTAACCTATCAACCACTGCATCTTTCACCCGCAGATTGGCAAACATGCTGTTATTAATGGTTGGATTATTGACATTACTGGTAATGGAAAAATAACATGGATCGGGTAAAATATTTTCCCATGGATATGTGATTAACTCTTTGTGGATATCATCAGCATCCACCGCTTTAAAACTTTTTAGTTTATATAAAACCTGGCTGGCACAACGCAGGTTCAAATTTAATTTGATACAATCATTGATTGTACCGGTTATGCTTACTCCGGTTATAAAGGACTCATCGATTGCAAATCCCAGTTTCTTTACTTCATTTTCAAGGTATGGAGCAATTCGTTTGTGACAGGTAATGGTGATGGTTGATTTTTCGGTAAATACATTCATAAGCATGCAAAGGTAAAAGCATTGAGTCGGAGGTCAGGATATTTTTCCTTTAAATCCCAATTCCAAATTCCTAATTCCCAATTCCCAATTCCTAATTCCCTATCCCCTAAGTCTAATATGCTTTTGTCTTTAAGTATTTATCAAACCATTCATTATACCGCTCCAGTCTGTCTTTCTGAAATGAAGGCAAACTGATTCCGTGAAATTGCCCCGGATATACAATCAATTCGGTTGGCGTTCCAATTGAACGCAAAGCTTGATACATTTGTTCGCTACCAACAGCCGGCACATTAAAATCTTTTTCACCGGTCATAAACATGGTTGGGGTTTTTATTTTATCGGCATTTAAAAACGGATAAGAAAGTTTTAAATATTTTTCGTAATTCTTATCCTTCCAAGGTTGGCCAATCTCATTATCTAATTGCAAAATATATTGGTCAACACCATAGAGTGAAAGTTGCAATGCACTGCCTGCACCACTTATTGCGGCTTTAAAACGAGTATCTTTTGCAATGGTATAATCAGTAAGTATGCCACCATAACTCCAGCCACCTATTCCCATACGGTTTGCATCAATTATCCCTTTGCTGATTAAGTAATCTGCAGCACCCTGAATATCCAATACTTCTTTATTTCCCCAATCGGCATAAATCGCTTTACAAAAATCAATTCCACGGCCGTTGCTCCCACGATAATTTACTGCTACCACCGCATAACCATTGGCAGCAAGCATTTGCCTTGTCAAATCGAAGCCATAATCATCTTGGCTTACAGGTCCTCCATGAATAAAAAAGACAACCGGAAGTTTTTCATTTTTAGGATTTGCCGGAAGAAATAACAGGCTTGATATAGTTGCTCCATCTTTACTTTTTGTAACAATTTTTTCTACCGATGCAAAAGTTAACGGTGCAACAAATTCATCCTGAATTTTAGTTAGCCGTCGAAGGCCTCCATTTTCTAATGCATAAAATTCGGCAGGCAATTGAGCTGATGACATAGAAGTAATCCAACTTCCATTGGGATGCAGATCAAGCGAACCAAATGTCCTGTTGCCATCTATCAATTTTTTCATCACCGCACTCTTTACATCGTAAGATGCAATATATCGTTCACAATCGTCTGAAACCAAAAAGGCAATACTATTGGCATCTTTACTCCATCTTGGAGTAGAAACAGGCCGGTCAAGAGACTTACTTAACAAAGACGGCTCACCTCCATTCGATGGCATAGTACAAAGAATCGACTGATCATACATGATAAAATTCGCATCTGACGTGCTTCGCAAAAAGGCGATGGTTTTCCCATCCGGGCTCCATTGAGGGGAATTATCACTGCCATTCCAAAATGTAATTTGTTTGGCTACAGCTCCGGGTTTGGCTTCCAATAAAAAAATATCTGAATTTCTATTCTTGTCAGGGTCTTCAGACCGGTTACTTACAAAAGCAATAGTCAATCCATCCGGGCTCCATTGTGCATCAGATTCATTAAAGTCTCCTTTGGTTAAGGTATCCGTTTTTTTTGTGGCCATATCAAACAGGTATAGATGTGTTTTTCGCTTATCATACAAATAACCGCTCACATCCTGTTTAAATTGATAACGATCGATTACATATGGCTTGGATATTTTCTTTGCTGCAGTATCTTCATAATCTTTTATTGTCAGCAATAATTTTTTTCCATCGGAACTCCACTTATAATCGCTCAAATCTCCTTTTACATCGGTTAGCTTTATGGCTTCGCCACCAAGCCGGTTTAATAAATGAACTTGGTTTCCACCAGCAGCCCTTGTTGCAGTGAAGGAAATATATTTCCCATCGGGGCTCCAACTTGGGTTAGATTCTGTATCTGGACTATTGGTAAGTTGTACCGACTCGTTTCCATCCCAACTCATCATCCATATATCTGTATTACGTTTGTCTTTTGCAGAATCTGTTTTGGTCAGCGTATAAGCAACCCATTTTCCATCCGGAGAAATTTGTGCATCACCGGTACTTTGAAGCCGGTATATATCTCCGGGACGGAGGTTTCTTTTTGCAGTTTGTGCAAGGCAAACAATTTGTGCTGTTAAAAATAAAACAGCAAACATGGTTATTATTTTATGATGCATATAGATAATTTATGCTTGAATATATGAAATGAGTTTTATACCGGAAAAATTTTTACAAAGGCGGTATACCAACTTACATGAACAACTGAATATTAATTTTTGAAATGTAAGAATGTGATCACTCAAATTGGTGGTTTGAAAGTTTTAACGCAACGCGGTTAAAAAATATTTATTAAAAATAATTCGATAAAATGGTAGTAAATTGACTACCTTTATTTTGAAAACAAAATTGATAAAAAATAACTCATTTAGGGAGGAAATGTTCTATGGATAATTTAATAAACATAATAAATGAAGAATTCAGAGTTTCATCGATTAGTTAAAAAAAATGGTTGGAGCCTGATAAAGGCAGTCATTACATTTATGAGAAAAACGGGAAAACATATCCAGTTCCTTTTCACGGGGCTAAAGAGCTTGGAAAAGGTTTAGAGAATAAAATGAAGAAGGAAATGGGACTTAAATAATTTATTCAATATTAAATCGAGGTATTAGATTACAAACTTGCTTTTAACAGATGGGGGAAACGAAATACTCCATCTGTTAAAAGTTATAAAAAAAGGAGCACCACACACAATGAACAAACAAAACAAAACCACTCAAAGAAAGACACCTATTTTTAAAACCAAAAAGATTAAAATCATTATAGAACGAAGTGATAATTCTTATAGCTCTTATGCAGAAAATGTGCCAGGTATATTTGGCCAAGGCGATACTGTTGAGGATGCAAAACAGTCTGCCTTAGCTGGGCTTGACTTATTAGTTAAATATAATAAGAGTGAAAATATTCCAAATATTCTGAAAGGCAATTATGAAATAGTTTTTAAGTTTGATGCTGAGAGTTTTTTAAACTTTTATAAAAAAATATTTACTAATGCAGCATTAGAACGTATGACTGGTATCAATCAAAAACAGTTTCAACATTATGCATCGGGTTTAAAAAAACCTCGTCAAGCACAAGTGAAAAAAATTGAAACCGCAATGCATAGTTTAGGAAGGGAACTGATGTCTGTAGAATTATAATACACAAATACAGAAATACGTCTAATCTTGGATTGGAGTTTAATTGATATGTTAATGAATGGGTAAAAATTTATTTTTTTAATGGCTTCACATCTACCACTTCTATTTCAAAAACCAGGATACTGTTTGGTGGAATTTTGGGTGATCTTGTTCGAATTGAATAGGCCAAACCTGAAGGAATAACCACTTTGATTTTACCGCCTACTTTGCACTCAGTAAGTCCTAGTTGCCATCCACGAATCAAAACATTCAAAGGGAATGTTGCCGGCTTATCTTTGGTTTCATCAAATATAGAATCATCATTCAACAGATAACCCTTGTAAAAAACAACTACCGTATCTGAAACCAATACCTGCCTTCCAATTCCTTTTTTCATGATTTTGTAGTACACATTTTCATGACTACTTTTTGCATCCGTTTTCCCGGAGGCTATAGCAGCCTGAATCACTTTTTCCTCTTGTTTAGTTTGTTGCAGACTATCAATATCTCTGAACGGAGCAATGACAGGTTTTTTAAAATTATTGCCAAGCATATTTTCCCAGGATCCATTTCTTCTTTGTGCCCAAGCCTGTTCAACATTTACCGCCAATAACATTTTCTTATTGCTTGTAAAAAAAGTGGATGCTTTTTCAACAATTCCCCAATGTCCTTCTATTTTACAGGAACCAATCAGTTTCCATTTGTTTTGATCAGGAATAAAAACATATCCGGAATACAAGGTGAAATTTTGAGCCGAATCGCTGGCGGTGGCTATATAAAGCTGGTATGCAGTGTTTACATTCCAGTTATAAACCCATTCCATTTCTCCTTTTTCATTGTCATCAATTTCAATCCCTTTAGCTACAACCGTTGCTTTTTTCGGAAATGAAAAAACAATCTCTTTTTTGTTTTTCTCCGTTTCCAAGGAAAGCTTTACATCGCCAATTTGAATTCCGGCAAAAACTTCCTTCTTCGTATTTACTTGTTTCACATTCATATAAGCCATGAAACCAGAGGCTTTCAGCGTATCATGAAATAAATAAGTGATGACAGAATCTTTAGCATTTGCATTTGCAAATTGTAAAGTCAATAACGTGACAACAAAAACAGATAATCTTTTCATGAAATAGTTTTAGTTCTCAAACTTACTGATAACTGAGTGTAATAAAAGAAATTTATGTTTGTTTATAATCAACTTCAATTTCTATAATTAATTAAATAGTACAGTTTCAGTAGGCTACTCAGAAGCTGTCTGAAAACGATTCTGCAAAGTTCCTGTATAGCTAAAAATGGTCGGCGGGTGAAATTGTCCAGCTATGTTCCCAATAGAATAAAAATTGAAAACTACAATGAGTTTGTGAAAAAAGATGTCGGGGGTCGTGTTATATATGAAATCAATGGTGAATATTGGATAGATAATCCAGACTATAAAGACCAGCTTCTCCGGTAGCTAACATCCTGTCTATTGTAGCACTCCTATTATCGCTGTCGCTATTTTAAATGCATCCTATTTTTTAGTTAGTAAAAAAGTAAAGATATTTAATCCAATCCTAAAATTCTTCTATTTGATTTTACATCGGATACCTGTCCGGCAAAATCATCAAAAGCCTTTTCTGTAACCCGGATAATATGATTTTTGATAAACTCTGCTCCTTCTTTTGCTCCATCTTCCGGATGTTTGAGGCAGCACTCCCACTCCATTACTGCCCAGCCACTGTAATCATATTGTGTCAGTTTGCTGAAGATAGTTTTAAAATCCACTTGTCCATCTCCCGGCGAACGGTAACGACCGGCCCTGTTCAACCAGCTCTGGTACCCACCAAAAGTTCCTTGCCGACCTGTTGGGTTAAATTCTGAATCCTTTACATGAAAAGCTTTGATGCGTTCATGATAAAGATCAATATACTCTATATAATTCAGTTGTTGTAAAACAAAATGTGAAGGATCATAAAGTAAACATGCCCTTGTGTGGTTGTTTACTTTCTCCAAAAACATTTCATAAGTAATGCCATCAAAGAGATCTTCTCCCGGATGAATTTCATAACAAACATCCACTCCACACTCATCATATACATTTAATATAGGCAGCCACCTTTTTGCCAGCTCTATAAATCCTTCATCTACCAAACCTGCAGGACGTTGAGGCCAGGGATGAAAAGTATGCCATAATAATGAGCCGCTAAATGTGGCATGAGCATTCAATCCTAAGTTCTGTGAAGCTTTTGCCGCATACTTCAATTGTTGAATTGCCCACTCCATTCTTGCTTTTGAGTTTTTCTTCACTGCATCCGGAGCAAAAGCATCAAACAATTCATCATAAGCAGGATGAACAGCCACCAACTGGCCTTGCAAGTGTGTGGATAGTTCAGAAATTTCCAATCCACATTCACTAATCATTCCTTTCAATTCGTCAGCATAGGTTTTACTTTCAGCAGCTTTTTGAAGATCAATACATCTTGCATCCCATGTAGGTATCTGCACACCAACATAACCAAGACTACTTGCCCATTGGCAAATTGACTTCATATCATTGAACGGTGCTTTGTCACCCATAAACTGTGCAAGAAAAATTGCAGGACCTTTTATTGTTTTCATGATTTCACGCAACGGCGCAACGGCGCTAAGATTTCAGGAAAAGTTTTTTCACGTTGCGCCGTTGTGCCGTTGCGTGAAAAAACTATAGGCCGTAGTACCTGATTTTATAAATTATTTACAATTCGTTTGATTCCGTCTTTCAACAATACAACATTAAAATTAATCAACATTC
>JAYWEL010000234.1:0-7395 GCA_043779285.1 Chitinophagaceae bacterium | reverse complement strand
GCATTTTTCCATCATACACACATACCCGTACATCTCGAACATAAGATCCGGTCAACGGTCCTTCATGCATTTTTTCCATAACTCCTTTTAAAATGGAGGGTAAGAATCGAGTATCAATTGCCCCTCCAACAATACAATTATAAAACACCAACTTGCCACCCCATTCAAGATCATGTGTATCTTTTCCCCTAACATTTAATCCTGCCGGTTCGGGCATGCCTTCAAACCAGGGCTCTATGCGCATGAAAACTTCTCCGAACTGGCCCGAACCACCAGATTGTTTTTTATGCCGATAATGCGATTCAGCCATTTTACGGATTGTTTCCCGGTATGGAATTTTGGGTTTGTCAAAATGAATATCCAGTTTAAATAAGTTTTCAATTTTCCATTTTGCAACGGCCAGATGCATATCTCCCTGGCAATGTATCAGAATCTGTTTTAATTCCTGCGAAACTTCAACCAATAAAGTAGGATCTTCTTCCTTTAACTGATGTAAGGCTATGGAAAGTTTTTCCTCCTCTCCTTTTCTATTTGATTCGATGGAAACCGTCATATTGGGAGAAGGAAATACGATTGGAGGCAGATCCAGATTTTTACCTTTACCATGAAGCGTATTATTGACATGCGTATTCTTTAATTTTAAGGTAGCACCAATATCACCGGCAACCAGTTCATTGCAATTGGTTCGTTTATTTCCTTCTACAATAAATAGTTGATTTAATTTCTCCGACACATTTGTGTTTTCATTTTCTAGTTCCATTCCGGATTTGATGGTACCGGAATAAACTTTAAAAAAGGAAAGCTCCCCAACATGTGGTTCGGATACTGTTTTATAAATAAAAATACATGGCTGTCCGTTTGCATCACATTTCAATTCATACCCCGATTTTGTAACCTGTGGCGGCATTTCATTTGCACTGGGGCACACATTATCTATAAATCCCATCAATCGTCCGCTGCCCATATTCCGTTCTGCAGATAAACAAAATAACGGAAACAGATCATGATTAATCATGGCTTTTTTCATGCCTGCTTTAATTTCATCTTCCATCAATTCACCTTTATCAAAATATTTTTCCATCAGTTCCTCATCATTACTTGCAACCGCTTCAATCAATTCTTTATGCAACATTTCTGCTTTTGCTTTTTCTTCTTCTGGTATTGACAATTTTTCTGGTTTACCACCTTCGTTTGGAAATTTGTACATGATCATTCTTAATACATCTACAATGGTATTGAATCCCAATCCCTGATTTATTGGGTATTGAATAACAATGACTTTATTTCCAAAATGTTCTTTTGCTTCCAACACGGTTTTATCAAAATCAGCTTTTTCATGATCGGTTTTATTTACGGCTAAAATCATGGGTGTTTTAAATTTCTCGGTGTACTCCCAAATGATATCAGCACCTACTTCTACACCCGCAGATGCATTTAACAATAACACTCCTGTATCTGCTACACGCAAGGCAGAGACTACTTCTCCAACAAAATCATAAAAGCCGGGCGTATCAATAATATTGATTTTATAACCCCGCCATTTACTGTGAACCAGTGTTGAAAAAATGGAATTTTCCCGTTCATGCTCCAATTCGTGATAGTCAGAAACGGTGTTTTTTTCTTCTACGGTTCCACGACGATGAATGACTCCCGATTCGAATAGCATGGTTTCCGCTAAAGTGGTTTTACCGCAACCCGCATGGCCCAGTAAAACAATGTTTTTTACATGTGATGTATCAAATTCTGGCATAACAATCTTTTTTAAAAATTGAATAAAGAGGGTTTTTCAAAAAGAATAAAATAATCGTGTACAAACTTTTAATAAGCCTGCAAGAAATGAATGGGCAGTAAAAAAAATGTTTCGAAATTATTTCGAAACACTAATCATTTGTTCAAAGCCTGTATCAAGGTCTTCTAATGTCGAAGACAAAAAAACAAATTCATTAGCAAGTCTCTCCTGTTCATTTAAAATACTTTCATTCATCGAAGATCCATTAGCAGCTAATTCAAAATTCACCTTACGGTCATACATTTTAATAGACTGTTTTAAGTCATGAATGTTAATAAGCTGAATGTGAAATTGGTTGTGAAAATGTTCTACTTCCTGCAGGTCTTCTTTCGAGAGTTGTTTGGATGCAAACTGCTGGAGTTTGGCTTGTTGGTTTGCGATGTTGTCGCGGTAAGAACGTAATGAATCTCTCAGTTTATTACTTTCCTGGGTTAAATGTGAGATGTCTACCTGAACCATGGGACTTTAATTTATAAGGTGATAAATAAGTAAAGAATCATTTCCTTGGGTTTCGAATCAGTCAACTAAATTTAAACCATCTTTTGCAATTATTGCAGATTAATTATTTAGGTTAGAATATTCTTTTTAAGAAATTATCACTTGGTATATTTGTAACGTAAAAAATCAACATTTGATCTCACAAAACAGCATACAACATATTCAGCAAAGTATTGATATCATCGATATTGTAGGCAGTTTTGTGAAGTTAAAAAAAAGAGGTGCCAATTATCTGGGCAATTGCCCGTTTCATAACGAGAAAACCCCTTCTTTTACTGTTTCACCATCTAAAGAAATCTACAAATGCTTTGGCTGTGGCAAGAGTGGTAATGCAATCAGCTTTGTGATGGAACACGAAAAATATGGTTATGTAGATGCCTTGAAATGGCTTGCAGAACGATATAATATTGACATTGAAGAAACTTATTCATCCGATGAACAAAGACAGCAATACCTCGCGGCGGACAGTTTATTTATCATTAATAATTTTGCCCGGGAATTTTATGCTGATATCTTTTTAAATACAGAAGATGGCCAGGATATAGGTTTAAGTTATATGAAGGAAAGAGGCTTCCGGGAGGATATTTTAAAAAAATTCAATATTGGTTTTGCCCCTGAAAAAGGGGATGCCTTTACCAAGGAAGCCATTCATAAACAATACAACAAGGAACTCCTTCTTCGTTCAGGCCTAGTAGTTGAACGCAATAATCATTTACAGGATAATTACCGGGGCCGGATCATTTTTCCGATACATAACCATAGCGGCAAAGTTATTGGCTTTGGTGCCCGGATAATAAAGAGCACAGAGAAAGCACCTAAATATATCAATACCCCGGAGAATGAACTGTATGTAAAAAGTAAAATTCTGTATGGTTCCTATTTTGCCAGACAGGCCATCGACAAAAATGATGAATGTTTATTGGTAGAAGGATATACCGATGTATTATCGCTTCATCAGGCAGGTATTGAAAATACAGTTGCTTCGGGTGGAACTTCATTGACGCCAGATCAACTTCGCTTAGTAAAAAAATACACTAATAATCTTACCATTATTTATGATGGTGACCAGGCCGGAATCAAGGCAGCACTTCGGGGATTGGATCTTGCATTGGAAGAAGGACTGAATGTAAAATTGGTACTGATACCTGATAAAGAAGATCCGGATAGTTATTTAAATAAAGTAGGTACAACGGCCTTTCTTGATTTTATTAATAGAAATAAAAAAGATTTTATTCTTTTTCAGTTGGAAATTGGTCTGAAAGATGTTGGAAATGATACCAGTAAAAAAGCTGAAATCGTTAATCAGATTGCGGAGACTATTTCAAAAATAAATAAAGCAGAAGATTTCACCCGTCAGCAGGATTATATTAAACAATGTGCCGAGATTCTGAAAATTGATGAAAACGGGATGCATATCCTGGTCAATAAATTCATCCGGAACCGGATTGCATTACAGGAAAAATCATTACCCTTTGAAGAAGCCCGCCCGGATGACCCGTTCGGACGGGCAAAACATCATGAGGAGAATGCGAAAAAAGCATCATCGGCAGATTTTGAAGATGCTACTTTTAATCTTTTATTTAAAGATGAATTGCAGGAACGGGAAATTGCCCGAGTCTTGATTGAGCATGGATTAAAGAAATGGGATGATGAACAAATTATTGCGCAATATATTTTTTCGGAAATTCTCGATGATGGATTATTTGATAACCAGGATATTTTAAAATTGATCAATGAATATAAAAATGCATTGTTTCAAAATTCATTGGTTGATTCAAAATCCTATTTTATTTATCATCCCGAAAAAACAATCAGTTCACTTTCGGTGTCTTTGTTAAGTTTTCCGTACGAAGAAAGTGTACGATGGAAAAGCGAATTCAGTCATTCAAACGGTTATCAAAAAGCTTTGTTTGAACAAAGTTTTGAAGATTTTGTCAGAGCTGCAGCAACAGGAAATGAAGAAAATTTGTCTAATTTTTCGAAACTTGAAGAGGACAAGACACAATATGAAATTGAGTCTGCTATAAATTATATCCGATTACGAAAAATAAAAAAACTTCTTCTGGAGAATCAGTTGGATATGGAAAAACCACATCATGAATACGAGAATAAAACCTTGCATGATACGCATGAGCATCTGAAAAAAATGGAAAAAGATATTGCTCAAAAATTAGGAACCGTTATTATCCGATAGGTTCTTTTAATCGTAACATCATATCGGAATACGAATCATGCAAAAGATCGCTTTCCTTGATTTCAAATTCCTGAATAAAAAAATTACATTGTTCCTGCAGTTTTTCAAAACTATGTGGGGCATTCAGATTACTTGCTTCAATTTCCACGAAGGTTCCAAGAGCTGAAACGTTATCCAGATGAATTTTTACATTTTCTACAAAAAATATTTCCCTTTCTTTTTCAACAATCATTTTGATACCCAAAGAATTTCCCAGGATGGTTTTTAATGCCTGCGGATCCGGAACTTTTAATAATTGAAAATTCGACTTTTTGGGTCCGGCTTTATTTTCCCGATCATAAAAAATCAAATTGTTCTCAATATTCCCTTCACGCAGTTTTAAACGTCCCATTGCCACGTTGAAATAGGTATCGGTTTGTTTGTCCAATCCGATAAAATCAGCATTCATTGTCATTAATTTCTGCCTGATTTTTTCCAGATCATCACAGGTTGCTTTTATTTCAACATTCAGAAAAACAGTATTCGGAATCATATTTTTTGGATAAATGATAATGGGATCATTTACACGATCCCTTATAAAATTAAGTACTATTTAAGTTTGCTGTTAAGCTTCAACTTCTGCAAATTTTTTAAATCTTGTTGCAGTCCAGGTATGATCCAAAGTTACTTCATCAATGCTTTCGTATCCGGCATCCGTCAATTTTGACCAACTACCATCCCGATTAATATCGGTTACGATTTTTGATGAACGCTTCGGGTAAGCAACCCAAAGCTTTGAATTAGTGCATAACGCAGTCATAACATCTTTAAGAATATTATTCAATTGATTGTCGTTAATTGCAAAGACTAATGCAAAATCAATTTTTTTACTTCTTAAAAGTGGAGTAACATTTTTTGCAAAAGAAAGTTTACAGAAAAGTTTGTCAATTGATGAAGGCAGACCTTGAATTAAGAGATTCTTATCGTCTACCAGTTCCAATTTTTCCAATAAAGCTTGAGACATACTTTAATAAAGATTTTAAGGTTCGTAGTAAATAAAACTCTCCAAAAGAGTCTTTTGTAAAAAGAAATTACAAAATTAAGAGTATCAAAGATACGAAATATATACTAACCAAAACAGTTTGTAAAAAGCAATTTCCTTTAAAACAATCTGCAGGCTTGATTCACATCAAGAAATGAGGAATTAATTTGAAATGGGCTTATAATATTTCAATGCCTCATTCATATATTTTTCCAGTTCAGCAATCCTTTTTTCTTCTGCTGGGTGAGTACTTAAGAACTCTGGTGGACTTTGTCCTGCGCCTGCATTGGCCATTCGTTGCCACAAACCAATGGCTTCTTTTGGATTATAGCCTGCCATGGCAGTCCAAATTAAACCATATCGGTCAGCTTCTAATTCATGTTTTCTTGAAAAAGGAAGTATCAAACCAACACCACTACCTATACCATAAGCTGCTAAAAATAAATTTTGAGTTTCAGCTGGTTTACTCATTACGGCAGCCGATAAAGCAACACCACCCAATTGTTGAATAAGTGATTGGCTCATCCGTTCATTTCCATGTTGAAAAATGGCATGTGATACTTCATGGCCCATAACGGCGGCCAGTGCTGCTTCATTTTGAGTTATTTTTAAAAGACCTGTATACACCACTATTTTTCCTCCCGGCATACACCAAGCATTAACCGCATTATCATTTATCAGGTTATATTCCCACTTGTAACCAATTAAGGCTTTTGACATTCCTTTTTCGTTGTAATACGTTTCAACTGCTTTGGTAATACGTTGCCCTACTCTTTTCACCATTTCGGCATCTTTGTTTACCGATGTACTTAATACTTTATTAGAAGATAAAAACTGACTGTATTCTGATGATGCCATTGTTTGCAAGTCGGTTTCAGGCAAAAGTGTAAGTTGTTTACGACCAGTAATTGCATTTTTACTGCAGGAAATAATCAGAAAAGAAAGTATCAATAATAAATTAAATCGTTTGTTCATCACTTATAGTTTTAGCTATTGTGAACAATGTTCGTACCAAATCAAGCATTGAATTTCAGAAAAGGATAAAGGATAGTTAAGAATAAATCAGCTTAAATTTCTGTCTTAGAAGACTTCCTGTTTTTTCTGCGGTGATCCCGATATTTTAAAATGGGCACTTTGCTTTCATTACCTTTTAAAATACGTCCAATGTTTTTTTGATGGGTAAGAATTACCAACAAACCAACCACTAACGCAAAAAGTCTGTATAGATCTTCGGGTTCATTGAAAATAATCAGGATAAAAATCGGGAAAGCGATACTTGCCAAGATTGAACTTAACGACACATACCTGGTAAGATATAAAACCAATAAAAAAACGGCCACGCAACATAGCGCAACATTTGGTTGAATTCCTAAGATCATTCCAAATAAAGTGGCTACTCCTTTTCCGCCTCTGAACTCGGCCCAGATAGGAAAAATATGACCAAGAACGGCAGCTAAACCTAAACCCAGCTGCAGGTTTATAAACAGGGTATCATGAGCTAAATAAAAGGGAAGAATAAAAACCAGTTTTATAGCTGCCACGCCTTTCAGCATATCAACAGCCATTACAAAGGTTCCCCATTTTGGTCCTAAGACACGATATGTATTTGTAGCACCAGAGTTTCCACTACCGTATTCACGTATATCAATATCGAAGAAATATTTGCTTACCCATAAAGCAGTAGGAATACTTCCAATTAAATAAGCCAGAACGATGATTAATAATTCATTCATATTACTAAATAAAGCCGAATAACAAAATTACGCCAAAATAAAAGAATAGAAATTTCAAATATTCCCCCCGTTATTTTACAGGAGAGCCTAAATGTAAACAAATCCATTTACCCATCAATAGATTAGTCTTTAAGAATAAATTAAAATTGTTGGCTTTGGC
>JAYWEL010000233.1:0-3130 GCA_043779285.1 Chitinophagaceae bacterium | reverse complement strand
GAAAATGCTGTGCTGATAGCGAATGCTATGATAGGCGGGAGCACTTTTATTGGAAAAAATGCCTGGATTGCCCCGAGTGCAACTATTCGGGATGGTATCGTAGTTGGTAATGATGCGGTAGCTGGAATGGGTTGTGTTCTTACAAAAAATATTCCAGAAGGAGAAACATGGCTGGGTTCACCTGCAAAAGAAATCTCTGTTTATAGACAGGAGATTAAAAAAAACAAGTAAGATGATATCAATATTTTACGTACCATGTCATCAATATGTCAGTTCAATCCATCCTCTATTGTTTTCATGTTTGGCAAAATCCAAAGTCAAAAATATTCAGCTTATTAACATTAATTTGGTAAAGAGTTTAGATTTAATAATTGAACAATCCTCGCTAATCGTTTATGATTTTTCTATAATTGAAGCTATAAGAATTAGTTTGATGGGTCAAAAAAGTTCCAGATTTTTTTTGTATTTCCCGCATACAGAAAGTGCAAAATTCTATAAGAACTGTACAGCAAAAATTTTGGAGAGTTCAAAAAGAAAAATATTCTGGGCTTCTATGAATGATGCACAGAATTTGTTTGAAAATATTGATCAGTTAACATTGGTTGATATAAAGAGAAATTATTTTTTGAGTAAAATGGAGGGAATTATCTGGTTTTTTAATACTGAAAATTTGATTAATAACAATCAAGTAATGAACCAGTATACAATCGGGTATGAAAATATTTGTAAAAAAATTAATGACACTGCTGAATTCGTGTCAGGGCATTTTGAATATGAATTTGAAATCCCTCACTGCGTTTCAATCAACAGGAAATATTATCCAGTAAATAAAAAATGGGATTTTTATATACCCGGTGTTATGTATCCATCCCGGGAAATTGCTTTGAAATCAACTGTGTCTTATAAATTAAAGAACCCCAACACAAAAACGATTACTTTTCTTAAAAATAAATACCATGGGTTAATTCAAAAATTAAATATTATACAACCTGCCAAAGTGTATAAAATCAATCAGCAAATAATGAACTATTTAATTCGATATTCTAAATTTTCATTTGTTTGCGGAGGGCCTTCTAAATATCTGGTGAGGAAATTTATGGAAGTTCCTCTTCAGGCGTCCGTTATGGTAGGATATGGACCAGATAATATATCAGATTATGGATTTATTGACAGGGAAAATTATATTTATGCAGAACCTGAATTATTTGGTGATGTGGTTAATACTTTTTTAAATAATAAAAGTTACCAGGAAAAACTTACTGCTACTGCATATTCTACAGTATCTGCTCTGCATTCTGTTGAAATCCGGGCTGAGCAATTGGTACATTCTTTAATGGAAATAAATAAGCAGGGTGCGAAAAAAGGAAAATTTATTGGTGGCGAATATTCGTTCCTGGATGAGCATAAAAAAATTATCAAGGCTAAAAAGATTGCTTCCTGAATTTTTTGTATTGAGAATAAAGTTTTATCCCTTTTTTAATATTACTATAGTTTGCCAGGCAAATAAACAGAACTCCAAAAATTATATATAATATTTTAAAAAATAAATTTGAATAATAATGATTTTGAATGTTAGCTATTAAAAAATAAAAAGAGAGAAATGAAAGCAGGATTAGCAAATTTTTTAAAAACCTGAAAGGTATAGGCAAGATTGAATTTGAGAAATAAAACATGGTAATAACAACCAGCAGGTTTATTAACAGGAATGATGTGGATGCACCAGGTAATCCAAAATTACCTGTTAAGATATATATCAATGCTATGTGAATGAGATTACCGAAGAATACAATAACACCATAATACCCGACTTTTTTTGTTTTGACAAAGCTTATTGATGCAATGGTCCCGATACTTAGAATAAAGTTTGAAAAAGTCAATATACCGGCCACAACTATACTTTCTGAATATTTTGTGCCGAACAATAAAGTGATAATTTCCGGATAGAGAATTCCGATCGAAAAGCAAATGAGGCACAGCAAACTAACATATATATCCAGCGACCACTTACAGAAATATTTAAAATCTTCATCTTTAAGGGAAAGGCTGAAAGGGCCGAAAGCCTGGCTAAACCCTGAAGTGAAGAATAATATTACTGTGGCTATTGTATATCCTACCTGGAAGATTCCTAACAAATGCTGTGATGTGATAGTAAGAATGATGAGATTTGCAAAAAATAGAAGAAAGTTATTGGATAAAGTACCTGGGATTACCTTTAAACCATACTTTGCCATATTTTTAAATAAAGTAAAATCAAATCTCAGCGACTTGCTTTTTCTGCGGAAAAGAAAATAACCAACGATAGATGCAATTGTAAAAGCAACAGTTTGACCCAGGAAGAAACCTGCAACCTGAAGTTTATACACAAAAACGAATAGCAGACTCAACCCGGAAGACAGGATAGTTAAGAAAATCGAAAACAGCAAGGAGTAAAATGCTTTTTTATAAATAACAAACCAGGTATTTATAATATTAGGAATTATACTGAAGAGTAGATTCGATAATACAATTATCAGTAAAATGCGGGCCTGGTCTGATTCCAGATAATTAACAATAAGCCAATTACCTAAAAAAAGATAGACTATAATGATTGTAATAAAAGTTATAAGTAATCTACCCGTAAACCACGTAGTAAATACTGAGTTTTTATAGTTGCTTTCATCTTTGTCGAAAAAAAAACGAAAAGCAGCGGCCTCCAGGCCAACTCCACTCAACGTCATCAAAACCAAACTTAGTGATGTTAACACGCCAATAAGGCCATATGCTGATGGCGGAAAAAAGTGGGCAAAAATTGGAAAAGTTACCAAGCTGATCAGCTTTAACAGCATCCCGGAAAATCCGTAAATCAGGCTGTCTGCAGCAAGACCTTTTAATTGTTTAATTGTTTTCAAAAAAGTATTTGAAGTTACCGGCGAAAGTACAGAACCTCTTTTTGTGTACCCAAAATAATTATGAAATAGATTTTAAATATATGCCCGTTAAAACAAAGTACGACAAATGGCACGATCAGGTTTGCGAAGATGATGACATAAACTCGAGCTGGCATATGTTTGCAAAGGACATACTTGGAAAGTTAGATCTTGAAGGCAAAAAACTTCTGGAAATAGGATGTGGGAAGGGCGGAGTTTCCAAT
>JAYWEL010000232.1:0-17406 GCA_043779285.1 Chitinophagaceae bacterium | reverse complement strand
ATTCCCAACTGCTCCAGGTAACTGCTGTATTTGGAAGGATCGTAATAAAACTTCTTCAAGGCAGGCCTGAATTTATCCATAATGTTTTTGTTCAGGTAAATGGCCGGCGGGTCATCCTTGCCAACAAACGAATTATACTTTACATCTTTGGTTTGTACATTATTGAAATAATCCCATGCATCAGTCAACAATTTTTTGTCGGTCAATAAATCAATGAGTGTAGATGCCACAACCTTGCTTCCGGCTACTACTCCTTTATGTGCAATGGGTGTAGCCATAGCAATGGCATTAGACCAATGATGGCCAGGTAAACCCGGAATGTTTGATGGGAATCGCAACACAACAGTAGGTACATTCCAGCCAATATCGGCAATATCATCCGAGCCTCCACCCCATGAAAACTGTACCGGTCCATTTATGGAATCCAGCTTGGAATCCAGACCGTCTATTATCTTGCCCCGGTTATCTTTTTTGGGAGCACTCACCAGCTTCTGAACGGCCCTTGCCAGTTCCTGGTCTTCCTTGCTCCATGTCGGGAGTCCGGTATGTTGAATATTCTTATACATGGCTTCTGCAATAGATTTATTGAAATGACCCGGCCATGCGGTTCCCAGTAATTTATACTTGAAAGTTGTGTTCGTCATAGTAGCAGCTCCGTTTGCAATACGGATGGCATCATCGTACATCGATTTAATATCATCATAATTGCGTTCTCGCAGGTAATACCATACAGCCGATTTCGATGGAACCACATTAGGTTGGTCGCCACCATCGGTGATTACATAATGCGAACGTTGTGTTGGTTTCAAATGTTCTCGTTTATAATTCCATCCAATATTCATCAGCTCCACTGCATCCAGTGCACTACGTCCCCTCCAGGGAGCTCCGGCAGAGTGAGCTGCACTTCCTTCAAAAGAAAACTCAACTGATACTAACCCATTGCCTCCCGAATCGCCCCATCCCACGCCAAGATTATCGCCGACATGAGTGAAAATACAGGCATCCACATTTTTAAAATATCCATCGCGGATATACCATGCTTTTGTACCTACTAATTCTTCTGCAACACCTGGCCAAATCATTAAAGTACCGGGAATTTTGTCACGTTCCATGATATTCTTCACCTCAATGGCAGAAAGAATGACCAACGGCAGTCCGGAATTATGTCCTTCACCATGGCCGGGAGCATCTTCTACAATAGGGTCTTTATATGCAACGCCGGGTTTTTGAGAAGCCTTTGGTATGCAATCAATATCACTGCCCAAGGCAATCACCGGTTTGCCATTTCCCCATGTTGCCATCCATGCTGTAGGAATTCCGGCAATGCCATATTCAACCTTAAACCCATTTTTCTCCAGGATGTTTGTCAGGTATTTCGAGGATTCGGTTTCCTGAAAACCTAATTCCGCAAAACTGAAAACCATGTCCACCATCTCCTGTGCCATCTTTGATTTTTGATCAATAGCTTTTACCAGTTCTGCTTTCCATTTTTCAGTTGGAGTAGGAGTAGCTGGCTTTTTTTGTGCCTGTAAACAAATTGGAAAAACAAATAGTATACAGCTAATACCAAGCAAATGGGTTTTTAATGATTGCATTTCAGTTAGTTTTATTTTTGAAAATAGAATTTTTTAATGACTCTCAAAATAAATTCTTTTATGAATATGGTGACGGTGATTTAGCCATAGCAAAAGCTTCTTGAACGGACCTATGTAAAACAGGAACGTTTAACCAAAAAAAGCTTGCTATAAGCAACCGGGATGTGCATAAACATGTGCTAAACTGGTGTAAAACCAATGCCTAAATAATTTGGTTGAAGTATATTTTGAATTGTATCTTTATTGTCCAATTGAGAGGTTGAAATTCTTCAAAAGATGGAAGTCCTTCAAAAGATGAAAATTTTTAAAAAGATGGAAGCCAATTAAGCGGAAGCACCGGGTTAAAAAGATTACGAAGTAAGCAATTATGAAGTAAGATATAAACTTGGTGCTTTTTTTATGCCTATGTTTTTCTAATGAAACTTCAGTTCCAAACTTCTATAAAACCTATTTAGCCTTTTTTATAAATTCACGGATACCACGGTAAATTTTATCAGCCACTTGCCGTTGAAATTTCACGTCCATAATTTTTACTTCGTCTTCTGCATTGCTTAAAAATGCAATTTCAACCAGTGTATTCATAAAGTCGGTCGGACTGTTCAACATAAAATTAAAGTGGCCAATATTACCAAACTCCTTCAAATCGGCTTCCAGCATTTCATTTAAAATGGCCTGCGACAATGGTCTGAAGCCAATGTGTTTGTAATAGGTGCTGACGCCATTTACATTGTTATTGGAAGATGAATTTAAATGCAGACTAATAAGGATAGTTGGTTTTTGTTTTTGGAGGAATAATACCCGGTCATTGTTATTGAAATTGGTATCTGTGGTCCGGGTCATAATTACTGTGGCCCCTTTTCTTTTCAACCTGCTCTCCAATTCTTTTGCAAATTTTAATGTCAGATCTTTTTCAAGAATTTTGGAATGAAGTCCGCTTGCTCCGGTATTGCTTCCGCCATGTCCGGCATCAACGGCAATAACCAACTCTTTTACCCGAAGCTTTTTTGGTGGATGATTTACGAAGATTGTCAATGATTTATTCCGGTATCCAATTGAGTAACCCCAGTGTTGCTGATGCTTCAATTCAATAATAACCTGTACTACATCATCTTCCGTTTGATTGAAATAAATATTCCTTACTTCCTTAGCCGATGATAATTGGGTTATCCAATTAGTATTGCTTTGTACGCCAAACAATTCAATCATGATTTTAGAAGGATTAATTTCCATCCAGGATTTGTAGGGCAATTTTTCTTCCATGCTGATACTGACCAAGTCTGTTTTATTCTCCAAACCTTTCACACTCCATGAATTGGTCAGGTAAAATGTTTTTGGTTTAAATACAGAATCTATTTGAATAAATGATTTTTCGATATAGGCAGTATGGTTTTTCGACAGCTGTACCTGGTACATGGTTTTTGTGGTATCAATAAGTCTTAAAACAACCGCTGTATCAAGGATTCCCATCTTAGCACCACCCAATCGGTCTTCACCAAGCCCATAACTAAGCATTGGCAGCTTTCCTTTTGTTTTTCCATAAACTGCTTTTTGCTGTGCAATACAAACTTGGTTTATTAAGAGTAAAAGAGTAAGGTTTAAAAATGCAAATCGTTTCATAGCGTTAATTATATAAAGCAATTTAGGGTTAAAAATTTTAATTAAAAGCCGTCATTTACTTTATATTTTTGAAAAATATTTTCAATGAACCTTTGCAAATAATATCAATACGGATGGCTATAAGAATATTTGTTACCGGCGGCACTTTTGACAAGGAGTATAATGAACTGAATGGCGAATTGTATTTCAAAGACACACATTTGCCGGAATTATTCAAACTGGGACGCAGCAAGGTTTCTGTGGAAATTAGAACCTTGATGATGGTGGATAGCCTTGAAATGACAGCAATGGATAGGGATTTGATAGCAGATCATTGCAGAAAATCGGTGGAAGATAAAATCATCATTACCCACGGAACCGATACTATGACGGAAACTGCTAAAGTACTGGCAGAAAAAGTATCGGGTAAAACCATCATACTTACGGGTGCCATGATTCCATATAAATTTGGTAGCTCCGACGGATTATTTAATATGGGTAGTGCCCTTGCATTTGTGCAAACCCTTCCTCAGGGTGTTTATATTGCTATGAATGGCCGTTATTTCAACTGGGATAATGTACAAAAAAACAAAAAGACCGGCGTGTTTGAAGAGGCGAGTCACTAGCATAATATTCTTCGCATAATATATATTGTATGTTTTCCGATAAGATCATATCGTTTTATAAAGAACTGAAACCACCATTGAAACTTCCAAAGGGAATTAGCTTACTGTATCCACAACAAGATCCTGAAGTGATGAAGATTGTTGAGTTGTTTCACAAAAAATATTTCAACGACAACAAAAAAAGAACCCTTGCATTCGGTATAAATCCCGGACGGTTTGGTGCCGGTGTAACGGGTATTAATTTTACTGCCCCAAGACAATTGAAGGAAACCTGTAAAATAAATCATCCATTCAATGATCAGTCCGAATTGTCGGCCGAGTTTATTTACGAAATGATTAAATCTTCTGGAGGAGCAAAAAAGTTTTACTCGAAATATTTCATCTCTGCTTTATCTCCGCTTGGTTTTATTATGGAGGGTAAGAATCTGAATTATTATGATGATAAGGATTTAATGAAAAAAATTACACCGTTCATTGTCGAATGCATGGAAAAGCAATTGCAATGGAATATAAACAGGGAAAAATGTATTTGTATTGGCGGGGAAAAGAATTACAAATTTTTCTTGTCACAGAATGAAAAACATACATGGTTCAACGAAATAATTCCCTTACCCCATCCACGTTTTATTATGCAATACCGAAGCAAGCAAAAAGTTCAATATATAGAAGAGTATATTCAGGCTTTTAGCAATAGCAATCAATAGATAGTGTAATTTTAAATACATGAATACAAATTATTTAGTAACCAAAGTCTAATGATTTTTTCCAGCAGTGTTAAATTAACTTATTAGGGTAAGGTTATAAAATAGAAGAAATGGCCAATTGTAAAAACGGATAATATTAATTTTATTTTATGTATAAAAAAAATCAAAAAAACACATTAGACGAAAATCTTTTGCGGCAAATTATTTTCATTATTGTAATTGTGTTACTTGCGATTTTATTGTTTTTTGAATTAAATAATTTCCTACCGGCCTTTATGGGAGCAACCACATTATATATCCTTTTCAGAAAGTGGATGTATTATTTTACAGTAAAGAAAACGTGGAACCGATTACTCACCACGTTTTTGATCATGCTTATATCTATACTGGGTATTTTGATGCCTATCTGGTTACTGGTAAATATGTTTAAATCTAAAGTTAGCTATGCACTGCAACATTCAAATGTAATGATTGAGTCAATGAAAAAGATTATAAATGATTTGCAGTTGATGTTTGGGATTGAGTTATTGAAAGATGAAAACCTGAACAAGTTGGGCAATGAAATCGCTTTACTAATACCCCAATTACTGGGTTTTACTTTTAATACGCTAACCACGATATTCTTCATTTTCTTCATTTTATATTTCATGCTGATGAATGGAAAAAAAATTGAAACGGCCATGGAAGAATTTATACCGCTCAAAAGCGAAAATCTCAAATCGATCAATGTGGAAATAAATAGCATGGTTGTTTCCAATGCATTGGGAATTCCAATTGTCGCCATTGTTCAGGGCCTTGCTGGGCTTTTGGGCTATTTAATTATTGGTGTGGATGAGCCTCTTTTCTGGTTTGCAGCCACTTGTATTACTTCCATGATTCCGATGCTGGGGGCAGCATTGGCTTATGTACCATTAGCCATCATATTATTTGCAGGCAACCATAATTTTCAGGCTATTGCTGTGTTGATTTACGGCTTCGTAATTATAGGTGCTGTTGATAATATATTCCGGTTCATGCTGCAAAAAAAAATTGCCAATGTTCACCCTTTAGTAACCGTATTCGGAATAATTATAGGCATTCAGTTGTTCGGCTTTATCGGCTTAATATTTGGCCCTTTACTTATTTCCATGTTCTTATTATTATTGAAAATTTATTATAACGAGTTTGTGGAAAAAAGAAGGAAACTACCTTTAGATGAAAATGTTTTATCATAATAAGGGGCTTATCTAAGGGATTTTACGATTGAAATAATTTCTTCTAACGTACTTGTTCTCAATCTTTTAATAATCATGTTAATTCATACTTATTTTCAGAGATGTTGCAATAATAGTTGCACATACCTCGTTTAAGAAATCGAAGATATGATAGTTATTGAAAAAGTTTTTTACACCAATATCCATAAAAAATCAATTTCACTTTATCCTATTTTCCTCCCGAAAATTTTGAAAGAAAAATAAAGTCAATTGATTTGAATATTGAATGAGCAAACTTCTTCATCAATTTAAAAACAAGAAAATAGTAATAGGAATAAGATAGGATTTAAAAATACTCAACGGCTTAATTGGACAGACAGTTAGGATGGATGAAGAACAAAGCTCAATCTAGATTCGTACCCTATGATTGGGCTTCTTCTTTTTTATGAGGTTTGTAATCTTCTCAAGCAAACTGGAAAGCTAGCAATTGCGAAAAAATTCCAATCAATAATCCTAAGTAAATATCAAATGGTTGATGATCTTTATTAATCATTCGAGCAGTACAAACCACGCCGGCAATAAGCAAACTAATAGAAAGATAAAGACCCATATTCACATCCTGTGTAAGAGCCAGACCAAACATGAATGTTGCCATTACGCCCATCGATATGGCATGCATGCTAACTTTTGTATAAATATTAGCCATCAAACCTAAACTGGATGCAACGAAAATGGCCATGGTCATGGCTAAAATTACCGGAGGAAATTCTAATTGGTTTCTCAAAACATACCACATCCAAAAATAAAAAAGGCCGCAGGCTATATAAGGAATGATCCGGTCCTTCTGTGTTTTAAGTTGAATACTATCAACAAATCCTAATGCTTTTGCAATTAAAACAGTTGCCAGAGGAAAAAGAGTATACATCACCGCAAAGCGGATAATGACTACGTTTTTATCTGTTTCTGAAAACCCTGAAAATAAATAAGGTTGAATTCGAACCAGAAACCAACATATATAAACCGGGATGAATAAAGGATGAAAAACGATAGCAACAAGTCGGGCCATCAAACCAATAAAAGAAAATATTTTGTCGTTATTGTCCGAATCAATCTCCATCAATTCATGCTGTTCATCTACTATAAGTTTACTATTCATTCTTTATAATTGTTTGCGTAACCGTGCTACCGGAATATTTAATTGTTCCCGGTATTTGGCTACCGTTCTGCGGGCAATATTATACCCTTTTTCCTGTAAAAGGCTAGTTAGTTTATCATCGCTGAAAGGTCTTTTTTTATGCTCGGCTTCAATGATGTCTGTCAATATTTTTTTCACTTCCCTGGTCGATACTTCTTCGCCACTATCTGTACTTAAGGATTCGCTAAAAAAATATTTTAAGCGATAGGTGCCAAATTCTGTTTGTACAAACTTACTGTTTGAAACCCTGCTGACTGTTGAAATATCCAAATTAACCTGTTCGGCAATATCCTTCAGGATCATTGGTTTCAAATTGGTTTCATCACCGGTAATAAAAAATTCTTTCTGATAATTCATAATCGCCGTCATGGTATCCTGTAATGTATGCTGCCTTTGTATGATGGCATCGATAAACCACTTGGCCGAATCAATTTTTTGTTTAATGAATTGTACTGCTTCTTTTTGTCGTTTGTCTTTTTTTGCACCACGGTCATACTCTTTCATCATTTCTTTATAATCGCTACTGATACGAAGCTCAGGTGCATTGCGGCTATTTAAGGTCAGTTCCAGTTTCCCATTATTATTTACAATAAAAAAATCGGGAACAATATAGTTGACCACTTTATTACTATCTGCCGAACTGCCACCCGGTTTTGGATTCAGTTTAATGATCTGCTGAATGATTTCTTTCAACTGTTCATCATCGATATCCAATCCCCGTTGTATTTTTTCATAATGTTTTTTGCTGAACTCTTCGAAGTATTTTGAAATTACTTTCAGTGCATTATCTACCGGTAAGCCGGCTGTTTTCATACGTTTTAATTGCAGTAAGAGACATTCCCTCAGGTCGCGGGCGGCAACGCCGGATGGGTCAAACTGTTGAATGGAATTGATAATTTCTTCCACCTCTTCGGCCGTTGTTTCTATATTTTGCCTGAATGCCAAATCATCAACAATTGATTGATTATCTCTTCTTAAATAGCCGTCTTCATCAATGCTACCAACAATTTGCTCGGCTACATTGTATTGTCTTGCATCCAGGTTTAATAAGCCTAATTGGTTTCGAAGCAAATCATAAAAACTAATCTGTGATTTTATAGGTATCACTTTATTCTCATCATCAGCCGGATAATTTTCATCCCGTAATTTATAATCGGCAATTTCATCGTCACCATCACTTACGTATTCACTGATGTCAATATTGTCGTACTCATCTTCACTTCCATCGGGTTCGGTTTCCAGTATTTCAAGATCCTCTTTTATGTCATCAGTCATCGTTTCTTGTTCCTCAGATTCATCAAATTCCAATGCCGGATTTTCTTCAATCTCCTGCCTCACCCGCTGTTCAATACTAACTGTAGGAATCTGCAACAGTTTCATTAATTGAATCTGCTGGGGAGAAAGCTTTTGAAGTAGTTTTTGTTGAAATCGTTGACTTAAAGCCATATCATTTTACAACCATCCTTTATTTGCCTTGTTGTCCGGCAGTTATCGAAAAATAAAATGTAAATTTAAACACAATTTTTTTAAAGATTCATGTCCGGAAATTCCATACTATTAATTGCCTGTTGTATTTTATCTGGTACATCTTATGGCCAATTAAACAATGAATGGATAATAAAAAAAGAACAATCATTTATAAAATATCAATCTATTGTAACCAACACTTTTTATTTGACTGAAAAAATAATTTCGAATCAGTTTTATTCTTTAGCCGTTGTACCTGCTTCTTTTCAAACATCCAAGCTGGCTTTTTTTTGTCGTCAGGAATGGCGATTCGAAAAAGCTACTACTATTCCATTTAAATTCCGGTTGGGTTCTTTTACCCATGTTAACTACCTGGAAGGTAAAAACAATACGGGCATTAAATGAATCATAAACTGATTAATTACTTGTTGTATCTTTTTTAACCGGCATCCATTCCATTGGCGGAATTTGTGCAGGTATCTTATAATAATTGTTTTGCAAACTATCGTTCCATCCATTCGGATTATTATTAAACGACTTACTGCTGAAATAAATACTACCCTGAATATTGGGCGTATTTCTAAGTAGTTTAATCTGGTTCGGTAATTCATTCGGATTTTTCCATGCAGCCGAATTTTCATTTACCCGATAAATACCATGACCGATATATACATGTTTGCCATAACTATTCTTGCTCCACCAGTCCAGCAATTTTTCATAAGCAATTTTACTATGTCCTATTTCCAGATATAATTGCGGAGCAACATAATCGATCCATCCTTTCTCCAACCATAAGAGGATGTCGGCATATAGGTCATCGTAATTCGTCTGCCCACCTTTGCTGTCACTACCCCTGGGATCTCTGTCGGCATTGCGCCAAACCGAAAAAGGAGAAATGCCAAACTGCACCCATGGCTTCTCCTGGCGGATTGCTACAAATAATTTTTTAATGATGGAATCGGTATTGCTTCTTCGCCAATCTTCTTTATTCAGCCCGTTTGAATTTTTGCGATAGGATGCTGCATCCGGAAATTCTTGACCGGCAATTCGATAGGGGTAAAAATAATCGTCCATGTGAATGGCATCCACATCATATCTTTTTACGATATCACGAACTACATCCACTACAAAATTTTGTGCGTCTTTATTTGCCGGGTCAAAGTATTTTTTCCCACCATAAGTTAAAAACCATTCCGGTTTCTGTTTGATGATATGAGTGGATGCAATCGACGAATTGCCGATATTGAATACGGCCCTGTATGGATTTAGCCATGCATGAAATTCCATGCCTCTTTTATGCGTTTCTTCAATCATGAATTCCAGTGGGTCATAAAAAGGAAATGGAGCTTTCCCCTGAATGCCGTTCAACCACTGGCTCCATGGTTCAAATGGCGATAAATAAAATGCATCTGCTGCCGGCCGCACTTGTACAATAACGGCATTCATTCCGTTATTTTTATGCATGTCAAGCAATGTAATAAAATCAGCTTTTTGTGTTACCGGATTTGTATCGCCCCGCATTGGCCAGTCAATATTATCAACCGTTGCAACCCACACACCCCTAAATTCTTTAGGCGATTGTGAATAACCGAATAATGAAATAAAAAGGCCGGCTACAATTAAAATGTTGTTCTTTTTCATACGTATTTGATTCCTTCTCCTGACGGTTTAATATTAAACTTTATTGCGTATTTTATCTAAAAGTTTATTGAATGTTTCTATTTTTTCACATCCACAATTTTTCAATACCCATCATTCAAAGATATTGTATAAAACAAAAACATATTTGCTATTGAATGCCTTCATGCAGCATTTAAACAAATAAATAACGCATACACGGGAGTGACTTTAACGAATATAAAAATCAGTTACCCCACACTTTGGTACCTTCTGAGCAGTTGGCACAAATGTCAATATTTTTTCTGCCGGTAATCAATTTCGTTCTGAATTTTAAATACTCCCCATTTCCCCAAATTTCCTTAAACGATTTTTCCTGAAGATTTCCCAGTTTGTGTTGTGCGTCTTTATCAAAACAACAGGGAACAACCATGCCATCCCAGGTTATTACCGGATCGTGCCATAAACGCCAGCAGTGATTACTCAGCTTTCCTTTAAAACGATTGGTTCCGTTACTGTCTTTTTTATAACGGCTGTATTTATCAATAGTAGGAATTAACTGATTCGGATCGTTTTCAAAATCGTACACCTGTGCTGTTTTAAACCAGATATCATCCACGCCGATTTCTTTCGCCAGGTTTCTGGCATCATCAACCTGGTGTTCGTTTGGTTTTACCACCAAAAACTGAAAAACTATAAATGGTGTTTTGCTTTTCAATGCCTTTTTCCATCGCACTATATTTCTGGCTCCTTCCAATACTTTATCCAATTGGCCACCAACACGGTATTGCTGATATACTTCCTGCGTTGTTCCATCTATAGAAATGATCAGTCGGTCAAGACCGCTTTCAATCGTTTTTTTTGCATTGGTATCATTTAAATAATGTGCATTGGTGGAAGTAGCTGTATATATTTTATGAGCGGAGGCATATTTCACCATTTCCAGAAACTCGGGATTCAGGTACGGTTCTCCCTGAAAATAAAAAACCAGATACATTAATTCCTTATGAAGCTGATCGATGGTTTCTTTAAAAAAATTCTTCTGCAACATGCCGGTAGGCCTTGTAAAAGAACGCAAACCGCTTGGGCATTCCGGGCATCGTAGATTGCAGGAAGTGGTAGGCTCAATAGAAACAGAAATCGGCAAACCCCATTGTACAGGTTTATTGGTCCACTTACTTGCATAATAACTGCTCAATACTTTTGAAGCGTTCCAAGCTCTTCGAAAACTTAGTTTCGATAAAAAATTAAGACTGTCATTCAAATCAAAATTCGGCATGGGCTGTAAAGTTACAAGCCATAAGGGAGAAAAATCATCTGCTTTGTAAGAAACATAAATACTAACTTGTATTTTAAACTTATTGACTTTCCTAATGAATTCATACAAATTATTCTCTTTAGGAGATCAGGCTATAGTCGTTGAATTTGGAAATGTAATTGATGAAAAGGTTAATGACAGGGTTATTACATTCTTTAATTACATAAACGCAAATCCGTTTACCGGGTTTATAGAAGCTGTGCCTGCTTACAGTACTGTCACTGTTTTTTATAATTTAGGGATTATTAAAAAGAATATTGAAGTTAACGAAACGGTTTTAACCTGGGTAGAAAATACGCTTCATCATATTTTACCATTCATAAAAGAAATAAAAGAATCCGAATCAAGATTAATAGAAATTCCGGTTTGTTATGATGATGAATATGCACCTGACTTGCGTTGGGTAGCAGATATAAAAGGAATTACGGCGGAAGAAGTTATTCAATCACATACATCAAAAACCTATCGGGTATATATGATGGGATTTTTGCCCGGCTTTGCATACATGGGAGAAGTGAACGATAATATTGATGTACCCAGAAAAACGAATCCAAGAATAAAAATAGAAGCTGGTAGTGTGGGTATTGCGGGTAAACAAACCGGCATTTACCCGTTGGCTTCACCTGGCGGATGGCAGATCATTGGTCGTACTGCATGGAGATTATTCGATCCGGGAAAAACAGAACAATCTGTTTTACAATCTGGCGACAGGGTTAGGTTCTATCCCATTTCTCAGGAAACTTATTTAGCACAATTAAATGGGTATAAATGAGTATTCAAATCATGAAATCGGGCATACAGGACACGATCCAAGATAAGGGCCGGGTCGGGTATAGGCATCTGGGTATAAACAAAAGTGGTGTAATGGATAATTATGCATGCAGGGTAGTAAATATGCTGGTAGGGAATAAATTAAACGAAGCAGTTATTGAAATGCATTTTCCTGCTCCAACTATCTTATTTGAAAAAGAAACACTGATTGCTTTAACGGGGGCCGATTTCTCAGCAACATTAAACGGAGAAGAAATTCCTTTAAACCATCCGATATTGGTTTGTAAAAATAGTATTCTTCAATTTCAAAAAAAAATGAATGGTACAGTTTGTTACTTAGCTGTTCGTGGGGGATTTAATGTTTCAAAATGGTTGAAAAGTAAGAGTACTAATCTAAAAGTTGCGTATGGCGGATATCATGGAAGAGCATTGATGAAGGGAGATGTAATTAAAGTAAAAGCTTCCGGTAAATTAAGCAGGGAAGTTTGTGAAAAAGATTTTGTAATTCTTCCCTGGCAGACAAAAAATTTTTACAACCAAAATGAAAATAAGGATATCTATGTTTTGAAAGGACCCGAATGGAATTATTTGACAGAAGAATCTAAAAAAGATTTTGTCATTAATTCATATTCCATTCTTCCTTCTTCCGACCGGATGGGTTATCGGTTGTCGGGGCCAGCTTTATCATGCAAATCGGAGAATGAAATTATCTCCTCGGCAGTTTGTTTTGGTACCATACAATTATTGCCAGACGGACAATTGATTGTTTTGATGGCCGATCATCAGACTACCGGGGGGTATCCAAGAATTGCACAGATTGTAACAGCCAATCTTTCAAAAATTGCGCAAAAGGGTGGGCTGGAAAAAATTCAATTTACATTCGTCGATCAATGTGTTGCAGAAGAAATGCTGATAAAACAGGAACGGCATTTAGTACAATTGCAAAACGCCTGTCGTTTCAAACTGGAAGAATATTTCAATGGAAAATAAAGTACTAATTGATTTGAATTGCGATATGGGTGAAGGGGCCGGTAATGATGATGTTATCATGCAATTTATTTCATCAGCAAATATTGCCTGTGGATATCATGCAGGCAATTTGGACATTATGAAAAGAACCATTGAATCTGCCATACTAAATAATGTGGCTATTGGTGCTCATCCGGGATTTAATGACCTTGAAAATTTTGGAAGAACCCAAAAACATCTTTCTGACGAAGGATTGTATGATTTGGTGAGTCAACAAATTTTAATAATAAGCAAAGTGGCAGCGGGTTTCGGTACAGCGATAAAACATGTTAAACCGCATGGTGCATTATATAATATGGCTGCTGTAAATAAAAAAATGTCATCCGTTATTGCAAAAGCAATCAAAGATTTTGATGACAAACTTTTACTTTTTGGATTGAGTGGGAGTCATTTAATTGCTGAAGCCAAAGCTATTGGATTACAAACTGCGAATGAAGTTTTTGCCGATCGTACTTATTTAGAAGATGGTACATTAACTCCCCGAAAACAAGAAGGTGCGATGATTCAAAATATGAAAGATTCGATCAAACAGGTTT
Source organism: Chitinophagaceae bacterium (assembly GCA_043779285.1). GTDB lineage: Bacteria > Bacteroidota > Bacteroidia > Chitinophagales > Chitinophagaceae > MGR-bin208. The sequence continues at coordinate 3,759 of JAYWEL010000232.1, read as the reverse complement.
TAGGAATAATTCTTGAAAAAAAAATAACAACATTAAATGGCCAAATTATTTCTATTGAAGCAGAAACCGTTTGTATTCATGGAGACGGAGAAAATGCCTTATCCTTTGTGCAGGCAATCAATAATGCTTTAAAAGAAAAAGGAATCAGAATTCAGTCAATCCAAAATTCATGAAAAGAAATTCTGCCATTTTAGGTGCTGCTTTTTTAATGGCAACATCAGCCATCGGACCGGGCTTTCTTACACAAACCACGTATTACACGGAGCAACTATTAGCCAGTTTCGGTTTCGTAATTCTCATTTCTACATTGTTGGATATTGGTGTGCAGTTAAATATCTGGCGAATACTTACTATGAGTGGATTAAGGGCTCAGGAATTGTGTAATCGGCTTCTTCCCGGCCTGGGATTGTTTCTGGCGGCGTTGATAGTGTTTGGCGGACTGGCATTTAATATCGGCAACATTGCCGGAACTGGCTTGGGTTTAAATGTATTGACAGGGTTAAATGTTGAAACAGGAGCTATCATCAGCTGCATGATTGCTTTATTTATTTTTTGGATGAAAGAAACATCTGTTTTTTTAGATTCATTTACAAAATTGCTGGGCATAGTGATGATTTTACTGACACTATATGTAGCTATCAGTTCGCAACCACCTGTTTTGCTGGCCATTGAAAAATCATTTCTGCCCGATACCATCAGTACAACGGCTATCATCACACTCATTGGTGGAACAGTTGGTGGGTATATCAGTTTTGCCGGTGCTCATCGTTTGATTGATGCGGGCATTAAAGGACCGCAAAATTTACATCAAGTAAACCGCAGTGCAGTCAGTGGAATTGTAATCACTGCTGTAATGCGGGTTGTATTATTCCTGGCTGCATTGGGCGTTGTGGTTAAAGGTGTAACGCTGGATCCATCCAACCCGCCTGCATCTGTTTTTAAATTTGCCGCCGGAGAAATAGGGTATCGTTTTTTTGGCATTGTGATGTGGTGTGCTTCTATTACTTCTGTGGTCGGGGCTGCTTATACATCGGTCTCATTTATCAAATCGTTTCATACAGTTATTGAAAAAAATGAAAAATGGTTTATCTCTTTGTTTATTTTATTTTCAACCGCCGTTTTTATTTTTATCGGCAAGCCTGTAAAATTATTAATTGCGGCCGGAGCTATCAATGGCATCATATTACCGGTTGCCTTGGTCATGATTTTATTGGGTTCTTATCATGCAAAAATTATGGGTGATTATAAGCATCCAAAATGGCTAAGCATCATTGGATGGCTGATAACAGCCAGTCTGACCTATTTAGCATTTTCAACGATAAAAAATTTCTTGAATCAATAAACAGATCTGTAAATTAAAAAACCCCGCAAACTTTTGGGTTGCGGGGTTTCCGCCCCTGTTAGTCTTCTAGTAAACAAGCCACTCTGCCGCCCAGCCGTTGTTGTGTCTTTTGACCAACAACTGTAGCGTAGGTAAAAGGAAATTGCTAACTTGATATCATGCCGCTTACAGAATATTATCCACAGTTTTTCACTGCAACCATACTGGAGTGGAAGCACCTGCATACGAATGACAAATACAAGGATATCATTATCCGGGATTATTCAATAGGATAAATTTAAAGTCATGAAATCCGTTGTACTCGTAGCTTTGTTAAGAAAATAAACACAACCCAAATGGTGAAAGAAATACAGGTAGAATTTACAGATAAAAAAGTAACGGCATGGGGCGGTATGAAGTTGATGAAAGATATGCTTGATGGCATTGGCATAAAAGAATTTATGAGCGAATTAAACCTTCCGGAAAAAGGTTCGAACCGCGGTTATGAAGCACTGCAAATCATTGAATGTTTTTGGACAAGCATCTGGATAGGCGCAGGCAGATTTAGTCATTCAGCTTACTTGCGTTACGACAAAGTGCTGCAAGAAATTTTCGGATGGAAGCAGGCTCCGTCACAAAGCACCTACAGCAGATTTTTTCAAAAGTTCAGCTGGAAAAGAAATACTGAAGTATTCGTGCCACTACAAAAATGGTTTGTTGATAATTTGAAAATAAAAAACATCACCATAGATTTTGACAGCTCGGTCATAACCAGATATGGAGAACAGGAAGGCAGCAAAGTTGGCTACAATCAAAGCAAAACTGGCAGACCTTCGCATCATCCGCTGATGGCATTTATAGCAGAAACCCGAATGGTAGCCAATGCCTGGCTCAGACCGGGCAATACAGCAGCGCTAAGCAATTGCAAAGCATTTATAGATGAAACCTTTGAAATATTAAAAGATAAGAAAGTAGGATTGGTTCGGGCCGATAGTGGATTTTATGCGCATGATTTTTTAACTTATTTAGAAACAGGAAAAGAAGAAAAAATTAATTACATCATAGCAGTAAAATTGTATCCTACTATAAAGAGAGAATTACGGACACAAAAAACATGGTGGCCATTAAAAGACGGAATGGAAATAGCCGAGTTTGAATATCAATCGCCAGATTGGAAAAAACCAAGAAGAATGATAGCGGTGAGAAAAAACATCGAGATACTTACCAAAGCCACCGGTAAGCTTTTATTTTTTGAAGAACCTGTAGGCAAATACCGATACAGCCTGTATGTTACTAACCTTGATTTACCGGCAGAGCAAATATGGCTCAGTTATAAAGATCGGGCAGATGCGGAGAACCGAATCAAAGAACTCAAATATGATTTTATTGAAAATAAAGTTGGCGCATCGAATGCTGGATATAAGGAAGTGAGAGATGCAATTTCTATGGCTGTTTCGTCTAGTATAAACTTAGGACTTGTGGAACCGTTCCGCCCTTGTTAGTCTTCTAGTAAACAAGCCACTCTGCCGCCCAGCCGTTGTTGTGTCTTCCCGATAAATCGGGACAAGTTATGACCAACAACTGAAGCACAGTCTTGAGAAGTTATAATTTGGTTGTTGGTGACAACACCAACAAAGGCGTAATATCAACCTTTCAGGTTTAAAAGCAAAATTACCAGTAACAAAAAAACCTTCCGAACAGTTGTTGCTGACAACACCAAAAATGTGGTAAAATTCTTTTAATCAATAAACAGATCTGTAAAATAAAAACCCCGCAAACTTTTGGGTTGCGGGGTTTCATGTATTTAAAAAGAAAATTAATCTACAATTTTTACACCATTAGTCATAAACATAATTTCTTTAGAAGAACCTTTGATCTTGGCAATGTCTTTTTTGCTTTGTCCGGCATCTTTTGCGTAGTGCTTACGGTCTTTTTGCGAAATTTCTTTTACACTGGCATTGCCTACTGCAATGATGGTTTTACCAGCCATATCTTTGGGTACGGCAAATCCATGATCAACTACTTTTACCATCATGGTCGTTCCGTCAGCTTTTTCAAGCTTGAACCAACAACCCATGGACTGGCATACTTCAACAACTTTTCCCGAAACCGACCCTTCAAATTTATTATTGTTCAGGCTTGCCTCAAGTTTATCCACTTTTACAATGTTTTCAGAATTTGTAAAAGTTCCGAATACGGAACTTGTTGCTGTTTGAGCATTTGAAGCAAATGCAAAAAAGCATCCGGATATGATTAAAAAAATCTTCTTCATTTTCAAAAAATTTAATTGTTTGTACAAATATATTCATAAAAAGCCAACACCATTATGAGTTTTAGCATTTTATACCGCTTATAAACAGTAAATAGTCCAATGCGCTTTTCTGCGGTATAATACCATCTAAGATTTACACATAGTCCCTGCCCGTCCGGTCAGGCGG
>JAYWEL010000231.1:0-3193 GCA_043779285.1 Chitinophagaceae bacterium | reverse complement strand
AGCCCATTGTTGCTGGCTGTAGAACAGGTGAGGAGCAAAATCAGGAATCTTAAATACCGCTATATAACAAGCGGAACATTGTTTCCCGATGAAGTTGACCAGTATGACGCATACACTATCCGGGAAGCATTAAATAACTGTATTGCACACCAGGACTATACCATGGGCGGCAAAATTTTGGTTGTAGAAAACGAATCGGGCATGCTTACTTTCTCCAATGCAGGAAATTTTATACCCAAAAGTGTTGAACAAGTGGTTACCTCCGAAGCCCCTGAACCTACTTACAGAAACAAGTTTCTATCAGAGGCTATGGTTAATCTCAATATGATAGACACCATTGGCAGCGGCATTAAGCGGATGTTTATTATACAGAAAAATAAGTTTTTTCCATTACCGGAATACGATTTATCAAACAACAAAGTACAGTTAACTATTATCGGAAAAGTACTCGACATAAATTATGCACAAAAGTTGGCCGAAATGCCCAGCTTGTCTTTGCAGGAAATTATGTATCTGGATAAAGTAACAAAACATAAAACGTTAGCTGATGAAGAGATAAAGTTATTGAAACAAAAGGGTCTCGTGGAAGGTAGAAAGCCAAATTTTCACATATCATCCAACGTAGCCGCAGTTACCGGAGAACAAACTGAGTATATGAGGCAAAGAGGAATTGATGACAAGTATTGCCAAAAAATGATTGTAGAATATCTCGAGAAATTTAAAGTGGGGCAAAAAGCTAATTTTGAAAAATTTCTTTTAGACAAACTTCCGGATGTTTTAGACATCGAGCAAAAAAGAAATAAGATAAAGAATAATCTTCAATTTCTTAGAAAACAAGGAGTTATATACCCGGATGGAAAGGTTTGGAAAATGTCTAACCAGGTAGTTTAGACATTTTTAGACAAAAGTTTTAGACATTTTTAGACATTTTAACAGCAGAAAAATGCCCGATTTAATACATGTAACATACAATCAGACAGGCAAGAGCAAAAAGACAAACGAGCTGGGCATGCGGGAAATGCAGGAAAAAGCCTATGCTGCCCGTACTGCACAATACCTGCTGATTAAAGCCCCGCCGGCTTCAGGAAAATCGAGGGCTTTAATGTTTATTGCATTAGATAAACTACAAAATCAAGGCATTAATAAAGTTATTGTTGCTGTTCCCGAGAAAGCAATTGGTGCTTCTTTTAATACAACACAATTGAAAAAGGAGGGTTTTTTTCTGACTGGAGTCCGACCCCAAAATATAACTTATGTACACCGGGTTTGGAAAAAAGTAAAGTGTCTGCTCTTTTAGAATTTTTAGAAAGCGATGAAAAAATTTTGATATGCACCCACGCAACACTACGCTTTGCTTTTGACGCCTTAGACGAAAAGAAATTAAATAATGCGGTGATCGCTATAGATGAATTTCACCACGTTTCGGCAGATGGAGATAATAGGCTGGGAGAAGTAATGAAAAACATTATGGCCAATTCAACTGCACATATAGTTGCTATGACAGGCTCCTATTTCAGGGGAGATAATGTGGCAGTGCTATTGCCGGAAAATGAGGCCAAATTTACCAAAGTAACCTACAATTATTATGAACAATTGAATGGTTATGAGTACTTAAAGTCCCTTGGCATAGGTTATCATTTTTATACCGGCAGGTACTTTAAAAAACAACCGGACCGACCAGTATCGGCTTTAGAAGAAATTTTAGACGAAAGCAAAAAGACGATCATTCATATTCCGAGTGTAAATGCAGCCGAATCTTCCAAGGAAAAATATGAAGAAGTAAATCACATTATAGACGTATTGGGCGAATTAAATTACCAGGATGAACAAACAGGCGTTTTGTATATAAAAAGCAAACGTTCTGGCAAAATGTTGAAGGTTGCAGATTTGGTGAATGATAACCCAAAATCAAGGGATAAGATCAGTGCTTATTTAAGAGATGTAAAATCTCCCGAAGATATTGACATCATTATTGCATTGGGTATGGCAAAAGAAGGGTTTGACTGGCCGTTTTGTGAACATGCTTTAACAATAGGTTACAGAGGTTCGTTAACTGAAATAATACAAATAATTGGCAGAGCTACAAGGGACAGTAACAATAAAACACATGCACAATTCACCAATTTGATTGCCTCTCCCGATGCAGACAATGATGAAGTAAAAGTGGCGGTAAACAATATGCTGAAAGCCATTACTGCATCGTTGCTTATGGAACAGGTATTAGCACCCAATTTTAAATTCAAACTGAAAAGAAATGATGAAGACGATGAAGAAGTAGATGGTGATGATGAAAAAACAATAAAAATCAGAGGCTTCAAATTGCCCACATCGCAAAGGGCTAAAGATATTATTGAAACTGATTTGAACGATTTAAAAGCAAGGATTCTACAGGATGACCAAATGCTGAAAGCAATGCCGGGAAATGTAGAACCAGAGATAATTAACACGGTGTTAATTCCAAAAATAATTCGTGAGGTATATCCTGACCTTAGTGAAGATGATGTAGAAGCAGTAAGGCAGCATGTGGTTGTTGACTCTGTGATTAAAAACAGTATAATTGAAATTCAGGGCGATAAAAAGTTTATAAGGATGGCAGGTAGTTTTGTGAATATAGATGATATTCATATTGACCTTATAGACCAGGTAAATCCTTTTCAAAAAGCGTTTGAAATTTTATCAAAGTCGGTAACTACACAAGTACTTAAATTGATTGATGAGCATATTCAATCTATCAAGATAGAAATGACTGAGGAAGAAGCTGTTTTGTTATGGCCTAAAATAAAGGAATGGCGTGAAAGAACAGGCGATGCTCCCAATATACAATCGTTTGACCCCAAAGAACGGAGAATGGCAGAAGCCGTATTATTTTTAAGAGAAGTGAAAAGAAAAAAAATGTTGAATGAGCAGTAAGAAAAAAACATCATTAGACGACATTTTTAACGATGATGATTTTGGTTTATTGGATGCAAAAACAAAAACTTCAAATTTAAAATCTGAAGAAGACAGGCTTATTGATTCGTTTGAGGAAATAAATACTTTCTACGATAAGTACGGTAGAGAACCCAATGCGTCCACCATGTCTGAATATGGATTATTAGCTAAGCTTAAAAATTTCATGCAAGATGGAGAAAAGAAAAAAGTCGTAAAACCTTTTGATAAGTACAATCTTTTGGGGGAAGTAGATATAGATAAG
>JAYWEL010000230.1:0-7569 GCA_043779285.1 Chitinophagaceae bacterium | reverse complement strand
AAAGAAAGAACCGGGTTGGAAGATGTTTACCTGGAACAGGTTCAAACATTCGGCTCGGTGGGCAGACACCCTTCGGGCAGAGTTATCACTACTGCATATTACACGTTGTTGGATATTAATCATAACAATCTGAAGTTGACAGATAATGAACTGCATTGGCATAGTATAGATGATATAAAAAAATTAGCTTTCGATCATAAAAAAATAATGGATACCTGCCTGGAGCGACTACGGGAAAAAGTGATGGAAAATCCTATTATATTCAATTTATTACCGGAAAAATTTTCACTACGGAAATTGCAAAGCCTTTATGAGGCAATTTTGGGTATAGAATTGGATCGAAGAAATTTTCGCAAAAAAATTGCCTTAAAAAACTGGCTGGATGATGTAGAGGAATTAGAAGAAAATGTGCCTCATCGACCCGGGAAATTATATAAGCTCAAAAAAGCCTTCTCATTAAATAAAATATCCAAATCTTCGAAATCAAATAAACATTCCGGTTTAAAGTCTATCTGATCAAAATCTAAGTTCAAATTCTGCTAAATTGCCTCTTGCTAAACTACCAAGGCATTTATTTGACAGCACTAAGCCTTCAAATTAAGTGCACTTATTTTTTTTGTGTTAATTTAATTTGTTAACATTGTGTATAGAATACACTATTGTGATATTTCAATTTGTAAATCAAAACGATATGCTTCAAAAAAAACTTATTCAACGGTTCGGATTGTTTGCTTTGCTGTTTATAGGATTAACCGTTTCGGCCCAAAACAAAACAATCTCTGGTAACATTTTATCCAATACCGGAAACCCGGTGAATGCTGCCAGCATCCAGGTTAAAAACGGAACAGCTTCAACAGTTTCAGATGCCGGTGGTGCTTTTACAATTACAGTTCCTTCAAATGCTGTTGCCTTACTGATAAGCTCGGTAGGGTTTGAGACAATGGAGGTTTCTATTGAAGGGAAAACCACGGTAAGTATTATACTCAATATTTTTACATCAACATTAGATGAAGTTGTAGTAACGGCCTATGGCACACGAAAGCGAGGTGATCTGACCGGGTCATTGACCAGTATTTCTGCCAGAGATTTTCAGAAAGGAAATATTGCATCTGCTGAACAGTTATTGCAGGGCAAGGTTGCCGGATTGCAAATTACCACAGGAGGTGGTTCGGCCGGTGGAGGTAGCCGCATTCGTATTCGTGGAGGAGCTTCGCTAAATGCAGGCAACGATCCGTTGATTGTAATTGACGGTGTGCCAGTTGAAGGAAATGGTATCTCTGGTTCTGCTAATCTGTTAAACAGCATCAATCCAAACGATATCGAATCCATATCTGTATTAAAAGATGCATCAGCTGCGGCTTTGTATGGTTCTAGGGCTTCGAACGGAGTTTTGATTATTACTACTAAAAAGGGAAATCCGGGTAAATTACGATTCAATTATAATAACCAGTTTTCATTGTCTGCCAACGGTAAAAATGTAGATGTTTTATCTGCTGATCAGGTTAGAGATATCATTAATACGGATGCAGCAGCAACAGGGATTAACACGTATAAAAATCTTTTAGGAACGGCAAATACCAATTGGCAGGATGAGATTTATCAGTCTGCTTTTGGGTTTGACAATACAGTTAGTGCAAGTGGTAGTCTTGGAAAAATCCCCTTCCGTGCATCGTTGGGGTATTACAACCAGGATGGTACATTAAAAACGAATAATTTTAACCGGTTATCATCATCCTTAAACTTATCTCCCAAATTTTTCGATGATCATCTTTCCGTGAATCTATCTGTAAAAGCCAGCCAGACAAAAAACAAGTTCGCAGATGAAGGAGCAATCGGAAATGCAATAAACTTTGATCCCACTAAACTGGTGCTTTCCGGAAATAAAAAATGGGGAGGTTATTATGAGTGGTTACAAGCAGATAATAACCCCATTAATCTGTCTACCAGAAATCCTTTAGGATTATTATACCTAAGAGATAATCATTCAACAGTGAATAGAGTTATTGGAAATATTCAATTGGATTATAAACTACATTTTTTACCCGACCTGCATGTATTGGCAAATCTTGGTTTGGATAATACCAAGGGTAGTGGTACTGATAATATAGATTCTGCATCAGCTACCAATTATCAAATAGGTGGGCGACGATCTTTTTACGAGCAGGAAAAAGTAAATACATTGGCGGATGTTTCTCTTTTTTATACCAAAGAACTAAAAAGTCTCCGTAGTAAATTTGATGTTTTAATAGGGCATAGTTATCAATCATTTTTAACTAATGTATTTAATTATCCATCATTCAGTTACCGTGCAATTGCCGATCCTACAAATCCGAGAAAAAAAGATACCATTCAGGGATCGGAACCAAATTTCCCAACTGACAGACCCGAGTTCCGTCTCGAATCATATATGGGAAGGGTGAACTACACTTTAATGGATAAATATTTACTAACTGCATCTATCCGTAGTGATGCAAGTTCTAAACTCAATCCTAACGACCGGGTAGGATATTTCCCTGCAGTAGCATTGGCCTGGAAAATGAAAGAGGATTTCTTCAGATCATCCAATGTGGTTTCTGATTTAAAGATGCGTTTAGGATGGGGTGTTACCGGTCAGCAGGGGGGTATTGATTTCTATTCTTACCTGCCAAGGTATTCTTTAAGTACTAATACGGCGCAATATCAATTCGGAAATTCTTTTGTCAGCTATTTACGTCCGGAAGGATATGATCCCAATCTGAAATGGGAAACAACAACAACTTCCAATGTCGGTTTCGACTATGGATTCCTGAAAAACCGGATATCAGGCTCTGTTGATTATTATTTTAGAAAAACAAAAGACTTATTGGCAAATGTAGCAGTGGCTTCCGGAGCCAATTTTGTAAATGAGATTACTACCAATGTGGGAAATATCACAAGTAAAGGAATCGAATTAACAATAAATACTACACCAATTAGAACGAATGACCTGACTTGGGATTTTGGATTTAACTATACATATAATAAGGCAGAAATCACCAATTTATTAAAAAACCCTGATCCAAATTTCAGAGGCCAGGAAGTAAGCGGAATATCGGGTGGTACAGGAAACCGAATCGGAATACATGCGGTAGGATATAGTCCGTTTACATATCGGTTATACAAACAAATATATGATAGCAAGGGAAACCCTATCGAAGGATTGTTTGAAGACATAAACCGGGATGGTATTGTGAATGATGATGACCGTTATCTATATAAAAAACCTGCAGCCGATGTTTTATTGGGTCTGAATACAAGTGTACGATATAAAGAATTTAGTATTGGGTTGGCTGGCCATGCCGCATTGGGCAATTATTTATACAACAATTATTTCTCCAACAATGGCGTGTTGCGGAATTTAAAAGACCCTATCAATTATATTCGGAATGTCACAACAAATTATCTGGATACCCGATTTACCAATAACAGGTATCTGTCTGATTATTATATCGAGAATGCTTCATTTTTCAGACTGGATAATATTAACCTGGGATACAATGTAGGCAGCGTATTGAAAGATAAAGCCAGATTGAATATCAGTGCAAGTGTTCAGAATGTTTTTGTGATCTCTAAATATAAAGGGCTTGATCCGGAGAATGCAGGCGATAGTGGTGTGGATAATAATATTTATCCAAGACCGAGGATATTCTCTATTGGATTCAATTTCGATTTTTAATGGCTAAAAATAATTGCGTAATGAAAAATAGTTCAATGAAAAATATATTTCTAATAGGAATTACAACCTTGGTCGTTATTTCTTGTTCAAAAAAATTAGACCTGTTTCCGCAAAACGATTTAACCTCCGAAAGTGCCTATTCATCCGTAGCGGGTTATCGTTCGGTATTGGCAAAAGTATATGGAGGGCTTGCCACAACTGGAAATACCGGGCCTGCAGGTGCATCCGATATCCAGGGATTGGATGAAGGATCTCAGTCTCCGTTTATCCGTGGATTTTTCAACTGTCAGGAACTGCCAACCGATGAAGCCGTTGTAGCCTGGAATGACCAGACTATTCAGGATTTTCACAATCTTAAATGGTCAAGTGATGATCCGTTTTTGAAAGGAATGTATGCAAGGCCAATTTATAATGTAATGATTGCCAATGAGTATTTAAGAGAATCTACAGATGAAAAACTGGCATCCCGCAATATTAGCGGAGCCGATGCCACATCAATCAAAAAGACAAGAGCTGAAGTCAGGTTTCTCCGGGCGTTTAATTATTGGGTAATGATGGATATTTTTGGGAAATCCACGTTTATTGATGAAACAAACCTGGTAGGCACAACTTTGCCGGGAGAGAAAAACAAAGCAGAATTATTTACCTATATCGAATCGGAATTGAAGGCAATCGAAACCGAACTGGCGCCGGTAAAAACAATTGAATATGGCCGGGTAGATCAGGGTGCTGCATGGGCTTTGCTTGCAAGGCTTTACCTGAATGCACAAACGTATACTGGTGCAGCAAAAAATACAGAAGCAATTACATACGCCAGGAAAGTAATTGCAGGAGGTTATTCACTGCACAGTAACTACAGGGAGTTATTTATGGCCGATAATGATAAACGAACCAATGAAATGATCTTTGCGGTAAATTGTGATGGTGCCCGTACAAGGTCTTTTGGTAATACTACTTTTTTCATACATGCTGCCGCTGGTGCAGATTTTAGTGAATTTGGCTCAAACGAAGGATGGTTTGGTTACAGGGCTACAAAAGGGTTCGCTGATAAGTTTACCGATTTAACTGGAGGAACAGATAGAAGAGCCATGTTCACTACTTCAGTTTTTGGAACCAGTCCTGCCCAAATTGATATTCCATCTATTAGTGATTTCGGTAATGGGTTGCATGTTATCAAGTATAGGAATATTCGTTCAGATGGTAATCCTGTTTCTGATGTTGTACGGTTTTTTTCCGATATAGATTTCCCCATTTTTCGTTTATCTGAGATGTATTTGATATATGCAGAAGCTGTTTTACGGGGCGGCACCGGTGGAGATGCAGCAACAGCTGTTAGCTATATGAATCTTTTAAGAGGAAGGGCATATGGAAATACATCAGGAAATATAACTTCGGGTCAATTAACACTTCAATTTGTTTTAGACGAAAGAGCTCGGGAATTATATTGGGAAGGACACAGAAGAACTGATTTAATTCGGTACGGTTTATTAACTACAGGCAATTATTTGTGGCCATGGAAAGGTGGTATAGCATCTGGTACTGCTGTAGACAGCAAGTATAATATTTTTCCGATACCGGCAACCAACCGAACAGCAAACCCTAAACTGACACAAAACCCCGGTTACTAATCTTAAAAATTAAATAATATGAATATGAAAAATATTATAAAACTTTTGTTCAGTTCCATCTTGCTTGTTATGGCTTTCATATCCTGTAAAAAGGATGAAAACAAGATTTATTATGAGGGAGGAACTGCCCCTGTACTTATAGCATCTTACTCTACGCCATTTGTTTTGAATATTGCGAATAAAAACAATCTGGCACTGAAATTTAATTGGACAAATCCGGGATATCGGTTTACGACAGGTGTAAGTTCCCAGGATGTGACGTACATTTTGCAATTTGATACTACAGGAGCCAATTTTACCAGTCCTAAAAAATTTGAAAGAGCAATAGCGAAAGACCTGACTGTTTCTATGACAGTGGCTGAGGTGAATACGGCTTTATTGGCTATGGATAAGGTTGAAAATAAGTCACATAATATTGAAATCAGGGTAAAAGCCAATCTGATTAATGGAAGTGTGCCTCTATATTCTAATGTTATAAAAATTGTCATGACTCCGTATCTGGATGTAGTTTATCCTGTACCGGCAAAATTGTTTATAACCGGGGGAGCTACACCTGCAAGCTGGATGGGTGGTGGCGATCCTGAATTGGCCAGTCAACGATTTACAAAAATATCAACATCCGAATTTGAATTGGCCAGCATAGCCTTGAAAGCAAATGATGCTTTTCTTTTTGTTCCGGTTTATGGTAACTGGTCCAATAAATATGGGTTTATAGGTGCGGGGCTGGCAAATAATGTGAATGGAGACGATTTTAAGCCTGAAGGGGGTGATTTAAAATCGCCGGCTGTAGCAGGTAATTACAAGATTATTGTAAGCTTCAAAACAGGTAAATACACGATTACGAAACTTTAATTGCAGTACTATAAAAAGATATACAATGAAAAATACTTTAAAAATTCTTGTTTCGGCTTTTACATTCATGTTTGTTTTTATAGCCTGTACCAAGGTGAATGAGTTGCCTTCTTATAAATTTGGCGATGTGGTATTATTGACTGCATCAAAAGCAGCTATTGCTCCAACGCCTGCAGACTCTATCAGCAATGTAATTAGCTTTACCTGGAACACACCAAACTATGCTTCAGACCCCGGCACTTTTAAATATATCCTTGAAATTGATTCTGCAGGCAGAAATTTCAGTAAAGCATCAACAAGGACTGTCATTGGTAATTTATCAATTTCACTGACCGGAAAAGAAGTAAATGACATGTTACTTAATTATGGTTTTTCATTGGGCGTTGCATACGATCTGGATGTTCGGGTAATATCTTCTTATGGAAATAATAATGAACGGTATACTTCTAATGGGGTAAAAATAAAAGTTACGCCGTATAACGATCCTTCTGTATTAACTACAAGTAATACTTCTATAACCGTTGCTTTAAATACAGCAACACAACTTTCCAATACATTTTCATGGTCAAGATCATTCAACGGCTATACCGGAAACATAACATATACCTTGCAGTATGATTCTGCCGGAAAGAATTTTGCAGCCCCGTTAGATTTTCCAGTTGGAGCAAATATTTTAACCAAAGGTTTGAATCAGGGTGAAATGAATGAAACGGCATTAAATAAAAAAGTACCCGGTGGGAATGTGGGAAAAATTGAATACCGCATAAAAGCACAAACAGCACAGGGAGCAATTTCTTATTCAAATGCAGTTTCTGTAACCATACAAACATATTTGCCATTACTACGATTTTATATGCCGGGTGGTTATCAATCAGCAACTGGAAACGGATCCGACTGGAATCCCGGGAACGCACCTGAGTTTATAAGAGATACAAGATCGGGGGCATTGAATAAACTTTATTACATGTATATATTTCTGCCGGCCAATGTAGAATTTAAAATTACACAAGACAGATCTTGGGACATTAACTATGGTGGATCGGGTGGTAATCTTGTACAGAATGGTCCAAATTTCAGTGTAAGTACGGCTGGTGTTTACAGAATATCTTTGGACAGAACCGGGGCAAAATATGATATAAGAGCTGGAAGAATGGGCTTTGTTGGTGGAGCCACCGGTGCAGGATGGAACCCACCAAATGTATTTCCTAATTATGCCATGGGTCTTGCCTCAACCAATCTTTTTGTAGGATTAACCACATTTGCTACCGGAGGTTGGAAAATGATTGATCATAATGATTGGAACAGTAATGACCTTACCGTAGTAAATGCCAGAAGCTACGGATCAAATGGCGGAAGTGGAAGTTCAATGTTGGTCAATGATGCCAACATGCCGGA
>JAYWEL010000229.1:0-7606 GCA_043779285.1 Chitinophagaceae bacterium | reverse complement strand
GATCTTTTATCCATTTCCTTTTTGAGCTACTTATATCCATAGTTTTCTGAAAGGAATCATTGGGTTGTAAGGTTAAGCATGTTTTAGATAGCCAGATTTGTTCCAGTTCGTTGCGGGTGTAATAGATAATTCCTTTTGCAGGATCGCCAATAATAAATTTCTGATTCCCATTTTTATAAGATGCACCGTAATAAACTATATAATGCTGAGTTTTACTTTCTGTGATTATATGCAAAATACAAGGTGAATCATGTGTTAGCAAAGCTTCAATATCTGCTTTACAACCTTCTGCATCAAATCCAACTTGCCTGGCTGACTCATACAAACCCAAAAGTGTGGTACCGGTAAAAGTGGTACCACTAAGCCTTCGAAGTTTTTCCAGCGAATTTGTTCCTTTATGAAATTTTATAATGGATAACAAGCAGGCAATACCGCAATCAGATTGATCCTGCTGCATAACAACCGGATGATTTTTTTTAAAAAAAGGTTGAGATGGTTTCATTTAAGCCCCCGTATTATTTGATTAATTTCATCCGAACCGAGCCCATTTTCAACAATTTTTTTATGGTTAACTACAAAAATTGATGGCACAGTTTTTACTTTAAACAATTGATTTAATGTTCTGGTATTATCTGAGTATATGATCTTATTTTGCAGTGCCTCTATTTGAAAGTTTCGGAGATACTGATTAATCATTTCCGCTGATTCACTAAACACAAGAAAAAGTTGATACTTGCTTTCAATATTCTTTGCATTTGAAATTAACGAACTCAATGCCCCAGTACAGTAATCACAATGAGTAGAAAGAAAAACCAGAATTATGCTGCTTTTATCTCTATCATATTGACCTTGTATAATATTTTTGGAAGCTACCAGGCTATCTTCAAAAATTATCTGGTTATATTCATTGCCTTGCTTTGATTGTTTGAAGTTTGTTGCATAGAAAAATAAAACGATAAATGCAATTATAATAAACCCGTAAACAAAATATAGACCCTTTTTCATTGTCTGCTACGATTTCATTAAAGTAAAAAATGAGATAACAAGCAGCCAGATAAATAAAAGTGGCACATAGCTGGAGAAAACCACTTTGATGCCCGTTTTATACTCCGTTTTCACTATCCTTGAAATGACAAGGGCCATAACAAACCAATACAAAATTTCGAAAAAACTTATTGTCTGAAGAAAATATCCAAGAAACAACGGGAATTTAACAGAAAACAATTTCAGGAAATAGCTGACCGATAGAAATTTGAAATTCTCCTGATTAATTTTTTGCAAGCTACCAGGGCCGAATTTAAAATAAAGAAACTCCAAAACAAATTGAATAAGAAATATTGAATGAGAAACTGTTACAATAGCTACACATAGTAAAAATCTATTCCTAAGCCTGAATATTGCTAAAGCGAAAAATAAAATTGTGCTTGTAACAAAAATTTCAATTGCAAGCCTTGTAATAAGTCCTAATGAACTATTCCAAAAAAACGGGTTATTAAAAATATCACCGGGTCTTCTTGCCTTTTTAATAATCAACCATACTTCAGAAAAATTACTTGTATATAAGGAGAGGCTATTATTTAAAATTTTATACAGAAACCAAAATATAATAATGTATAAAGCAAAAAGAAAAAAAGGACTTTTTTGAAATATTTTTACCATAAAAAATAATGTGTTAAGAAAATAGAATTACTGAATAATAATAGAAGCCATTATATTGGGAACCTGTTCTTTAATTTTATGGTGTGCGGCAAAGGGAGATGTTGCATCCATTATGTGCCATTTATGCTCCGGATCCAATAATGTTCTTGAGTAAGATATGGGTTCAGTATTTGCCCAAGTAAATTCAATTTTTGAACCGTTTTTTGAAAATTCTTTATTTGCTTTTCCTACACATTCAAACCCAATAAAAACAATTTCATCCTCAACATAAAAATCAAGGTCACTAATATCTATTTCAACCATGCCTCTTTTACGGTTATAATTGTTTATCAGTATATCTTTTGGTAAAATTTCCTCGCCAGGAAATCCGAATTTATCGGGTTTATATATATGCAGTCTTATCCTGTTGTTGTTGTCTGATACTTTTTTTGCCTTAAGAAGTATTGTTTTGACTTTATAATAATCTTTTGTTTTTGGTAAAGAAAATTTAATTGCATATTCAACCAATATCCCTGAATTATACACTGAAAATCCGAGTTTTTTATCAACTAGTCCGATTCTAATTTCAGGCAAAGCCAGAGTAGAAACCGAAACTTCTTTTAATACAATCTGCCTGGGTACAAGAAAAAAAGTGTCAACCCTGGCTGTTACTACCATTTTCATTTCTTCATACCCAACACAGGAAATTATTATTGTGTCCCCCTTATTAACTTCAGAGTTCATCTCTCCCCTTTCATTTGCGTAAAAGGCAATTCTTTTCGTTATATTTTTAACAGTAGCGAATGGAATTGGCTCCCTGGTATTTATATCACACACATAACCATAACTATTAGCAGCATACTGAGCATTTGCTGTTGTTAAAAAAATATAAACCCAAAAAAAGAATAATATCTTCATAGTTCTAAGATAGCTTTTCAAAAATCAGAGCTCCCCGAAATATAAAGAGCCCTGATTGGTTTTTTAATTGAAATTATAAGGTCCGCAGGATCCTACAGGTTCACAATCACCACCCACATTTATCCAAAACATGTAATAATCCCAGCATTGCCAGTAAAAAAGTGCCCCGTTTGGGCCTTCAACTGCTGTGCATGATGTGAAATCCCTTCCCCAAAAAATCCCCCCTTCAACTTTCTCCATTTGTGAAATTGATAATTTTTTCATTGTTAAAAAGTTAATATTTGTAATCGTTTACTCTTTTTTACCCAGGTTCGGAGCATCTCCTGCATCCAATGTCCATTGAATGCTGTAAATTCAAACTTCCAAACCAAGCTGCCAAATTTTACCCCCTTGATAAAGTCAATACCACTAAAGGGGTATTATTTTTGTTATCAAATTCGCTTTCTTTGAGCAACCAATTAACTGCCACTATGCTTTCCAGTGATGAAATCAGACTACTGCGCTATTCCCGGCAAATGAAACAAGAAGCAATATCGAAAAAGATGGGCATTACCAAACAACGCTATTCCAAGCTGGAGAACAAAAATAATCTCCGGCAAGAAAGAATTAACGAAATATTGGAGGTATTGGGGTATACGCTTAAAACTGCCAGAAATTATTTGGATAATATACCCCCCTTAGTTAGCACATCAATTTTATTTATCAAGGGTTTCACATGAGTTTTCTTCATGAATATTCTTCTGACTGCTAGAAAATATAGCTAAGCTGTGTTTTTCGATTAATAAGATTAACGTTTACAGCTTATTTCAAAAATCGTTTCATTTCCCGGTCCATGTCTTTTGCTTTGATGGATTCCCTTTTATCAAAATTCTTTTTTCCTTTTGCCAGACCCAGTTCAAGTTTAGCAATATTTTTTTCAGTGAAAAAAATACGCAAAGGAATCAGGGTATATCCTTTTTCTTTCAGCTTCGATTCAATTTTCCGGATCTCTTTTTTGTTTAAAAGAAGTTTACGGTCACGGGTAGGAATGTGGTTATTGATATTGCCATGCGAGTATTCGGCAATGTGCAATGACCGGATAAATATTTCTCCTTTGGAAATCAAACAAAAACTATCATTAAAACTGGATTTTCCGGTGCGCAATGATTTGACTTCGGTACCGGTCAATACCATCCCGGCGATGTACTTGTCATCAATGAAATAGTCGAAATAGGCTGATCTGTTTTTTATTTCCATGGTCATTTCTCATGGTACAATTTTAATGGTCCATGAGAATCGTATTAGTGAAAAAAGACAATTTAGTTTTTGAAAAAAGATAAAACAGTTGAAAGTTTTTCTTTTAAGTCCTTACGGGCAACAATGAAATCCAGGAATCCATGTTCCAATAAAAACTCGCTTCGTTGGAATCCTTCGGGTAATTCTTTTTTAATAGTTTCTTTAATTACCCTTGGTCCGGCAAAACCAATCAGTGCTCCCGGTTCAGCAATATTCAAATCTCCTAACATGCCAAAGCTGGCCGAAATGCCGCCAAATGTAGGATCGGTTAATAGGGATATAAAAGGAAGTTTAGCATCGGATAATTGAGAAAGCTTACCACTTGTTTTGGCCAGTTGCATCAGCGAAAAAGCACTCTCCATCATTCGGGCTCCACCACTTTTGCTGATAACCATATAGGGTAAATGATGTTCGATACAATAATCTACGGCACGTGAAAATTTTTCTCCCATCACACTTCCCAACGAACCTCCGATAATTCAAAATCCATACAAGCCAGAACCAATGCATGTCCGTTTACTTTACCAACGGCAACCCGCATCGAATCTTTCAAATCTGTTTTCGACCAGATTTCTTCTAATCTTTTTTTGTACGATTTAAGATCGGTAAAATTTAAATGATCTTTTGAAATGATGTTCTCAAAAAGTTCAACATAATTATTGTCGTCAAAAATTATTTCAAAATATTCATTACTTCCTATGCGGTGATGATTCTCACATTTCGGACAAACAAAAAGATGTTCTTTCAAGTCTGTTGCCGTACTGATATGGTTACATTCCGGACATTTAGCCCAAAGGCCTTCCGGAGTTTCTTTTTTTTCATTACTGGAAGTCAGAATCCCTTTTTTTATTCTTCTAAACCAACTGCTTTTTGAATCTTCCATTTTTCCTTCATCTCCTGTAAGGTTTGCTTCAATATCTTCAAATTGTTTCGACATAGTAACATTCATTTTTTGTAAACCACAAATATAGGGATTGTAGTTTGTTTCATTTTAACAGCATTTTTGTTTTAAGTTCATTCGAAAACAAAAAAGACCTTGTTGTCAAGGTCTTTATCATGAATATTAAAAATAAAATTAATTGTTAGGTGAACCAGAATCAACCCAACATAAAATTGAATTTTTTTGTGCTGTTGATAATACTCCAGATTTGGGCATCGTACCTGCAGCAACAGAACTTCGTATTTGGGTTCTTGCAGCAAATATTTGTGTATATGTAGTTAAGGCGCCGGGTCCATTGGCACTACCCGCTGCATGACAACTTACTATAGCACAAGTTGATTGAATAATGGGATTTACATTCGCTGAAAAAGCTTTATTAGTGACAGTACTGCAATCCAGTGTTGTACCTCCACCCGGATTAGGAGTTCCGCTATCTTTTTTACTACAACCTATAATAATAATTCCTAAAGAAAATAAAGTAAGCAGATATTTTTTCATTTTTGTTGGGTTTCGTAAATACAATCTAGGAACTATTTATTTCTCAAAAAAATATTACTTACAAATAAAAAAAACCCAAATGCCTTGGCAGATGGTTTTTTTTATTTGTAATATTCTTTTGTTATGCGATGCTTATTTCTTTATCTAAATAAACATCCTGAATAGTATTTAATAATTCAATTCCTTCATTCATTGATTTTTGGAAAGCTTTACGGCCGCTGATAAGCCCCATACCGCCGGCACGTTTATTAATAACCGCCGTTGCAACTGCTTCCGATAAATCAGAAGCACCTTTACTTTCGCCGCCACTGTTAATCAAACCAACACGTCCCATATAATTATTGACAACCTGATATCGGCATAAATCAATCGGATGATCGGTTGTTAATTTTTCGTAAACCAGTTTGTTCGTTTTACCATGCTTGGTAGCCAAGTAACCCCCATTATTAGTGGGTAGTTTTTGTTTGATGATATCAGCCTGCAAGGTTACACCCAGATGATTTGCCTGACCGGTAAGGTCTGCACTGTTTGAATAATCTACGCCATCTACTTTGAACCCATTATTTCTTGTATAGCACCAAAGTACGGTTGACATGCCCAGTTCGTGTGCCATTTCAAATGCAGTAGCAACTTCCTGAAGTTGTCTGGTACTTTCATCCGAACCCCAGTATATGGTTGCACCTATAGATACGGCACCCATGTTCCAGGCTTCCTTTATACTGCCAAACATTACCTGATCGTATTTGTTTGGAAGACTTAAAAATTCATTGTGATTAATTTTTACCATAAACGGTATTTTATGTGCCCATTTTCTAGCAACAATTCCTAAAACTCCAAAAGTAGAAGCAACGGCATTACATCCGCTTTCATATGCTAATTCAACAATCTTTTCCGGATCAAAGTAAATTGGGTTAGGAGAGAAACTGGCTCCGGCACTATGTTCAATTCCCTGGTCAACCGGAAGAATGGAAACATATCCGGTATTTGCCAAACGACCATTGCCAAGCATGGTCTGTATACTTCTTAATACTTTATTATTTCTGTTTGACGGTATCCAAGATTGTTCAATATGACTAGGTCCGGGGAGGTGTAATGTAGATTTATCAAATGTCTTACATTGATGGTTTAATAAAAACTCGGCTTGATCGCCTAATAAGTCTACAATTTTTTTTGACATAGCATATGTTTTTGCGAGAGCAAAGATAAGTTATACAATTTGTATTTATTAATTAGTCCGACTTATTCCGGTATTAATTAAATATGCTTGCAATTCAATCAATATAACTATTCGGAATTAAAGTGCAGGAATTTGATTTTTCAGTTTCTGTAAATATTCAGGAACCAGCAGTAATCTACTTCCATACCAACTAAACATTTCACCGTTTACTAAAAGAACTTTAGTATCAGGCAGTTGTTTTTGAAGTGCAGAAATATGTTTTTCTTTAAAAGGGTAGGGTTCTGAAGAAAGTAAAAGCAGTTCTACGTTTGCATCTTGAATATCGGTAATACTGATTTCGGGATATCTGTTTTTGTATTTAAATACATTTTCAAAACCTGCTATTTCCAGTATGGAATGAATGAATGTATCTGAACCAACAGTCATATATGGGTTCTGCCATATCAGATAAACCGTTTTAGAAATAATTTTATTGAGGGTTAATGAATTAAAACCTTCTTTTATTTTCAATGACAATTGTTGGGATTTTTCTTTCTTATCAACGATTTCTCCAATTTGTTCTATCATCTCACAGGAAGAAATGATATTATTTACATCACTTACCCAAACTGGATAGTTTTTTTGAAGTATTTCTATTTGTTCTTTTGTGTTTTCTTCTTTATTCGCAATAATCAGATCGGGAGATAAGGAATGAATAAGTTCGATGTTTAAGTTTTTGGTGCCTCCAACTTTGATTTTATGTAAATGCCATTCAGGAGGATGAATACAGAATTTTGTAATTCCTGCAACTTCATGTTCCATATCCAGATGAAAAAGCAGCTCAGTTTGAGAAGGGACAAGGGAAATAATTCGTTTTGGAAAATAGTTGATAGAAATAATTCGACCGGTTTGGTCTGTAAAGTCAGGCATACTTTTTTACAAAGTAAATAATTTTTTTTATACCCAATTAATTGCAGCGAAAATAGAATGTTTGAAAAAGGCACCGCGTCCCCCTGCTAAACTTTTGGTCTAGCAGGAGGTATGAAATAAATCGTTCAGAGGATTTGGACGACGGTGTGCGATAAAAATTAAAAAATTTCAGTTTTAATTTTTATCAGTTTTTGGATGGATTTGGATGTTCTTGGTTTTTCGAAAGGATCTGTTTGGACTGGTTTGGTTTT
>JAYWEL010000228.1:0-7610 GCA_043779285.1 Chitinophagaceae bacterium | reverse complement strand
TTTTCTGAAGGGAGAGGAAAATTCAGGGCTACACAATTTAAAATACAGGATACGGAATATGGGCAAATACAGGAAAGACTCGCACTGATCAATGAACTTAAATCCAGATATCAACAAGTTTTGATTTTGCAAAAACAAATAACATGGGCTAATTCAAATTTTGAAAACTATTCAAGACTTTTTAAAGGAGAATTAACCCGATTTTCAGTCGGTGAAAGTTCCTTATTTCTTTTAAATATGCGTGAAAATAAAATGTTGGAATCCCGGATTCAATTAATTGAAATTCAAACAAGATATCTTCAATCACGTGCTGGTTTAATTTGGGCTGCCGGCCAATATAAATAAATGTCAGGCAAAAACCTCAATCTCATGGTATAACGTATCCCTTTCTACCGGTATGCGATTAGCCTGTTTGATTAACACAACAATCTCTTCTGTGGACATCGTTGGATTTTGTTCTTCACTACCAGCCATGGAGTATATTTTTGTACTGTCGTCAATGGTCCCGTCCATATCATTTACACCAAAGGATAAACTCATCTGTGCATTTTTTCTTCCCAGCATGGGCCAGTAGGCTTTTAAATGAGGAAAATTATCCATGAAAATTCTGGCTACAGCATACATCTTCATGTCTTCCAATAAAATACTTTCCGAAATATGACTCATGTCGTTATTGGAATTACGAAATTTTAATGGGATAAAACAATTGAAACCACCCGTTTTATCCTGCAAAGTTCTCAGTCTGTCCATATGGTTGATACGATGCTGATAATTTTCCACGTGTCCGTATAGCATAGTGGCATTGGTATGCATGCCTATATGGTGAGCCGTTTCATGTATATGCAGCCAGCCTTCAGCATTTACCTTGTCAGCCGAAATTTTTTCCCTCACATCCCAATCAAAAATCTCTGCACCGCCACCAGGCAATGAGTCAAGGCCGGCATCGTGTAGAAACTTCAACCCTTCCTCCACACTCATTTTCGCCTTGCGAAACATATAGTCCAACTCTACAGCTGTAAATCCTTTGATATGTAATTCGGGCCTATGTAGTTTTATTTTCCTTAATAATTCTGCAAAAAAATCAAGGTTCATTTTTGGATGAACACCGCCGACTATATGAACTTCCGTTATGGGTTTACCATCATATTCTTTTACCAGGTTCATCATATCATCAATGCTCAGTTCCCAACCTTCATCACGATGAGCATACAGCTGTGAGTAAGAACAGAAGTTGCAGGAAAATACACAAACGTTTGTCGGTTCGATATGGAAATTACGGTTGAAATAAGTTTTATCTCCATGTAATCGTTCCCGAACAAAATTTGCCAAAGAACCTAAAAAGGGGAGGCTCCCTTTTTCAAATAAGATCAATCCTTCTCCTTTACTGATCCGTTCATTATTGAATACCTTTTCTGCAATTGTCGATAATTCTTCCGGTAAATTTTGTTTGCTGAATAAGCTGATTAATGTTTGCTGCATGTCCATTCCTTTAATAGTGTTGCAAAAATAACACATATTAAAAAGTAAGCCCCGAATATTTCAGGGCTTAATGTATGTAGTTGAATAAATGGATAAATTTAATTTTTTATGATCTTTTCAACCACAGTTGACTTAGAATTTTGATAGCCCAAATTCACCAGGTAAACTCCTTTTGGCTTTCCGGTGAGATCTATATTAATTAAATTGCCAGAATCTTTATTAAAAAGTTTACTCCATACTTTTTGTCCCGATACATTATATACTTGAATAAAACTCAAATCTAAAGGAGTGGTTCTAAACCAAACTGAAAAATTGTTTTGAAATGGAGAAGGAAGTATTAAATAACCGTTCTTTTTTAACCGATCCGGTAATATTCTAGTTTTAAAATTGACATTGTCAATGAAAATATTGTTCTCAAAATTATTAATTACCCGAAATACTATTTGAATAGGCGAGTTGGATGCAAAGGAAGTGAGATCAATTTTTTCTGCTCGCCATTGAGAGGAATTAGTAGGGAAAAACTCAGTTAATTGTTCATTAATTGGATCATTAATCGTTTGAAGAGCAACTCCCCATTTTTTGTAAACAGATGTATATGTGTTGCCACAATCCTTTGTTACCAATACTTCCAGCGTATCTAAAGGAATGTTGGTAGTTCGTGGATCGCTGTAAGTAACAGCAGATAAATCAAAGCTTAACAAAACGGAGTCTACCAAAGAGAAACTTATATTGGGAGTAACCAATTGGTCAACCTGTCCAATGTTTGCATAATTATAGGTGTGTACAAATGCGCTACTGCTACTGTTAAAACCATTCAACGTTTTTTTCCAGGTAATATCATTATCCGGATTACTAACTCCCCAGGCAATTGGAGGGAAAGTAACCGATTCAAAACCTTCCAAGAGAGGAGCTGCCATATTTCCGGTAATGCTGAAAGCTTTTGTAAGACTATCATTTAACAAGTTTTGATCACCGGTTCCACTTGACGTCAGCAATGAGGTTATATAAGCTTTGATGGTATGAGCTCCCAGGCTTAGCCCATTTAGCCCAGGCAAGCTAAGTTTTAGTGTTCCATTTTGAATGATGTTGACAGTACTAAAAATTGTAGATACTACCGGTGAATTATCCACTTTTAAATTAACCACAAATCCGGTAATATTTAATTTTCCAACATTTTTAATTGTAACTGATGCATTAGATGTGGATGTGCACAAGATATCTTTCGGGTCATTGATAGTGAGCAACTGAATATCCCTATCAAAAATCGGGGCAATCGAAATATTGTCAATAAAAATATTATTCCCATATCGGTTGGTATTTCTGAAGGCAACAATTACTTGTCCGCCTGTTGCAAGGGAATTAGGAACAATGATTGATTCATTTCGCCAATCGGATGGAATCGGATTTAAATATGCTGTACTGAACGTACCGGCTGTGGAAAGTGCTGGGCCCCATTTTTTATACACTGTTGTAAAAGTATTTCCACAATTATTAGAAACAAGTATGGACAAACTGTCTTGTTCTCCAAGTGTAGTCCAGTTTTTATGAGCCAAATCAAAAGAAATTTTTAGATCTTCTGTGCCAGAAAAATTCATACCAATAGTTCTTAATTCGTCAACCTGATTAACGGTATTGTTATTGAAATTATCGAAAAATGCAGCACCTAAAGTTCCATTACCAGGGGAAGAAAAACGCACCCAGGTATTGTTTAAATTGGGATTAAAAATGCTCCAGTTTGTGGGCGGAAAAATTTCATTTTCAAATCCTTCAGTTAATGGAATATTTATAGGAGATGCCAGATTTATATTAATAATTTGTTGATCGTTTGCTGGTCGTTCATCAGTTCCTCCATTTGGCTCCAGGGTGAAGAATCGTAAACTGTTATTCCCCAGGTTCAAAACTTGTGGAGTAAGTATGAGCGAAGTAAAACCACCGGATGAAAGGTTGACAGCAATTGTTTGAATAACAGGAATCGAGGCATTTATTTGTAAACCTACTTTTACAGTTGTCAATGTGGTTAATCCCTTATTCTGTATAATGATTTTTGGAGTAAAGAGTCCGGGACAGGAGATGATTGGTTGATTGATAATATTACATCCAATAATATCAGTTCCTCCAGGATTGATAATATTGATGAGTGATACATCTAACAAAACTGCCGATGATGGAAAAATACATCCCTGTGAACTAAGTAATGTAGTCCGGCAATTTTGAAGAACCCATTCCATTCGATTCACTTGTGCTTTTGTAAACATGGTCATACAAGCATCATTTGTATAATCCATGAAATTTTGATATTGAAATCCTGGTGAAATTGGGGAGCATACATCCGTTCGCAATCCTGATGGACAACTTAAAGTGGACGTATTTTGATTTGGGGTATCACCAATTAAAAAGGATGCAGGCAATGGGCAAGTACCCGGTAAATGCCTGAAATCGTCTGTTGTACATCCAACTGGATTGTCGCCCCAAATATGGTATAGGCCAAAATAATGGCCCACTTCATGTGTGGCAGTTCGACCCAAATTATAATTGTTGTTTACATAACAAGTATTAGTAGATGTTCCTATCAAATTAATGACGATCCCTTCTTGTGATGCTATGCTTGTGTTAGGAAAAGTGGAATAACCAAGCCCATCACCTTCTCCAATCCAAATATTTAAATAATTACTAGCGTTCCATGCATCTAATCCGCCAAGATTCGAAATTTTTATTGGATCACTTGTGCTGGTCGTATACATTGTAGCACTTGTTTTTCTTTCAATTCCGTTGGTCAAATTTCCGAATGGATCTCTTCTGGCTAAGCAGAAACGAATTTCAGAACTCCCACGGCTAGCATAAAAAAGAAAGGCGTTTGTACTATCCGGATTCTTACCAGAAAAATCAAGATTTATTCGGTCAATCTGTGCCTGTATATCAGCATCTGTAACGATAAAAGGATTTTTTAAAACAATATGAAAAACTACCGGAATATTTATGATGGCGGTAGTCCTTTTTATTTCTGACACAGCTATATTAGATTGAGTTGGTTTTTTTTGCTGTGCTTCCTGTATCGATTGCAGGTACCTTGTTCTTACATCTAAATTAGTAGACATGAATTCTTCCAATTGTTTCATTGTACCACAACGTTCGGTATTCAATAATTGAATTGGCTTTGCCTTTTGTGCCTCAATAGTATTTGATGAATAAAATAGGAGAAAACAAGTGATCAATATTTTGGTAAAAAGTAGTTTCAAACGTTGATGTTTAGAAAAAAAATGGTTAAAATATAGAACCTTCCTGTAATTTATTGTTTAAATATGAATATTTAAAACAAAAAAAAGGATGCAATAGAAAGTACAAAGTAAATCCAAAATGTACATCATATAACAATTCATATTATTTCAATCAGAGAGGATTATTTTATTATATTTTTTTGAATTTATCATGGAGGATATTTTTTTCGGGAAATAATAATATTCGATAGAAAAGAATATCTTCCAATTTTAACACTAGAGCTGTTTACAATTTGTAAACTAATTATGTAAATGATACGAGATGGCTTTTCTATAATAAATTAAATACGTACAATCCTTAAAAAGAAAAAAATGAATATTAAGTTTCGACTTACGCTGATGAGTTTTTTACAATTTTTTGTTTGGGGTGCTTGGTTGATTACAATAGGCACGTACTGTTTTAATGCAAAAGGATGGACTGGGGCTCAGTTTGGAGCCATTTTCTCTACATTGGCATTGTCTTCACTTTTTATGCCGGCCTTAGCAGGAATTATTGCTGATAAATGGTTTAATGCAGAAAGGCTTTACGGAATTTTACACATCTTGTATGGCTTAGTATTATTCTATGTTCCCATGGTGAATAATCCGGATACGTTATACTATGTGATATTTCTGGCGATGATTTTTTATATGCCAACGATTTCATTATCCAATTCGATTGCCTATAATATTTTGAAAAATAACCATTTTGATGTAGTGAAAATATTTCCGCCAATTCGAGTTTGGGGAACCATCGGTTTTATTGCCGCCATGTGGATTACCAATCTTACCGGTAGTAAAGCAAATGCAAACCAATTTTTGATTGCTGGTGTTGTAGCCATTTTTTTGGGTATTTATTCTTTCACTTTACCCAAATGCCCTCCTCAAAAAACAATTTCGCAAGACGCATCCTTTATCGAACAATTGGGATTAAATGCGTTCAAGCTGTTTACAAATTATAAAATGGCTTTATTCTTTATCTTTTCTATGTTTCTAGGTGCTGCCTTACAATTAACCAATATGTATGGCGATTCTTTTTTGAATGATTTTAGTACAATACCACAATATGCAGATTCTTTTGTAGTAAAGTACTCAACCATTATCATGTCCATTTCTCAAATATCTGAAACGGCATTCATCCTAACAATTCCTTTTTTCCTTAAAAAATTCGGTATTAAAAAAGTGATGTTGTTCTCTATGATAGCATGGGTATTACGTTTTGCACTATTCGCTTATGGCAATCCAGATCCGTATGATGGATTGTGGATGATTATCCTTTCATGTATGGTTTATGGAATGGCTTTTGATTTCTTCAATATTTCGGGTTCTTTATTTATTGAAACGACTACCGATTCAAAAATCAGGTCAAGTGCACAGGGTTTATTTATGATGATGACAAATGGAGTAGGGGCTTTTTTGGGAAGTAAAGTAAGTGGTTATATGATTGATAGCTATTTCGTTTCAACGGATAATGTAAAAGATTGGCAAGGCATATGGACTGCCTTTGCAGGTTATGCACTTATAGTAACTGTGTTATTTTTGGTTTTATTTAAACACAAACATGATCCAAAGACTTTAATGAGTGTGCCACATTAAGGAGTTATACATAATAAAATCCCGGTTTGAAAAAACCGGGATTTTAATTTATGGAGCTATTTTTATTTATGCAATTCAATCTTCTTAACAAAGTTTCCTTTTGGTTGTGCACCCACTAATTTATCAACCACTTCTCCATTTTTGATAAATAATATAGCCGGAATACTGGTAATGCCATAAGTCATGCTAACTTGAGGATTGTTGTCAACATCTAGTTTTCCTATATTTACTTTGCCATCATATTCTTTAGCTAATTCTTCAATAACCGGCCCAATTGCACGGCATGGCCCACACCATTCAGCCCAAAAATCAATTACTGTTAATTTATCCGAACTGATAACATCAGCCTGAAAGTTTGCGTCTGTAAATTCTTTAGCCATAATTATTATTGTATTTAAGTTGTTTTTTGTTTTGCAAATTTAACACCATTCTTTTAAATCGGTTCTCATGTCATTTACAAGGTCAATTTGTTAACACATGAACGTCATATTCAGGGTGATTTTCCAAAAAATCCGACATTTCGTCATTCATTTCAAATCCATTTTCAATGGTACATAGGCTGATTTTGCATTTAAGTTTCGGCTCTATCAATACAAATTTCAGGGTCGACTTTCCTGGATTATTCTTCACATTTTTATCCAGAAACTGTACCAGTTCATTTGAAACCTGGTTTGCCTCCATATTAATCTGAATTTGTTTGGTCAAATTTTTCTTGATGGTTTCTACCAGCGAAATACTTGCTATTTTAAATTCAAATTCTGGTTTATAGGCATGCTTCTTCATTGCACCATTGATGAACAAAGAACTCCCTGGTTGCAGGTATGCTAAATATTTCAGATAGTCTTCACTCCATAAATAAAACTCTGTTTTACCCGAGTAATCTTCAATCGTTAATATGCCATATTTCTTTCCGGTTTTAGTAACACGATGCTGGGTTGAAATCACCAAGCCAATTAACTTAATGGGCCTTCCTGGATTTGGTTGAATTTCTAAATTATCTTTAAACTCAATAAATTCTGTAATTGGAATGATGCCATAATGTTTGATCTCAAATTTGTGATGATCGAGAGGATGCCCACTCAGAAAAATACCAGTCACTTCTTTTTCATGATCTAATTGAACAATCAGGGGCCATTTTGGGCAATCCGGAATTTTAGGTGCTTGTATGTCTAATAACATCGGTAAGTCTCCGAAAAGTGTATTAGACGAAGTGCTTGCATGTTGTTGAAATGCACTACCAAATTTGATGATTTTTTCCAGTGAGTTAATACTGTCACCATC
>JAYWEL010000227.1:0-7648 GCA_043779285.1 Chitinophagaceae bacterium | reverse complement strand
CTTCGCAAGGGTGGCCAGGAATTCCCGATCGAACTTGCTATAGTTCCGGTAAAAAAGGGAGAAGATGAATTCTTTTGTGCATTTATCAGGGATATTACCGAACAAAAAAAAGCGGAAGAAACAATCCAAAAAGAAAAAAATCTTTCAGAGTCTATCATTAACAGTTTGCCGGGTGTATTTTATTTTTACGATGAAAACTTAAAACTGCTTCGCTGGAACAAACAATTAGAAACAGTGACCGGGTATTCAGCAGCCGAATTAACCAGCATGAATCCTGCAGCGTTTTTTGATGGTGAAGACAAAGAGTACATGAAGCAAAAAAGCCGGAAAGTTTTTGCAGACGGTAAGGGAGATATCGAAGCCAGTTTTACAACAAAAGATGGCCGGAAAGTTCCTTATTACTTTACGGGACTGCTGATGCAATACGAAGGTAAACCAAGCATACTGGGCATAGGCATTGATATGACCGAACGAAAAAAAGCAGAAGAAGATATCCGGGAGAAAAACAAACAATTGCAACTATTATCAACACACCTGCAAAATATCCGCGAAGAAGAACGTACCCATATGGCAAGAGAAATTCATGATGAGCTGGGACAGCAATTGACCATGATTAAAATTAACGCAACCTGGTTAAAAGAAAAATTAGTCGATGCCGATGAAAAAATAGTTCAACGGTCAAACGAGCTGGTAAATATGCTGAGTGGTACTATTAAAACGGTTAGACGAATTGCGTACGAACTTAGGCCAAGCCTTCTCGATGATATGGGCTTGGGTGCGGCTCTTGAATGGCAGACTAAAGATTTTGCAAAACGAACCAGGATAAATATTGTGCTTGATTATCCGGAAGAGGAGTTGTCTTTGTCTGACGATGAAAAAACGGGCCTCTTTCGCATAGTACAGGAATCCCTGACCAATGTTAGCCGTTATGCCAATGCAAAAGACGTATTGGTGGTAGTAAAAATATCTTCAGATCAATTACTGATGATTATTACCGACAATGGTATTGGCTTTGATAAAGCAACCATTTCAAGCAGAAAAACCTTGGGTATATTAGGTATGCGTGAGCGTACCAGCATGATGAATGGAACCTATGAAATTGAAAGTACGCCGGGTGTTGGCACCAATGTATATGTAACTATTCCCCACAAGGCTTAATACACACTAATCCTTGATCTCTTCAAATTCAATATAGTCAGCAGCAGGTTTTTTCTTTTCGGGCTTTGTGGCAGTTTGAAACCCATCCTGTTGGTTCATTTGCTCATTCATTTTGTCCTGCATATCCCGAAATCCTTTTTTTACCTGTTTGGTGGCTCTGTAAATAGGTATAATTAGTTTAAAAATGAGGTTATACGCAATTAAAATTAAAATACTATATAATATGATCCGTCCCATTGGGCAAAAATACAAAGACTGTCCAATTTTCATCCACCACTCAAAATGTTTTATCAATCATTAACAAAACCTGTATTTTTTTATTTTTTGGATGATTATGCCTCTTTCTATTACCTTTGCTATGGAAAAGAATGAAAGAAGGGAACGATGAACGTTCCCTTCTTCTTTTATCAGACATGAACATGAGCAATCATTTAGACTACATAACGCAGCAGATAAATGAAATGATTTCAGAAGAACCGGGTTATTTTCTGGTTGAGGTGAAAGAGCAGAAAGGAAATAACTTTCAGATTTATATAGATGCGGACCAGGGTGCTAATTTAGGAACCCTGCTTTCTTTTCATCGCAGGCTTTACCGAAAAATGGAAGAAGAAGGTAAATTTGAAGAGAGTGATTTCTCTATGGAAGTTTCATCTCCCGATTTGGATGAACCCATCAAACTGGTAAGACAGTATATCAAGAATATTGGCAGACAGGTAGAAGTAGTGAAAAAAGATGGCGAGAAATTGTCGGGCAGTCTTTTAAGTGTTAACGAAACCGGTATCGTTTTAGAAGAAACAAAAGGTAAAAACAAAAAGAAAGAAGTGATCCAGCACGACATTTCTTTCGAAAACATAAAAACAACCACCATTCAGGTAGTGTTTTAATTTTTTAATTGACCGAACAAGTAAAAACCATATTAAATGGCAAGTATTAATTTGATCGAAGCATTTCAGGATTTTAAAGACGCTGAAAATATTGATCGTCCTACTATGATGAAAGTGGTAGAAGATGTTTTTAAAACATTATTGCGCAAAAAATATGGCAGCGACGAAAATTTCGACGTTATCGTAAATGCCGAAAAAGGGGATCTGGAAATCATCCGACGCAGAATGATTGTAGAAGATGGAGCGGTTGAAGATCCTTTAGCACAGGTTGCTTACAGTGATGCTATTAAAATTGAACCCGATTTTGAAGTGGATGAAGAATTATATGAAGAAATTGATTTGCTGGATTTCGGACGTCGGGCTATTTTGGCTGCACGGCAAACATTGACAAGCCGAATCAGTGATTTAAAGAAAAATGTTTTAGCGCTGAAATACGCCGAACGGGTTGGAACTATTATCAGTGGCGAGGTTTATCAGGTATGGAAAAAAGAGATCCTATTATTGGATGATGAAGGAAATGAACTGATTTTACCTAAAAGCGAACAGATTCCGCAGGATTATTTTAAAAAAGGAGAAACCATCCGTGCTGTAGTAAGCAAGGTGGATATGAAAAATAATACACCGGTTATTATCTTATCTCGTACATCAACAGAGTTTTTGGCTAAATTATTGGAGATAGAAGTTCCGGAAATTTTCGACGGCTTAATTGCTATTAAAAAAATTGTACGGGATCCGGGTGAAAGAGCAAAAGTGGCCGTAGAATCATACGACGATCGTATCGACCCGGTTGGTGCCTGTGTAGGTATGAAAGGAAGCCGTATACACGGAATTGTTCGTGAACTTAAAAACGAGAACATAGATATTATCAACTGGACTACGAATACGCAATTATTAATTCAACGTTCGCTTACTCCTGCCAAGATTACTTCTATGGAATTGGATAACGAAAAAATGCATGCAAATGTTTACCTTAAACCAGACCAGGTTTCACTAGCCATCGGACGTAAGGGTGTAAACATTAAACTTGCCTGTGAATTAACCGGGTATGAACTGGATGTGTATCGGGATAATGAAGGTGAAGTAGAAGAGTTCGATATCGATCTGGAAGAATTCAGCGATGAAATTGAAACATGGATTATAGATGAATTGAAGCGAATTGGTTGTGATACAGCACGCAGTGTATTAAACCTTACACCCGAAGAATTGGAACGCAGAACAGATCTTGAAAAAGAAACAATAGATGAAGTGTGGCGAATTTTGAAAGAAGAATTTGAAGCAGAATAATAATTTTTTTTACGATAAGATTTAATTAGAACGATTTTTTAAACGTCAATATATAATACGAATAGTTCAGACTATTGACTAAAACAAACGAATGGCAGACATTAAACTTCCACGACTTTTAGGAGCGGCCAAAGAATTCAATATTGGTCAGGATACCCTTGTCGATTTCCTGCTTGGTAAAGGATTTGAATCCGATGACTTGAAACCCACTTCCAAGCTAACGGAAGATATGTACCGTGCTTTGCAATTGGAGTTTCAAGGCGATAAGGTTGCAAAACTTAAAAGCGACCAGATTGATCTGCCTAAAGCTGCTACAGTCGATAAAAAGAAAAGAGACGAAGAAGAAATTGTTTTCAAAAAAGAAAAAGATAGCAAGAAAAAAATTGAAATAGAGCCGGCAATTGTAGAACAGGTGGTTGTAGAATTAGTAAAAGAACTTCCGATTGTTGAACCCGAAGTGGAAGTAGTAGTAGAAACAATAGCAGAACCAGAAATAAAAGTTGAAGAAGTTCCTGTAGAAAAAGAAGTTCCGGAGATAATAAATATTGAAGCAGCTGAATTAAAAGGACCAAGAGTTATTACTACTATTGATTTATCCGCAATTGATTCTTCTACCCGTCCTAAAAAAGCACCCATTAAAGCGGTTAAAAAAGTACAGCCAGCAGAAATTAAAGCAGTTGAAATAACTGCAGAACCAGAAGAAATAAAAGAAACCCAAACAGAAGAAGTTGGATTGGTTAAAACAGCTCCGGAAGACCAGGCACCTGTTATAGAAAATATCAGAACAAGAAAACTGGAAGCCCCTAAAATTTTAGGTAAAATTAATCTTCCGGTGGATAACGATACCCGGCCAAAAAAAGAAAGTACACGCAAGCGGAAACGTATACCTATTGAAAAAAAGAATGTTGGAGAAAATAAACCACCTGTATTTAATAAACCCGGAGAAGGTGGAAACCGTTTCACCCCAGGGCCACGTCGGGATGCTAAGTTTACTCCAACCCGCAGAGACAATAAACCCAAGGAAGATAAAATAATTGACGAAAAAGAAATTCAGGAAAAAATCCGACAGACACAAGCCAAATTGGCTGGTTCATCTGGTAAAGGAAAAAGCCTGAAAGCAAAATACAGAAAAGCGAAAAGAGGCGAATTTTCAGATTCGCAGGATAGTGAGATTACAGACAACAAATTAAGTGTTACCGAATTTATCAGCGTTAGTGAATTAGCTAACCTGATGGATGTAAGCTTTGCAGAAGTGATCGGTAAGTGTATGGGATTAGGTATTATGGTATCTATCAACCAGCGATTGGATGCAGAGGTTATAGAATTGGTAGCCAGCGAATTTAATTTCGATGTGGAATTCATTGACATGGAGAAACAAATGGAAATGGAAGATGTTGAAGAAGATGATGATGCAGATGCATTGATTGCCCGTCATCCGATAGTTACCATCATGGGTCACGTCGATCACGGTAAAACATCCTTACTGGATTATATCCGGAAAGCCAATGTAGTAGCTGATGAGGCGGGAGGAATTACGCAGCATATAGGTGCATACCGGGTACAGGTTACTGAAGATAAGGTGATCACCTTTTTAGATACACCGGGTCACGAAGCCTTTACGGCCATGCGAGCCAGAGGAGCAAAAGTGACCGATATTGCCGTTATTGTAATTGCAGCAGATGATGCCATCATGCCGCAAACCCGTGAAGCAATCAGTCACGCACAGGCGGCAGGTGTGCAAATGATTTTTGCCATCAACAAAATTGATAAGGACGGAGCGAATCCGAAAAAAATATACGAACAGCTTTCACAAATGAATATTCTGGTGGAAGAGTGGGGTGGTAAATTCCAGAGTCAGGAAATTTCTGCAAAGCAGGGATTGAATATCGATAAGCTGTTGGAAAAAATATTATTGGAAGCCGAATTACTGGAACTGAAAGCGAATCCTAAAAGAGTCGCAGCAGGTACTGTTATTGAAGCATCATTAGATAAAGGTCGTGGATATGTGGCTACTATCTTAGTACAAAACGGTACGTTAAAATCCGGAGATGTGGTAGTAAGCGGCCAATATTTCGGACGGGTGAAAGCCATGTTTAATGAAAGAACCAAAAAAATTACCGAAGCACCTCCATCAACGCCCGTATTAATATTAGGGTTGAATGGTGCACCGCAGGCCGGTGAAAAATTCAAGGTTTATACCGAGGAAAGTGATGCGAAAGATATTGCCACACGCCGTGCACAAATTTTACGTGAGCAGGGTATCCGTACCAAGAAACATATTACGCTGGATGAAATTGGACGCCGTCTTGCCCTGGGATCATTTAAAGAACTGAAGATTATTATCAAAGGTGACGTGGACGGATCGGTTGAAGCATTGAGCGATTCGATTCAGAAACTTTCTACCGAAGAAATACTGGTAAGTGTTATTCATAAAGGGGTTGGTGGTATCAATGAAAGCGATGTGGTATTAGCCGAAGCATCCGATGCGATCATTATCGGATTTAACGTTCGTCCATCAATGCAGTCTTCGCGTTTGGCAGATCAGGCAGGAATTGAAATCAAAACCTACTCGATTATCTATAATGCCATCGAAGAAATTAAGAGTGCGATGGAAGGAATGCTTGAACCGAAGATTCAGGAAAAAGTGATGTCGAATGTGGAGATTAAAGATGTATTCAAATTTGATAAAGCAGTCGTTGCCGGTTGCCAGGTGTTAGATGGTCGATTGAAGCGGGATGCAAAAATCCGTATCATTCGTGATGGTATTGTGGTTTACCCAACAGCTGAAGGAGTAACCGCCGAACTGGCTTCATTGAAACGTTATAAAGATGATGTAAAAGAAGTATTGTCGGGTATGGAATGTGGTTTGACCATCAAGAACTACAACGACATCAAAGCTGGTGACATCATCGAAGCATACGAAGTAGAAGAAGTTAAAAGAACATTATAAGGTTAAGGAGTTATACTGAAACGCTCAGATCAATAATTATTTGAATAAATAATATATCGGCTTAGTACATACTTGCTTTTACCTGTCCATTGAATTTTTTGTTAAATAGTAATCAGATTAGTATAAGATACTTTTCAAGCAAGTATTTTTGAACACATCATAACCGAATGAAAAAAATATATTCCTTTTTATTTTGTCTGTTGGTCGTTTTTTTAAGTAATACCCAGGCACAGGCAAAAAAAATAGTAGCCGATAAAATTATTGCCGTTGTAGGTGATCGTATCATTTTACAGTCCGATCTTAAAAATTCCATCAGCGATATTATCCGTCAGGGCGGTACTGTACCACCCAATGCAGAATGTGGAATATTGGAGCAGGCTATTGTTTCAAAAGTACTGATGCTGCAAGCAGAAAAAGATTCCTTGGTTGTTGGGGAAGATGAAATTGAAGCAGAACTGGATCAGCGTATCCGTTATTTCATTAATCAATATGGTTCTCAGGATGTATTGGAAGAAGTGGCAGGCAAAACAATCTACAAGATCAAGGATGAAGCCCGTGAGTCGGTAAAAGAACGTAAGTATGCCGATGCCATGCAACGCAAAATTGTAGAAAACGTAAAAGTTACTCCAAACGAAGTAAAGGCTTTTTACGAATCAATTCCTAAGGACAGTCTTCCCTTTTTTGAATCACAGCTTGAAATTGGTCAGATTATCGTTTATCCAAAAGCATCCCGCGATTTTGAAAAATACATCATGGATGAAATGAATAATTACAAACGTCAGCTTGAATCGAAAGTCACCACTTTTGAAATTTTGGCAAAACGTTATTCCGAAGATCCGGGAAGTAAGGATCGGGGTGGTCAGTACCAGGTAAACCGAAACGAAAAAACATGGGATCCCGCATTTCTTACCGGTGCATTCCGTTTAAAAGATGGAGAAATTTCTTCTCCAATCAAATCAAAATTTGGCTACCATCTAATTCAGATGGTTGAGCGAAAAGGCGATGATGCAATTGTTCGACATATTCTTCGCATTCCTCCAGTAACTGCAGAAGAAACTTCTCTGGCCATTTCAAAAATAGATAGTGTACGGGCCATGTTAATTGCAGGTACAAAAGAGTTTGCTGAAGCAGCTGCCAAATACTCGGAAGATGAGAACATAAAATTTGCCGGTGCGTATATCACCGGGCGTGATGGTTCTACCTACGTAACCATTGATGAACTGGATAAAGACATCATTCCGGTTTTAAATAAATTAAAAATCGGCGAATTCTCTCAACCAAATGAGTTCACAGATGAAAAAGGTAAAAAAGGCGTTCGTTTAGTTTATCTAAAATCAAGATCGGAACCACACCGGATGAATGTGAAGGACGA
>JAYWEL010000226.1:0-7650 GCA_043779285.1 Chitinophagaceae bacterium | reverse complement strand
TATTTCTTTCAACGGTTCTGTTAATAATAAGTTTTTCCAGTAAAGCTCAGATCGCTGGAATTATAGCCGGACCAATGCTTGGCCCTGTTGAATTGCGGGATGCTAAAGTTTGGTTGGAAGTATCTCCTGAAGTCAAAAGTGTTTCATTATTAATACAAAAGAAAGGAGACACTAAAATATTAAAAACAATCCCATACAAGGGAGCGTTGGGAAAAGATTTTAACCCTGTAATTTTTACCATTGGTGGTTTGGAAATAAATTCGACGTATGCGTATGCTGTTATTGTAAATAATAAAACAACTGGTTCAAAAGGAACATTTACTACCAAAGAACTTTGGCAATGGCGTAAACCTGCACCTGATTTTAGTTTTTTAACCGGTTCCTGCAATTATGTAAATCAACCTATGTACGATCGACCGGGAAAACCATATGGTGCTGACTCTTCTATTTTTGAAACAATGGCTAAAGAAAAATCATCAGCATTCATGTTGTGGTTAGGCGATAATTGGTATAGCAGAGAAATTGATTATTATAGTGAATGGGGTTTATGGAACCGGGCAAGTTTTGACAGGTCAAGACCGGTATTACAACCACTCTTAAAAGCAATGCCTCATTATGCTACCTGGGATGACCATGATTACGGACCAAATGACATTGGTAAGAATTATATTTTAAAAGAAACAAGCCGTAAGGTTTTTATGAATTACTGGACTAATCCTTCTTATGGAGAAGATGGTCAGGGTATTTATAGTATGTTTTCTTATTCCGATTTGGATGTTTTCATGACAGATGGTCGTTGGTGGAGAAGTGATGATCATATGGCCGACTCTGTTATGGGAAAAGCCAATCCGGCAAAAAAAATGTTTGGTGCTAAGCAAATGGAATGGTTGAAAAATTCGTTGTTATACAGCCAGGCTACTTTTAAGTTAGTTGTAGTTGGTAGCCAGGTCTTAAATCAGGTTTCCCCTTTCGATAAATTAAAAAACTTTCCTGTAGAGTATACCGAGTTATTGAATTTTTTAAGTGAAAATAAAATTAATGGCGTTGTTTTTCTGAGTGGTGACCGGCACCATAGCGAAGTTATAAAAATGGATAGGCCGGGAAATTATCCTTTATATGATATTACCGTTTCCCCATTAACATCAGGCACTCACAAGTTTGCAGGGCCTGAAAAAAATAATCCTGATCGAGTGTTCGGATTAGATGAAAAAAATAATTTTGGTAAAGTTAGTGTAACCGGAAAACGTGGTGACCGTTTATTGAAAGTTGATTTTCTCAGTGTTAAAGGAGATCATTTGGGTGAATGGAGTGTTTCTGAGAAAGAATTAAAATTTTTTCCTAAATAAAAAAGAATGACTATTCAATTTGCATATCATAAATCTCAAGTGATTCAGGCATTGCGTTATCATTTTATTTCACGTCCGGAAATAAAAATCATGATCATTTTGGTGAATGTATTTGCCTTGGCTTCAGCTTCTTTATTTTATTTTAAAAAAGTTACACCTTGGGCATTTCTGTTTGGGTCTACCTTGTGGTTTATTCTAATGATTACGTTTTGGTATATATTACCCTGGATGGTATATCGCCGGTCTGATACATTTAAAGATCATTTTATAATGAACTTTACTGATACCGATTTTACGTTGGGAAATGAAAGAGGGACCCGTACATGGCCATGGAATTCATTGCGAAAATTTGTTGAGAGCCCAATGTTTTTTTACTTGTACTTCGATGAACGTTCTTTTTTTCTGGTACCCAAAGAAGCCTGTATGAATAGTGATGAGGTTTATGAATTAAGAAACCTGATAAAGAATAATATTAAAAAGTAGAGGATAAACTAGAGTTCTTTTTCCATAACAACATGTGGAATGCCAATCTCTACAAATTCATCGCTGACTACATTATAGCCCATCTTTTGATAAAAACCAACAGTATCTTTTCGGGCATGCATGATCATGGATTTGAATTTTCTGTCACGGGCCAGGTTTTCAGCAAATATGGTCAATGCCTTACCAATTCCTTTTCCTTGTAAGTTATCTAATACGGCCATTTGCCGAAGCCTCATAGCTTTTTCGGATTTTTTTACGAGCATACAACAACCTAATAGTTGGTCATCATCATAAGCGGCAACCAATAAATTGTCTTTCTCCTTTTCCAATTCTTCTTCTGTAAATGAAATGCCCAGGGGTTTGCGCAGAACGTCATTCCGCAACTTTAGCATTTGCCGGTATTCAGAACTACCATGATCGATGATTTTCAAAGCCATTCTTCAATACTTAAATTGGGAAATTAAATTACAACTATCTGCTACTGTTCGCCAATCCCATTGGTTAAAAAAGAAATAAATTACTGGTCTATGAAAATAATACTTTCTATCCATTCAAACTCAGCTTATTAGAAGAATTCAGAAAAAAATAGCTTTTGGCTTGTGATTAAGTCAAAAAGTATATTTTTGCATCCTGTTAACCAAACAATAAATAAAATGTCAGACATCGCATCAAGAGTAAAAAAGATAATAGTAGACAAACTAGGCGTTGATGAAGCAGAGGTTACAACCGAAGCATCATTTACAAATGATTTAGGTGCCGATTCATTGGACACGGTAGAATTAATCATGGAGTTTGAAAAAGAATTCAACATTTCAATTCCTGATGAGCAGGCTGAAACCATTACTACTGTTGGTCAGGCTGTTGCTTACCTGGAAGAACATGCCAAGTAAAGCTACCATCATCTCCTTTACTTTGGAGATGTTTGGAGTTTAATAAGTATTTTCCGCCTTCTAACTGTAGTTTTGCAGAGAAGGCGGATTTATTCTTTTAACTAATCAAATAAAATCAATATGGAATTGAAGAGGGTTGTTGTAACCGGTCTTGGAGCATTAACGCCATTGGGTAATACGGTTGATGAATTTTGGAAAAACCTGGTTGATGGTGTCTCTGGTGCCGATTTAATTACTCTTTTTGATGCCGGAAAATTCAAAACCAGGTTTGCCTGCGAAATTAAAAATTTTGAACCTACCGATTTTATTGACCGTAAAGAGGCAAGAAAAATGGACCGGTTTACCCAAATTGCCATTGTTGCCAGTGATCAGGCCGTAAAAGATGCGGGAATCACAAGCGATAATGTCAATCATGATCGGGTTGGGGTTGTTTTTGCTAGTGGTATTGGTGGATTGGTTACGTTTCAGGAAGAAGTATTAAACTTTGCCAAAGGAGATGGTACCCCCAGATTCAATCCGTTCTTTATTCCAAAAATGATTTTGGATATTGCGGCAGGTCAGATTTCTATGCGACATGGATTTCGTGGTCCAAATTTCGCTGTTGTAAGTGCTTGTGCTTCTTCAACCAATGCTTTGATGGAAGCGTCTAATCTAATTCGTCTAGGCAAGTCTGATATCATCATTACTGGTGGTGCAGAAAGTGTAATTGGCGAATCAGGTGTGGGAGGATTTAATGCCATGAAAGCGTTAAGTGAAAGAAATGATGATCCCAAAACCGCATCCCGTCCATATGATAAAGATCGGGATGGTTTTGTTATGGGTGAAGCTGCAGGTGTAATCGTACTTGAAGAATTGGAACATGCGTTGAAAAGAGGCGCAAAAATTTATTGCGAAATAGCCGGCTCTGGTGCCACAGCCGATGCACATCATATTACAGCTCCTCATCCAGAAGGGTTGGGCGCAAAGAATGTTATGTTTGCATCTTTAGACGATGCCGGTATGAAGCCTGAAGACATTGATTATATCAATACACACGGTACATCTACTCCATTAGGAGATATTGCAGAAGTTAAAGCTATCCTGGATGTATTTGGAGAGCATGCGTTTAATTTAAATATTAGTGCAACCAAATCAATGACCGGTCATTGTCTTGGTGCCGCAGGAGTCATTGAAGCAATTGCTTGTATAAAAGCTGTGCAGGATGATATTGTGCCTCCAACCATCAATCATTTTACCGATGATCCTGACCTGGATTCAAGATTGAATTTTACGTTTAATAAAGCGCAGAAAAGAACAGTCAGAGCTGCTTTGAGTAATACCTTTGGATTTGGTGGGCATAATGCCTGTGTTATTGTAAAAAAATATTCTTAAGCAATAAAATGCTTTTTACATAGTGAAGTGTTGATTGACGGGTGTATTTTTTTTCGGCTTCCTAACCTTTTTTGAATATTTTGAATTTTTTTAAAATCTTATTTGGCGGAACTACGGATGCTTTTTATGTAAAGCATTTGAAAATTATTCTGGGTTATTCACCCGGCAATATATCATTATACAAAACTTCTCTGACTCACCGTTCGGTAAATGAAGCTGTACATGAAAACAATGAACGTTTAGAATATCTGGGTGATGCAATTTTAAGTTCATTGGTAGCTGAATATCTTTTCAAGCGTTATCCATACGAAGAAGAAGGGTTTCTTACAGAAATGCGAAGTAAGATGGTAAACCGCCAGCAATTGAATGATATTGCTGTAAAAATGGGGTTGAAAAAAGTAACCATTTTTAATAAGTCGGATAGTTCTTTAAAAATCAGCCAGATATTTGGTAACACACTGGAAGCCTTGGTTGGCGCCATCTTTCTGGACATAGGCTATAAAAAAACCAGTAAGTGGGTAACCAACCGGATTATCATCCCCCATATGTTTATTGATGATTTGGAAATTTTGGAGATCAACCATAAAAATAAATTGTATGGCTGGGCCAATAAAAATGGAAAAATATTAGAGTTTGAAACACTCGAAGAAAAGATCGAAAGTGGCAGAAGATTATTTACGGTTGCCGCTGTAGTAGATGGTGAAATTATTGCACAGGCAAAAGCCTTTAATAAAAAAGATGCCAGCCAGGTTGCATCTCAACTTGCTGTTGAAAAACTGGGCATAGGAAAAGAAGCGGAGAATGGAGCGGTATGATAATTTATTTTCATTTTATGGTCTGACATATTTCTATTAAGATACTATTTGTGGTTTTGGGATGAAGAAAACAAACCAGTTTATTATCGGCTCCTTTTT
The DNA here is from genome assembly GCA_043779285.1 of Chitinophagaceae bacterium. GTDB lineage: Bacteria > Bacteroidota > Bacteroidia > Chitinophagales > Chitinophagaceae > MGR-bin208. Next base: position 2,646 of record JAYWEL010000226.1, on the reverse strand, counting down.
TAGGTGACTCATTCAATAAGGTAAATCCTTCTGAAATTAGTCTTTTCATTTCTGCATCAATATCATCCACTTCAAAAGCAATATGATGGATTCCTTCTCCTTTTTTATCAATATATCTTGCAATGACTCCATCAGGGTCCGTACTTTCAAGTAGTTCGATTTTTGTTTCACCCGTCTTAAAAAAGGCGGTCATTACTTTTTCACTCTCAACTAATTCGGTTTTATAACATAGACAGTTCAACAATTTTTCAAATAACGGAACAGAATTTGCTAATGATTTAACTGCAATACCAACATGTTCTACATTTTTCATATTTGAAAATAGTTATTACGGGTTTACGATATCGGTAAAATTAGCTTTTTCATAATCAATTCAACCTTGAAATAGCATCAATTGGAGTAATTTTGTAGTATTGAAACGAAACGTGTTAAAATTTTTTAAGAAAGATGAAATTACCTATTTATTTAGATCATAACGCTACTACGCCTTGCGATCCAAGAGTTGTTGATGCCATGGTGCCCTATTTTACCGATATGTTTGGAAACGCAGCAAGTCGTAACCACCCATTTGGATGGGCAGCTGAAGAAGCTGTTGATTATGCGAGAGAGCAGGTTGCAAAATTAATTGGTGCAGATCCGAAAGAAATCATATTTACGTCCGGTGCTACAGAAGGAGATAACCTGGCATTGAAAGGAGTTTTTGAAATGTATGCCAATAAAGGAAATCATATCATCACCACCAATTTTGAGCACAAGGCGGTTTTAGATACTTGCAAACATTTAGAAAAATTAGGTGCAGAAGTTACTTATCTGCCGGTTACGGATGATGGTTTGATTGATATGGAGCAATATAAAGCTGCATTTAAACCCAATACCATATTGGTAGCCATCATGTATGCCAATAATGAAATTGGTACCGTGTTGCCAATGAAAGAGATCAGTGATATTGCAAAAGAAAAAGGCGTATTGGTTTTTTCGGATGCAACACAAGCCGTTGGTAAAATTCCGGTTGATGTAAAAAAAGACGGAATCGATCTGATGGCATTTACTGCACATAAAATGTACGGTCCAAAAGGAATTGGTGCTTTATATGTTCGTCGCAAAAATCCTCGTGTAAAAGTAACTGCACAAATTGATGGTGGAGGACATGAAAGAGGAATGCGCAGCGGTACGCTGAATGTACCCAGCATTGTAGGTTTTGGAAAAGCATGCGAAATATGCATGCTGGAAATGGAACAGGATGCAAAACGTTTAATAGTGCTGAGAGATAAATTAGAAACGGCACTTTTAGGAATTGAAGAAGCATATTTGAATGGGCATAAGCAACATCGTTTACCACATGTATCAAATATTTCTTTTAAGCATGTAGAAGGCGAAGGACTGTTGATGGGCTTTAATAAAGAGATTGCCCTTTCTTCAGGTTCTGCTTGTACCTCCGCTTCGTTGGAACCATCTTATGTTTTAAAAGCATTAGGATTAGGGGATGACCTTGCACATAGTTCATTGCGTTTTGGCTTAGGTCGTTTTACAACCGAGGACCAGATTGATTATACAATTGAGCAGGTAACAAAAACAGTTTTGAAATTAAGAGATATGAGTCCGTTGTGGGAAATGTATAAAGAGGGTATTGATTTGAGTACCATCGAATGGGCGGCTCATTAGAAATTAAAAATTAAGAAGTCAACATTTAAAAAAAAATAATCATGTCATATTCAGAAAAAGTTATAGATCATTATCAGAATCCTAAAAATGTAGGAACACTTGATAAAAATCAGAAAAATGTAGGAACCGGATTGGTTGGTGCTCCTGAGTGTGGAGACGTAATGCGTCTGCAGATTCAGGTAGACGATGCTACCGGTCTTATCACGGATGCAAAATTCAAAACATTTGGTTGTGGTTCAGCCATTGCTTCCTCTTCTTTGGCTACCGAGTGGTTAAAAGGAAGAAGTATTGATGAAGCAATAAAAATTGATAACATGGAGATTGTAGAAGAATTAAATCTTCCTCCAGTTAAGATTCACTGTTCTGTTTTAGCAGAAGATGCTATCAAATCAGCGATCAATGATTATCGTAAAAAGAACGGATTGGAAGAGTTTAAGTTTGCAGAAAGCATTGTACATTAAATTACAAAAAGGAGAATAGTAATGAGTGAAGTAGCTATGAGCAACGCTATTTATGTTAGCGATAAAGCAAAAATAAAAGTTGAACAATTATTGAATGATGCCGGTGTTGCTGATGACCCTGCTTATTTTGTTCGTGTTAGTGTTGTTGGAGGCGGATGTTCTGGACTTAGTTATAAACTGGATTTTGATAACGAAGTGAAACCCATGGACCAGTCATTTGAAGACAATGGTTTGAAGGTTGTTACCGACCTGAAAAGTTTTTTATACTTGGTTAACACAACACTTGATTTTTCGGATGGCTTGAATGGGAAAGGATTTTATTTTAGTAACCCAAATGCAAGCAGAACTTGTGGTTGTGGCGAAAGCTTTGCGGTTTAAAAATAGTGAATACATAAAAAAATCCACTCATTGAGTGGATTTTTTTTGCAGTTAGTTTTGGAGCCTTAAGACAACAAAGTAGTGATGAATATTAAAATAAAAAAATTATTTTTTTATTTGTGTGTATCGGATATGCAAAAATTCA
>JAYWEL010000225.1:0-35060 GCA_043779285.1 Chitinophagaceae bacterium | reverse complement strand
TTGCCTCTCCGTTCACGGCGGAACCCTGCTCCTGCCGGGAATCCTTTTCAACTGTCCCGTCACCCAAAATTCATTCGTCGGACTCGTGCTGTCCGGCAGCACCACCTTCCAAGCGCGGCCCAGGGTGAAGTGAGTTGTCAACCCGAACTCCGAAGTAGAGCGCTGATTTTCGAGGAATCTGCACCTGCATACATCAGATGGCTCAGTTTTTCATTATAACCTATATACACATCATAATCATTTTGCGCTATTTTTTTTAACGCATGCAGTCCATCTTCCACTTCTTTTTCACCAGAGCCTAAAATTAAAAAATTCATCTTTCTGCCAATATGAATGAAAGAGTCCTGGAATACTTTTTCCAATACATCTGCACCCTTCTCACCAACCAATCTTCCAATAAATACAAATAAAGGTTTGTCCTCCGCAATTTCAAATGATTTGCATAAAGCTTTTTTATTTTTTAGTTTCCCGGCATGTACGGTTTTATTATTAAAGTGATGGTCAATATAAGTATCGCTTGCAGGGTTCCAAACACCGGTATCAATACCATTTAAAATACCCACACATTTTTGAAACTCAACTTGAAACAAGCTTTCCAGTCCATTGCTATTGATTCTTAATTCTTCCAAATAACTTGGACTGACCGTTGTAACGCTCCAGGCACATTTAATAGCACTGGCTAAAGGGTTGATATTGTTTTTCCAATCAAGCAATCCTTTCTTCGAGGAATCCCAATCTGGAATATAGTTTGATTTTTTCCAATTCATCCATCCCTGGTATTGAGCATTATGTATGGTTAATACAGTTGCTGTATTGCTTAACTTTTTAAATGCAAAGCAATGCTTCATCATAAAAGGTATCAACCCTGCATGGTGGTCATGTACATGCATAATATCCGGTAATTTTTTCCAACTCATGATCCAATCCAGGATAGCTATTTGAAAAGCAGTGAACCGTTCGGTATCGTCATCATACCCATAAACGTTCTCCCTGTCAAGTAATCCAAATATGTCTACCAGGTATAGATCAAATCCAAGTTTCTGCGTTTTTTCTTTGATGATACTGTAATCATATTTCTTTTCACCTAAATACATGGACGATTTGTAAATCAAATCCCATTCATTGTCATACAGGAATTTAGTCCGGTGCATGGGTAAAATAACTTTGGCTGTATTGCCTGCCAGTTGTTGATACTTAGGTAATGCACCTACCACATCTGCAAGTCCTCCTACTTTAGCCATCGGATAGCATTCGGCCGAAACATGAACTATTTCCATCAATAAATTTTAATCTTGTAAGCATTCAATATAACAAGAATATTTTACTGTCAGAAAAATCTATTATTTTCCGTTCTTAAAATTTTAAAAAATGACATCTGGAAAGCAAGCAACTAACTACAGTGCGTTAAGTACACTCGTCACCGTTTTCTTTTTCTGGGGATTTATTGCGGCCGGAAACAGCGTCTTTATTCCTTTTTGTAAACATTATTTTGGGCTCGATCAGTTTCAAAGTCAATTGATAGATTTTGCTTTTTATACTGCTTATTATATTGGTGCTTTGGGCCTGTTTGCATACGGGGCTTATGGCGGAAAAGACTTGGTTGGAAAGTGGGGCTATAAAAAAAGTATTGTTTATGGATTGTTGTTTTCTGCTTTGGGAGCAGTTGCTATGATCATAGCGGTTGAAGGAAATACATTTGCAGGTATGCTTGTCGGATTATTTATTGTTGCACTGGGTTTTTCTTTGCAGCAAACCGCCGCTCAACCATTTGCAATTTCATTAGGCGATCCATCAACAGGTACCGGCCGGGTAAATTTGGGTGGTGGTATCAACTCATTTGGTACTACTATCGGACCCATTCTTGTTGCCTTCGCACTTTTTGGAACAACTGCTGCTATTACCGATGAAAAAATTGCCTCACTTAGTCTTTCTAAAGTGATAATTCTTTATTCCTGTGTAGGATTACTTTTTATTGGAGCTGCTGCTTTGTTTTTCTTTTCCAAAAAAGTTCCTGCTGGTGTGTTGGAGGAAAAAACCGAAAATGCAAATAAGGCTTTCTACTCTTTATTAATTATTACCGGATTATTAATCATCATGTTTGTCCCGGTTTTTGACAGTTATAAAACAGATATGACCCATGCGACCTCACTTGAAAAACATGATCTGGAAACGTATCGGATGAAATGGCTATTGGGTGCATTATTAGTTGTTGTAGGCGGCCTTTTGTTTTCTAATTTAAAAGCAAAAAAGAATCCCATTGGTTGGGGAGCTATGCAATATCCGCAATTGGTTCTCGGTATGCTGGCCATATTCGTTTATGTAGGTGTCGAAGTAACTATTGGAAGTAATTTGAGTGAATTATTAAAACAAAAAAATATGGGTGGACTTCAATCATCGGAAGCAGCTCCTTATATATCCATGTATTGGGGTAGTTTAATGATTGGAAGATGGGCCGGGGCTATCAGTGTTTTTAAATTGAATAAGAACATGAAAAACATTTTGCTTTTTGTTGTTCCTATAGTTGCATTCGGAATTATTTTGGGCATGAACAGCATTGCACAATATGATATGACTCCACTTTATTACTATGTTGTATGTGTATTAATTCAGATTGCTGCTTTTTATATCAGTCAGGATAAGCCGGTTAAAACCTTGTTTATATTTAGTTCTCTGGGCATGATTGCTATGATGGTTGGAATATTTACACATGGTCAGGTTGCAACGTATGCTTTTTTAGCTGGTGGATTGTTTTGCAGCATTATGTGGCCTTGTATTTTTAGTTTATCCATAGCAGGTCTTGGAAAATATACTACCCAAGGTTCTGCATTTTTGATCATGATGATCTTAGGTGGTGGAATCATACCTCCTATTCAGGGAAAACTGGCAGATTACTTGCAGAGCAGCAGTAGCATTGAAGGTTTTGGAATACATAACTCGTATTGGGTAGCCGTCATTTGTTTTGCGTATCTGGCATTTTTTGCGGTATCAGTAAAAAATGTACTTAGAAAGCAGGGCATTGATTATGATGCAGAAATTGCAGTGAACCATTAAAAATATTTTTTACTAAATATAACAGCCACGATTGAGTGGCTGTTTTAAAATAAGCACATGAATTCAACTAATAAATTTGCAATTGGAATTGATATTGGCGGAACGAATACGAAATTTGGTATTGTAGACGAAGCAGGTAATATCCTGGAACAAGATCGCATTTTAACCAATGAACACGAAAGTGTAGAAGAATTTATTGAAGAAATTTACCAGAAACTGACGCCGATGTTAAATCATATCGGGGGAATTAATCAAATCTCCGGAATAGGTATTGGTGCACCCAATGGTAATTTTTATACCGGAAATATTGAATATGCCCCAAACCTGATCTGGAAAGGAATCATTCCATTGGCTAAATTATTTTCTGCAAAATTCAGTGTGCCTGTAAAGTTGACAAACGATGCAAACGCTGCAGCCATGGGCGAAATGATTCATGGTTGTGCAAAGGGTTTGAAACATTTCATTACCATCACATTGGGAACCGGTGTTGGTAGCGGAATTGTTATTGACGGAAAAATTGTTTTAGGGCATGATGGTTTTGCCGGAGAACTCGGTCACACAATTATTCGTCCCGGAGGTAGAATGCATAAAGGAACAGGTATCAGAGGTACACTTGAATCGTATGCATCTGCCACCGGTGTTCGGGAAACTGCTCTTGAATTACTTGCTGATAACCCAAATGAAAAAAGCCTGTTGAGAGATTTTTCCATCAATGAATTAATCACCAGCAAATCGGTTTATGAATGTGCAATTAAGGGTGACAACATTGCAAACAAGGTTTATGAATTTACCGGACAAATTTTAGGCGAAGCGTTGGCTAACTTTATTATGTTCTCATCTCCTGAAGCCATTGTACTTTTTGGAGGATTAACCAATGCCGGAGATTTAATTCTGAATCCTACCAAAAAAGCAATGGAAGAAAATTTGATTCAGGTGTTTAAAAATAAAGTACAATTAAAATTTAGTGAGCTGAAAGAAGCTGATGCTGCCATACTTGGTGCCAGTGCTTTGATTTACGAATGAAAAGTTGAAGTAAAAAAAGAGGCTGTATCAAAAGTTGAAAAATAAACCGCAAAGAACGCGAAGATTAAAATGCTAAGGGCACAAAGAAATGATTACTAACGTATTGTTCTTTGCGTACTTTGCGTACTTTGCGGTCACTTAGCGTTCTTTGCGGTTAAAATGACTTTTGATACAGCCTCGTTAAATAGAATTATTTGATTTTTAAAACGGGCCTTAATTTATAATCACCGGGGCCTTCCTTTTTTACAGATAATGCGGCATCAAAATCAATGATTATTGTTTCCAGGGTAGCATTTAATGCTTTATTAATTTTAAGTTTTAAACCTGATTCTGAACCGCTCGGAATCGTTAATGGATAAACAACTCCGGCATCTTTAATTGTATTGTTTGGACCTAATACAAAACGGATCTCTTTTACAACCTGTGTTGGAAATACACCGGTACCTAATAAAGTATCAACTCCATTTTGATAAGCCAGTAAATTGTAAATTCCAGGGTAGGTAGTCAATGTAACCCATCCGTTTGAAGTTGTATCATCTGAGAATTTCACTCTTACTTCCCGTATATCCACATTTACCTGTTCAAATGCTGTGGGTGCGTCAGTTAAACGCACATGCAATGTTGATGTGCCTTTAGTATCATCTTTACTACACGAGATAAAAGCAACAGAGGCAGAAAATAAAATGGCTGATAAGATTAAGATATTCCTTTTCATAATTTAAATTTTTTTGTTCAATATGATAAATGGAAAATCGTGCCAACAATGAAAATTGTGAGAAAAAAAATATGTTTTGAGTGTTAAAAAAATTATAATAACTCAAAACCCAGAGATATTATAATTTATTAATGATAAATACAGCCGGTACTGCTCGCTGTCCTGCTGCATCAGAAGGTTTGATGGTTTCTTTCCCATTGATCAGCAAACAACTGCTACCACCTCCATCCAGGTTGATCGCTTCCAGGCATCCAAGGTCCTTAAATATTTGTGCTTCCTGATTTAAGGTTGCTCCTTCGGCCAAAAAAGGAAACCTACCCTGAATTACAAGTACAATCAATTTGCCGTCTTTCGTATGGCCCATACCGGTTCTTGGATGTTTATCATCAATGGCTTTGCCTGCAAACTTCATTTCCTCGTTATTAGAAATTTTAATTTCCCCATTTTGTAAAAGAACCGGACCTCCGCCAACAGCCGTTTGCATTTTCCATTTTTTGAATGAACGGTTACGTCTCACTGTTGAAAATTCAATTTTATTTAATGAATCATTATTTGCTTTTACGATATGCTGACTTGCATAAGAAAACCTTTTCATTGAATCAGTAAAAAGCCAGGCAACATCTGCTTTTCTATTTTTAGAAATTCCCATGGCACTGCCAAACGAGTGACTATACATTAGTGTATCCTTACCTTTCAAAGCAGTAGAATGAATATTATAACTCAAAAGACTTCTGTTATTTACCACAACATTTAAATTATGATTAGTAGCAAATGAAAAGAAACTTGTGTTTACGACCAGGATTGGTTGATTATTTTTTTCAAAAAACTGGTTGGGAGTTAATCTTCTATTAAAGCTTGTATCGGCAATGAAACTCAGGTTTTTATCTTTCAAATCAACTTCAACATAATAAGCAATATTGGCTTTGCCATTCATCTGACTTTCAGTTTTATAAACATGAAAAGATTTTGGAAGTGGCTGATACAAACTGTCAACATTTTGCCAGCTTAATTGGCCAAAACAAAAAGGAGCAATACCCGTTAGTATTACTCCAAATATTATTTGTTTAATCATATATAAATTATACTGCTGTTGATAATTTTGACGCTTCCCATTCTTTTCTTCCAAGACCGGGAAATACATGGCGTTCGCTGTGGTAAGAAGATCGAACCAGTGGTCCGCTTTCTACATAATCTAATCCGATGTTGTATCCAAATTCGCGGAGTTCAGCAAACTCATCGGGGTGAACAAATCGTACAACTGCTAAATGTTTTTTCGTTGGTTGCAAATATTGCCCAATGGTAATAACATCGGTACCGGCATTATGCAAATCCTTCATGGTTTGTTTCACTTCATCCAAAGTTTCGCCAAGACCAAGCATGATGCCACTTTTGGTACGCATGCCGCCTTCTTTCAAGGTTTTGATTACATCCATACTCCGCCAGTATTTTGCCTGAATACGAACCTGGCGGGTTAATCTTTCTACCGTTTCAATATTATGCGAAACCACTTCAGGAGCAGCTTCTATTATCCGTTGAATATTTTCTTTTTCTCCTTTAAAATCCGGAATCAATGTTTCTAAAGTGGTATCCGGATTTAAAGATTTGATTGCTTTAATGGTATTATACCAAATAATTGATCCACCATCTTTTATTTCATCCCTATCAACAGAAGTAATGACAGCATGTTTCACTTTCATTAGGTTTATTGCTTCGGCTACACGTTGAGGTTCATCCCAGTCAATCGGATCTGGACGGCCCGTAGCTACAGCACAAAAACCACAGCTTCGTGTACAGGTATTACCCAATATCATAAATGTTGCAGTGCCTTCACCCCAACATTCACCCATATTCGGGCAATTACCGCTTTCGCAAATGGTATGTAATTTATGCTTGTCAACCAGGCCACGTACATGTTTATAGTTTTCGCCGATGGGGAGTTTAACTCGTAGCCAGTCTGGTTTTTTAAGCTTTGCCTCTACTACACCCGAAATAACCGGAAGTTCTATCATACCAAAAATTCAGATTTTTTGAATGACGAAAACAATTTAAGTGTATTCCTAATTGGTTTCGTTGAAAATGTGGACAAAAATAAGCCGATTACTTTCGGTGACCAAACAGGATTGCAATATGTCCCTGAAAGAATAGTTGTTGTTCTTTTGAATGAGCCATGATGGGAATTTTATCTCCATATGCTTCTATACTAAGGCCAAGTTCTATGCCGGAAACTACTTCGTTGAAACGGCCATAATCAAAACGCAGAGCCCCTTTAGCATAAACTCCTGGTTTAAATTCTATTTCATTCCAACCTTTATCAAATCCTCCGCCACCAATTATGAAACCATTCAGGAATGCCGTACTATCTTGTTTATAACTGATGAATTTTGCCGTATTACCCTGCGTTTGTACTTCCAAATAATATGGTCGCAACATACCAATAGTAAGTCCACCGGAATAAACTGCTGACACAGCAATGCCATTTTTGTTTCCTTTCTGTCCCAACATACGCTGTTGTCCAAATCCCAGTTTAAGTTGGTAGAAATTATTTATTTTACCATAGATATAGGGGTTGCCAAAAGTAAAGCTGCCGTTTGGTAATTTATCTTCTTTTAAATGTTTGATTTCAGAAAATTCAAATCCAAATATATTTGAACTGGTTAGGGATTTCATTTTTCCTTTTTCATAATTAAACCCATATCCATTTGACCGAAGGAATATGCCGAATATACTTTGTTTGGAAAAAACCAACACTCCTTCTTCTTCCTGCCTGATCATTGCATTAATTTTTTCTCTTTTTTCTGCTTTTTTCTGCTCCTTTTTTTCCTTTGCATCCTGAGCATATAAACTACATGTAAAAGATGTTAATATAAAAAGTATAAAGAGTTTTTTCATGGCATATTACTTGGTGAATTATAACTGACGTAAATTTAGGCAAAAATTAGTAATGACATCAAAGGTAATTTATAAAGGGGAGTTAAGAACTACCTGCACACATCTTCCATCAGGATCCAGTTTCGATACAGATGCCCCGGTTGATAATTATGGGAAGGGAGAACGGTTTTCGCCAACCGATCTGATGGCCACTTCTCTGGCAACCTGTATGGTTACGGTAATGGGTATTAAAGCCCATGCCATGAATATTGATTTGACGGGTATCAAAATAGACGTAGAAAAAATTATGATAGCAAATCCCAGGAGGATTGGCGCAATAAACCTGACATTTCATTTACCGGATTCATTATCCACTTTGGACGAAAAAAAAAAAGTGATCTTCATTAATACAGCCAATACCTGTCCGGTACAATTAAGTCTGCATCCGGAAATTTCAGTAAAAGTTGATTGGGGAATCTGGGGTGAATAATCATGAGTCAGCTTTCAATAAAGCGTTTCCAACAGCACATTGTAGGCATTTTTTTTTATTACAATATTCATTTTTCATTTCAAGTAATGCCTGTGAGTCAAATGCATTCCTGTTCTGCAAACCCAGTCTGACAAAGCCTTTTGTGATCACATTTTTTTCGGCATCCAATTGCTCGAGCCATTTGATGGCTTTGTCTTTATATTGATTATTATCGTGCAATTCGCCATAAGCGAAGAGTACAGGTATGATGGTATTAATGAAAATATTTTCAATAAAGGATTTGCCAATATTTTTCTTTTTGAACGTGGAAGATTCATCAAATCGGTAATGGACATTCCAGTATGCACTTGCCGTAATGTTGAACCATTTACTAACTTCATTTAGATCTTCGGCCTCTTTGATTTTAGAAAACAAATGAACAGCATGATGAATAAGCATGGCTAATTGTGCCAATCGGATTGTAGGAAAATTCCCCGGCCGGGTGCGCAGAAAGTTTAACGGATCTATTATTTCCTTGAGTTTATATTTCTTTTTCAAAAAAAGATATTCTTGCTGAAGAGTTTTAGGATAAACATCATTGAATTCATTTTTAAGAAGCCCGGCAAGCCCCAATAGCAAGGCTTCTAATTGAATAATATTCGATTTATGTTTTGCCAGCAAATTGACAGAAACAGACCGGGCTATCTGTTCGAAAGCATCTGTATTTAATTTATTGCCAAAATTGCGGGCAAGCATCCACCAGAATATTTCCTCCCAATGATGATTGGTTTCTTGCAAAAATGATCTGGCAAGGTCTGTTTTTCTAATAAGTCTTTCTGCCAACAGTCTTTCTTTCCAATTTTGAAGAGTAATTTCTTTTACAGTCAATATGCTTTTTTCACATGGAATAAAAGAAGCCGAGTTCATCAGTTCTTCATATTTTTTTAATAAAATAGTAGATACTTTGTTTTTTAATTCAAAAACTGGAATGGATAAAGGCCCCTGTTTATCATCTTCCCATACCACATGCAGGATTACGTTTTCGTATCGGCTATCCTGCTGGTGATGATGTTTTTTCCAATCGGATGATTTGATATGTACTTCTACTGATCCGGCCCAAACGGTGTTTCCGATTAACAAACGGGCATCTGAAAAATCAGGACCTTGGTTTCTGTTATGATGACCACTATGAATAATTTGAAGCAGTTCGTGACTATTCGTTTCCATTTCCGTTTTAGAAAAATATTGAAACTGCCAGATAAATTGAAGTAAGTTTTCGTTCATAACTTAATGAATGATTACTTAAGATAATGCAGATTGTTTGTAATCAAAAGCAATGGAAATAAATTTTAGTCATTGAGTGTTATTTCATCCAAATTTTTCCAATTCCCTAACTACCCTGCTTACCGGCAAGCCCATCACATTATAGAAATCACCGGAAACTGATTTGATACCTACAACGCCTATCCATTCCTGGATGGCATAAGCACCGGCCTTGTCGTAAGGTTTGTATTTGTCTACGTAGAATTCAATTTGTTCAGAAGTCAGCTCATGAAATTCAACTTCGGTTATATCTGCGAAGCAGGTTTTCTTATCTTTTTGTATGATGCAAACAGCCGTAATTACCTGGTGTATTTGCCCGGATAGAGATGATAAAATTTGAATAGCATCTATACGGTCTATTGGTTTGTTGATGATTCGATCATTTAATACAACCATAGTATCCGCTGCCAGAATGATGGCGTTTTCGTCAACCATCGGCTTTACTGCCAATGCTTTATTTGTTGCAATATGAAATGCAATTTCTTCCAGGCTTAAATTTTCAGGATGCGATTCATCTGTTTCTACAACAATAACTTCAAATGGAATTTCTGCCCATTCCAATAATTGTTTACGACGGGGAGATTGAGAAGCAAGTATAATTGGTTGATCCATATTATAAATAGAATTTGAAGAAAATCATGGAGAGTATGCCTGCAAACATGATCCCTTTTGTTAATGAACTTAACGCATGATAATCTTTTGCAACCCTGGCTTTTTGAATTTTGACCAACGTAAATACCAACGGAATTATTATGAGCAATAAAGTATACAGATCAAGCCACCACCACTTATATTGTAAAACATAAGCCAGTAAAATAAACAGTATGGCCATCAATACAGATAGCCACAATACTACATAAATCCTCGCCGCATTCATCCCCCATTTGATGGGTAAGGTTGTACATCCAAATTTTCGATCTCCTTCAATATCTTCCATATCCTTGACGGCTTCACGTATTAATGAAATAATAAAAGCAAATGCTGAATAGAGTATGGTTAAGCGGAAAAGTTTGTCATTTTCAATATCTCCAAATAACGGTTTGTGAAAATAAACAAGATAAAAATTAGACAGGCCAATCAATGCAACGGTCCATCCGGTGAGTAAAGAAATAATAATATTACCTAGTAATAATCTCTTTTTAAATGTAGTAGAATAGGTAAATAAAAAAAAGCTACATAAAAAATTCGCCGGTCCGATCCACCAGATATTTATTTTCCAGCCAACAAAAAAACCTATTGCTACACCTATGAAAGAAAGCAGCGAATGCCAAAACATGGCCCATCGGCGATTGATGATTGCATCAATTACATTTTTATGTGGCTTATTAACCAGGTCAATATTGATATCGAAATAATCATTGATGATATATCCGGCGGCGGCAATCAAAACGGAAGAAAAAATTAACAGGGTCAATAAAGACCAGGAAAAAATCGGTTCTATTCCCTGATTTTTAAATAAAGGTAAAACTATAGCGAAGTGAAAAAGATATTGCGTGAGTGCAATAAAAATAAGATTCGGCAGCCTGATTAACTGGATGAAGGCGGCGATCAATCTCATGCTTTTTTTTGTAAGATAAAACTATTGTGGGATGAAATTAAGCAGAAGCAATTTCTTTATCAAAACTCCAATGATCGTTGCAGCGTAAAACTTTTTCAATGACATCCCTTACACAGGCATCGCCTCCATTCCTAGCAGATATGTAATGTGATATTGTCCTTACTTCCGGTACAGCATCTAAGGGACAACAAGAAAGACCGGCCTCTTTTAAAATTTCAAGATCAGGAATATCATCTCCCATAACCAGTACATTTTCCCAATGAAGATTATTTTTTATCAGATAATCGGCGACTAATTGTTTCTTATCCAATATGCCCATGTGCACTTCAGTGACACCCAGTTTTTGTAAACGTTGAACGACCGCATCCGAATTGGAGCCCGATACAACCAGTATAGCATATCCTTTTTTGATGGCCAGTTGGAGTGCAAACCCATCTTTAATACTCATTTTCCTTGCATGCTGACCGTCATTCAATACCAGGATTGTTCCGTCGGTCAATACACCGTCCATATCGAAAATAAAACAGGTAATTTTTTTAAACCGTTCAAGCATGGTTTGGATTATTTTAAAATTAATTTTCTTTATTACTTCTCCATTCGTAAACCCATTCGCTCTGAATTCTTTCCAAATGACCTTCATTACAATCTTCCCGCTTGCCTTCGAAATGCGGCAAACTCAAAACCCACTCAATCAGTTCGGTGAAACGAATACGGTAGATTTTGCCTTCATTGAAATCATCGCCGAATTTTTCGTGCAATTTAATAGCAATATCTTCATAATCGCTCCAGTTTATCGGTGGTTCGTATTGACTCATATTCGTGTTGTATAATTTTTTAACTATTTGATTATTCTTCACCCAGTATTAATGATTGATCAGGAATTCTGACTTCAATTTCTCCACGGCCCTCCAGTAAGAGACACTGACATCCCAACCTGGAATTGATCCGTGGATTACGGGCTCTGTCTACAAAATCTTCTTCCTTGTCATTTATTTCATCAATAAAATGCTCGCCTTTTTCTATGTACACATGACAGGTGCTGCATGCGCAAACACCGCCACAGTTATGGTGAAGATCAATATCATTTAACAACGCCACTTCCAGAATACTATGGCCAACCTGTGCATTCTCAACCGTTATCGGTTCCAGCCCTTTTTGTTCAAAATTGAATTTTATCTTATACATTGATTTCCGTTTCGGGTGCAAATTTATTGGAAAAAATCTTCTTTCCTTTATGGAATCGGGAAAATGGAAAAACAAATTTGTTTTTTTAGAGAATATATTTTTCCAGGATGCTCTTCGTCATGATATTGTAAACTGATTTCAATTCGGGATGATTGACCATTAACGCTTCGTGCTTTTCTATGGTAGCCTGATCGTTTCTGATGGCGGGCCCGGTTTGCAGATCTGCAGCAGAATTGTTTTTTAACCCGGATATGGATTCTTCTATCAGGGGTTTTAATAAATTGAAATCGATTGCTTCCTTCCTGCAATAATCTTCGGAGAGGGTAAATAAATGATTGACAAAATTATTGACAAACACAGCCGCCAGATGCATCTTCATCCGATCTTGTTCAGATATTTCAGAAACAAAATGAGATATTGATTCTGCCAAAGTCTTTAAAATTGAAATAGTATGCGCATCACTCCCATCTATGAGGATTGGAACAGATGGAAAATCGGTCATTTCCTTTTTTAAACTTTGCAAAGGGTAAAAAACAGCATGATGCGAAGAAACGTTTTTCAATAAATTTTTGGAAACTGCCCCTGCACAATGCATAATTATTTTTCCGGGTAATTTTAGTATTTGTCCAAATTCTTCGATTGCCGAATCAGAAACAGCCAATAAATAAACATCCGCTTCCATATTCAGTTTCTCCTGCGTATCAATAGCATTTGCTTCGATCAAAATAGCCAGTTCTTTTGCAAACGGCATATCTCTTCCATATACCTGAATAATGGAATGACCTGCTTTTTTAAAAAGCTTGCCCAATACCGTTGCCGTATTTCCTGTGCCAATTATTACAATGTCCATCTATATTTGCTTGATATGAAATTGAAGGAAAAAATAGCTATAAAATATATCCGGACAAAATTCAAGGTTTTATCGGCTGTTTCCAAAAAGAAAGCCGCCAAAGAAGCATTAAAATTATTTACAACACCTCAAAAAAGGTCCATAAAAAAACTACCCAGGATTTTCCTGGAAGCTGAGCCTCTTCATTTTTTATTGAATAAAAGTAAACTCGTTGGCTACCGTTGGAATAAAGGAGGAACAAAAAGAATTTTGATATTACATGGATATGAATCGACGGTGCTGAATTTTGATGCATATATAAAGCCAATAATAGATAAAGGATATGAAGTGCTGGCGTTCGATGCCCCTGCACATGGCTATAGTGGCGGCGAAACAATTACTGTGATTATATATAAAAACATGATAAAAGCGATCAATGAATTATATGGCGAAGTGAAAGGCTATATTGCTCATTCATTTGGCGGATTAGCCGTTTCGCTGGCTATGGAGGAATTAAAACATGATGAAAGTTTTAAACTAGTTTTAATTGCACCTGCAGCAGAAACTCAAACAGCATTGGATAATTACAGCAGTTTGCTAAAATTGACGGAGGAAGTAAAAATGGAGCTCAAATTGGCAATAGGCCGAATAGCAACCAATCCAATTGAATGGTATTCCATTTCCCGGGTTGCTGAAAATATAAAAGCGCAAATGCGTTTTTACCAGGATGAAGAGGATATTCAAACACCCATGAAGGATATTTTGAAAATTAAAAAGAAAATGCTTTTTAATACTGAATTCTTTTTCAGCAAAGGATTAGGGCATAATAAAATTTACCGGGATGCCGGTGTACGAAAATCGATTATTGATTTTTTATAATTTGAGGGTATAAAAATATGGCTTCACAAAATTTTACTTTCCTTGCTTTGGGTGATTCATATACTATTGGTGAATCAGTGATGCTTCAGGAAAGCTTCCCATATCAAACGGTTCAATTGCTTCGCAAAAATGGACTGAATTTTAATGCTCCTGAACTGATTGCAAAAACCGGATGGACATCGGATGAATTGTTGGATCGAATTTCAAAAACGCTGTTCTCCCCTGCTTATAATATTGTTACACTATTAATAGGTGTCAATAATCAATATCGTGGATTTGAAATGGAAATCTATAAAAAAGAATTTGAAACATTATTAAAAAAAGCCATTTCACTGGCTGCAAATAATGCAAACCATGTAATTGTACTTTCCATCCCAGATTGGGGAATTACTCCTTTTGCCACAGGCCGGGATCAAAAAAAAATTGCTGATGAAATAGATGCCTATAATCAAATCAATGAGGAGTTGACAAAATCGTTCCATTCACATTATATAAATATTACCGGTTTTACCCGAGAAGCCTTAGTGGATGTGGATTTATTAGCTACCGACCAACTACATCCATCAGGGAAGGAATATAGTCGTTGGGCTGAAAAACTGGCTGCGAAAATCAGAGAAATAATCGTTTAATACTATTTTTTTTTAAAACTTATTTCATTTTCTACAGGCGATATTAATTTTTCTTTCCTTATAATTGCACTCATCTTGTGATAAATAAATATAGAAACAGCACATATGGCGAAGAATTTGTTGATTGTGGAGTCTCCGGCTAAAGCAAAAACCATCGAAAAAATCTTAGGTCCCGATTTTGAGGTGAAGAGTTGCTATGGTCATATTCGTGATTTAGAAAAAGATGATATGGGTATCGATGTGAATAATAATTTCGAACCCCGTTATAAAGTTCCTGTCGACAAAGAAAAAGTAGTTAGAGAATTAAAACAGATAGCCAAAAAAGCAGAACATGTATGGCTGGCAACGGATGAAGACCGTGAAGGAGAAGCCATCAGCTGGCATCTTTGCGAAGTACTGGGACTGGATCCAAAGACAACCAAGCGAATTGTTTTCCATGAGATCACCAAGCCGGCTATTACATCGGCAGTTGCAAATCCCCGCCTGGTAGATATGAACCTGGTGAATGCACAACAATCAAGACGGATACTGGATCGTATAGTGGGATTTGAACTGAGCCCTATTTTATGGCGCAAAATAAGTATGGGCCGTTCTTTAAGTGCTGGTCGTGTGCAAAGTGTGGCAGTTCGTTTGATTGCAGAACGGGAAAGAGAGATCAATGCATTTAAGGCTGTCAGCAGTTTCAAACTGGAAGCATGGTTTACGGCTAAGGACCTGCATAGTAAAAGCATTGTTTTTAAAGCCGACGGTGCTAAGTATGCACAGGAAGCAGATGCGAATAAATTTCTGGAATCCTGTATTGGTGCCAATTATAAAGTCAATGATATCCAGGTAAAGCCAGGGAAAAAATCACCAGCTGCACCATTTACGACGTCTACATTACAACAGGAAGCAAGCAGAAAACTGGGATATGGTGTTTCAAAAACCATGTTGATTGCACAGCGACTGTATGAGAACGGGCATATCACATATATGCGTACCGACAGTGTAAGTTTAAGTAATACGGCCTTAGGCGATATCACCAATACCGTCAAGAATTTATACGGCGAAGAATATCATCAGTTCCGAAAATTCAAGAATAAAAATGAAAGTGCACAGGAAGCTCACGAAGCTATCCGGCCCACCTATTTTGATAAAACTTCGGTGAATGATCCCGAGTTGAACCGTTTGTACGAACTGATATGGAAACGTACCATGGCCAGCCAGATGGCTGATGCCGTGTTGGAAAAAACGATGGCTAAAATTCTGATTTCTACCAATAAAGATGAGTTGACCGCTTCTGGAGAAGTTTTGAAATTTGATGGCTTCCTGAAAGTTTACCGCGAAGATGTGGATGATGATGATATTGCCGAAGAGGAAGACAATAAAATGCTGCCTCCATTAGTCGTTGGACAGCAATTGCCATTCAATGAAATGAAGGCCATCGAAAAATTTACCCGGGCTGCTGCCAGATATACCGAAGCTTCCCTGGTAAAAAAGATGGAAGAACTGGGTATTGGCAGACCATCCACTTACGCTCCTACTATTTCTACTATCTTAAAAAGAAATTATACCGAAAAAAGAGATAAAGAAGGCGAAATACGGGCTTACCGGGTATTGACCTTGAAAGCGAATCAGATTAATAAAGAAAAAGAATCGGAAAGAACCGGCACAGAAAAAGCAAAGCTGGTACCTACCGATCTGGGTTTGGTTGTAACCGATTTTTTAGTTCAGCATTTCGATGATATACTGGATTATAGTTTTACGGCCCGGATTGAAAATGAATTTGATGAAATTGCCGAAGGCAAAATTGAATGGAATAAAATGTTGAGTGATTTCTATATTCCGTTTAAAAAAGATGTAGATAATACATTGGAAAATGCAGAGAGGGCAAAAGGCGAACGTGAATTGGGAATTGATCCTGTTTCGGGTAAACCCATTATTGCCAGAATGGGACGATATGGTGCCATGATTCAGATTGGCAGTGCCGAAGATGAGGAGAAGCCCCGCTTTGCCAGCTTACAGGCCACACAGAGTATTGAAACCATCTCGATGGAAGATGCCATGGATTTATTTAAACTGCCCCGCACATTGGGTATGCATGAAGGCAAGGAAGTTTCAGTTAATATTGGTCGATTTGGTCCATACGTTAAATACGATGAAAATTTTGTTTCCATTCCAAAGGGAGAAGATCCGTATGAAATTAGTATGGAAAGAGCGGTTGAATTGATTTTGGAAAAAGGAAAAGCTGATGCCCCGATTGGACTATTTGATGGTAAACCCATAACCAAAGGCAAGGGCCGCTTTGGTCCGTTTATTAAATGGGATGATATTTTTATCAACGTGCCAAGAGCATATGATTTTGATAAATTATCGGATGCCGACCTGAAAGAACTGATTGAAAAAAAAATGGAGAAGGAAGCCAACCGTTTTATACAACAATGGCCGGCCGAAAAAATCTCGATTGAAAATGCCCGTTGGGGTCCCATCATCAAGTTCAATAAAAAGAAATTGAAGATTGCCAATAAAGCTGATAATACAAAATATACGGTGGAGGAATTAGCCGGCATATCTTTAGAAGAAGCCAGGAAACTGATTGAAAAGCAAGTGCCGAATGCGTTTTCAAAAACGGTGAAAAAAAAAGTAGCCAGGAAAACGGCTACAAAGAAACCGGCAAAGAAAGAGAAAAAATAAACTGAAAATATTAGGAATATTAAAATGGAACGCTATAATGGCGGTCCATTTTTTTGCATTTCTCTTTGAGAGTCCTCTTTCGGCTGTCCGCCGTGGCGGATTGGAATGACAAACTATAGATTGTGGATTTTTTGAAATTATAGAGACCTGATTCTTTGTTAAGAGAAGAGTATTTTTTTACGAGACGTTTTGCATCTTTCTTGAATTTTTCAATAGGAATGATAATATAACTCATTAAGAAAATCGTTTAGCCTTTGTTGGTACGCCATCCACAGGCTATGCTGCATACCAACGGCGGAATGTCCAGCTCCACTATTAGCAAAACCAGTGTTAGCGGCAGTCTTGTTTATATATAATTGAGTTATTAAAAATTTATTTATTATGATGTTTGCTATTTTTATAGTGCTCTTTCAAGAGGTCAATTCCATAATCACCATCAAAATCTCGCCACACTGTATGAATATGATTTGCATTGTGCTGCGTATTGTCTAGCTCAATTAAAAACGTTTTGCCTTGTATTCTGTAGTAATGAGGTTCTCCTAATTTTGCGCTTCCTGCCCATCCAAAACTTATTTTATTAAAATCTTCTGATGCGATTCTTTTCATTCTAAGTTGAGCAATCTTGGTTGGCATGTTAGAGAGATAAGTTACTATTAGTTGATTTAAAACATGCTTTTGTTCAAAAGTCAGGTCTTTTGCAATTATTCCCACTGTGTCAAAAGGGACAACTTTTTGGGAATTTTTAGTTACGATATCTGCAAATGCTTCAAGTTTAAATATAGCTTTCAATTTCTGTTCTTGCGTAAATGAGTTTACCAGTTTAAATCCAAGTTCTTCTTCGTCCTTAAATATATTTTTTTCTTTGCCTTCACCATTAGTTCTTACAGCAGGATAAACTCCAAAAAAGAAGGGTGCAAAAGCCAATTGATTATTTACAATTGTATAATTAAGTGCAAGGTGATGCCCGCTAAACTTCCAACCCCATGTTTTATCTTTCCTAGGATTGCCATAGAAGGCTACAAAATAATTTTCAGGAATACGGCCACTATTATTGGGCTCCAGCTCTTTCAATAAATACTCAGTATTCATAATGTCCTGTGTCCTAGTATAACCATTGCTGCTCAAATAAGTCTTAAGCAAATTGTAAATATTTTGTTTTTGGATGCTATCTAATTCTCTTATAGCAATCCCTTGTCTGGAAACACTATAAGGAGGAACATAATGCCACTCATAACGTGACATCGTATCAAAGGGGAACACAGTTTTGCTCTTTTGTACACTGTCTAAAGAATTAATAAACGTATTTGCTATTGATGAACCGGTACCATTATTCTGCGATACAGAATAAAAAGGTAAGAGAAGCAGGAAATAAAATAGTCTCATATTAAAATTTGTTGATAATTTAAGATTGCCGCTAACTCAAATATATACGCTATTCAATGTATTTCAAAGTTTACGCCTTTGTTGGTACGCCATCTACAGGCTATGCTGCATACCAACAACGGTGGGAATTAATTAAAGTGGCTTGTCATTCCGAGCCTTAGCGAGGAATCTCAGGATGATTGTGGGATAAAGCAATCCCATTTTTTGAAGCAATTGTCGGGTTCAAACTTATTCCATTTATTAGCCTTATTCTGTCACTAATTGAATAGTTGGATTTAATGATCGAATAGTTTCAACTAAAGTTTCAAACTGTCTTTCAAGAGTCCTGAATTTATAATGCTTATACCTTTTGGATTTCATTGTCAAAACAATATTGGTTTCTAAACCTTCCTCACTTCGGTACAATTTTATTTTATCAATTTTTGAAATGTCTACTTTGCTTTTTAAGTATTGTCTAAATAAAAAGTCAAGCATAATTAAAGAATAAAAAAGTAAAACAAGTCCATAAATACAAACGGATACCCATTTTGTGGTTTTATCAGCCACTTGTGCAATTTCAAGTCTTTCAATAAATACGTTGATGAAAAAGAGTAAGAAGAAGCAATATAGAAAAATGTTTCTGCGTCGAGTATTTGTAAATCTTCTTTGTGTAATTGTCGAACCTTGGATTAAAAGTTTTCCGTCTGTTGTAAAAAATTCCATAGCGAAAAATTTAAAATTAATTGCTCCCGAGACGGATTCAATTTTGCTCCGTCCGCCCCCATTTTTGCCAAACCTGATGTTGTACGATGTTTTATTTGCCTGTTTTTATATCTCGAATGATTTTGCGAAGAGTACTGTCATCTATTGTGTCAAATTCCCCTTTGTTATAAATGGTAAGTAAATAAATCTCATTGTTGTCAGTAACAACATAAGTTATTACTCTTGCTCCACCGCTTTTTCCAGAGCCCTTACTTTTTATTGAAATTCTTATTTTGTAAGCATTGTTGCCTAATGAAGTTCCTGTAGTAGGATTTTTTTCTAAAACTGAGCTAAGTTCAGCTAATTCCTTTTTGAGAGAAGGATATTTTTTTACAAATCTTTTAGCTTCTTTTTTAAATTTTTCAATTGGAATAATACTATAGCTCATTAAGAAAATCATTTAATGTTTGCTTCTTTGCTTTTGATTTCCTTAACTGGGAGACTTCTTGAAATGCATCTTTGAGATCAGTCTTGATTTTAAGCATTTGCTCATAATTCTTCAACTTCGCCATCAGCTTTTCCCAGTCAGTTAGAGATACTTGAACAGCTTGAAGTTTACCAGAACTATCATTAACGTATTGGAGTGCAATTTTCATGAGTCAAATTTAAGGTTTTCTAGTCGAAAAGAGGCTTGCAATTTGAAAGGAAAAATATCGTAAAACGTTCACGGCTTGCTGCTGTGCTGGTATTCATTGCTTGTCCAGCCCGGAATAGAAGCCGCTTGAAAAACTGATGATGAAGATAATAACTAAAAGCCAAATAGTAATTCGTCAAGCCCGAACTGCTGTTGATACTTGGACATATAGCTGATTGTTTCAACACAGCCCCACTTGCAGCAATACTTTTGTTAGCGGCTACTTTTCTTCATCCGCTTTTTAAGTTCGTCAATTGTTTGTGCTGGTCTTGTCAAATGAATTACTGAATGGCAATTTGCACAAACAGGAATTAAGTCTTTGATTGGGTCAACAACATATTCAGCGTTGATTTCAGCAAGTCCTAATTTATGATGAACGTGAATAAAACCTTTTGCAATGTCGCCATAAACTTCACCGAAGTTAAAATCACATACACTGCATTTGTTGCCGAAATGTTTAATGCACTCAAGTCTTGCTCTTTGGTTTCGTTCGTACCGATTTGTAAACACTTGAATTACTTTTCCTTCTTTGAATAATTCGGTTTCGTCAAATTGAAATGTTTCAGTTGGTAATCGTTCAGATGCGTCAAAGTCAGTGTTGTCAATAGTTACAAGTCGTAAGTTTTCTAATGCTTTTTTCAAATTGTCCCACATAACCAAACCAGTCTTTTTATTATCTTCTCCAACAAAACGAGAAAAAGCTCTTGAGGTTCTGTCTCCTTTGCCATTGCTTGGTGGAGTAATTCCTTTAGAAAATGCGATTGATTTTCCTATTTCTCCAATTAGTTTTCCAGGATTATATTTTTTAAACTCACCAGTATCTATCTGTTTAATTGCTGATGGAAAGCTATAATAATCTAATGCCATAGTAAGTTGTCGTGCTGTCGCACTGGAGTTTGGCAATGAATATAAAATTTGCAAAACCTCAACCTGACTGGGAGATAGATTATTTGAAATTACGTCTTGATATTGTTGTACTGTGAGGTGTGTCATAAAAGTAGCCGCCAACTCAAATATATACGCTATTCGATGTATTTCAAAGTTTCATACTATCAATATTCTTTCGCTTTACGCCGTGGCGGGGGTTTTTTTCCACCCGCCACTGGTTTGCAGGGATATTCTGTAATGAAGAGGTATAAGCTAATTTAATAAGTTAGTAATCCTTAGATAGTGTGGTCGGTGGAAGTCAAAAACCGACCACAGTGTAAATTACCACTGAAACCCTTATTACTCCTACACTTTTTTATGGGGTGGTTTTAATATGTTCTTAGAGGCTAAACCTCAGTCCAATATTTATCCCAAAACTGCCAAAGGGAAATTTTTGTTTTAATTCTTGTCTTGGTTGCGAATCTGGGCGTGGAGCGTTCCTGTCATAACTGGAAACAAATACTGTTTCCCTTTCTCTTATTGTCATACCGGGCAACTCGTTAGCACCATTTTTAGTGGCTTCTGTTAATTCTCCATTAGTTGGTGCATAGGATAAATTTACCATATTTAGTTCGCCAAAAAATGTCATTTTTTCACTCAGGTTATACAACGCCCCTACTCCAGCATTTAATCCAAATGCTAATCCACCGTTAAATTTTTCTTTCCGCACCTTTATATCAATACCTTCCTTTTCAATAGATTCATACATTATAGAACCGGAACCAATTACGAACCCGAATTTTGCATAAGGATTAATTTTTTCAAAACCAGCAGCAATAACAAGAGTTGGATTAATTCTTAACATCTTTGATGATAAAGTATAATCTGTTGTGCCATCCATATCTATATGCTTTGCTTCAGACTCACCACCTAATAGGTAAGAAAAACCTAATTCGGCTCCAATGTTTTTATTAAACATATACCCCAAAGCACCTCCAATATTTAATCCTTTTCCCAATGATAGATTTACTTGCTCATCGGTGCGAGAATTAAGTTCATCCGTAGAATTGTAAAAGTTGTTCAAATTCTGAGAACTCATGCTAAGCCCATATCCGGCATTAATATTTACATAGGCTCCTTGAGCAAAAAGGTTATTTGCAAACAAACTGATTACAAATACCATCAACAATGGTTTAAAATAAAGATTTTTCATTTTTTATAAATTTAGTGTTTCCTACTCATAAGGCTTTTCGGTATCGCCCCGTTTTTAATGTGGTTTCTGGACTCCACATTTTTTTTGTTAAAAAATACAATCAAGAAAGGTCATAGTAATTCTTTGTTAGCTCTCTTTCTTCCTGTTTTCAACGTTGGGTGTTGCAAAATAAATATGGCGGAAAAAATGGTCTCTACGTTTGACTATTCACATTGTAAATTTTTCATTTTACGCCGTGGCGGATGTTTTCTTCCACCCGCCACGGCGTCTGTATAGATCTTCTGCAATAAAGAGGTATAAGCTAATTTAATAAGTTAGTAGTCCTTAGATAGTGTGGTCGGTGGAAGACAAACACCGACCACGGTGAACAAAACTCATCTAAATAATTCTGAATGATTTTTCATTTAAATTGACAGTCACCTCTTAAATCGACGTATAAAATTATAATTTGATAGTAAAAAGTCCCATTTGTTCTTCGCTTGCTGAAATCAATTTCCAACCAAGAGATGTATCATCTTTTGATGCATATATCCTCCATCTGTAGATCCTGCCATTTTGAAGTGCCTGTCCTGTCCCATCAAAATTATATGTGGCAGTAGTTAGTGTCTTTGCAACCATTACTTTTCTTGTCAAAGGAGTCCCCGATATTCCACCCCAAACAATGGTGCCGTTCATATCCATAACCTCAATTACATAATTATCTGTGCTTGAATAGGCATTCCATGTGAATACAGGGGCAATGGTTGTAACAATAACAGGTACCGTAGTTGTTAATGCATTTGTAGGACTAATAAGTGAGACTGCACCTGTAAGACTAAAGTTAAGACTTACACTATTGGAATTTATTGTTACAATGGGTTCCCCAGATTTAATTATCCAGTCGGGATCAACTACTTTGTTATCGTTCGCCCATGAAGCACGGGCTATAAAGGTTCCATTAGGAACACCACTCATGGAATAATTCCCACCACTTGTCTTAACAGTCAGTCCGGGTATTGTTGAATTTGTTCCAGGAATTATAAGTGACACATCAACCTCAATATTAGAAGTCGCCAAAAAAGAAACGTTTCCGGATACTACTCCGGTTGCGCCTGAGCTTAGAACAATATCTGCAGTTGTGGCTTTTGTGTTTTGTGTAACAGAAATATTTGCCGAACTGGAATTGTATGAAGCAAGATAACCTTTGACAGAATAAGATCCCGCAGGTATGTTATAAATTGTATAATTACCATTGAAATTTGTCGTCCCGCTATATGTACTTCCATTCCCTGATATAATCGTGAGAACTCCAGATTTAGGTGTCGATCCGACAAGAATCCTCCCTGTAACATATCCGGTATTACTAACTGTAGATGCAGCCATCTGGTAGCTTGCAATAGTTTTCATTCCCGCCGTTACTAGCACGGGAACAGCTGATACTCCAACAGGAGGTACAGAATTGTATCCCTGTTTAGAAATCTTTATCAAATATGTACCGGCCTTAATAGAAATACTGTATTTCCCATCTGCCCCGCTTGATGTTGAATAAGATGTCGGTGAATTGTCAACAGCATTAAAAATTTCAATATCCGCACCGGCAAGAGATGTTCCTTGAATATTGGCGATAATCCCTTCAAGCGTTCCATTTGTGGGATTTGAATCATTTTTTTTGCATGCAAAAATTGCCAGGCAAGTAAAGAGAGAGAGGATAAAAAATTTTTTCATAAAATTCAATTTTTAGAGTATTAAATTTAAAAGATGTAAAGATGTTTATCATAGATACCAATATCATGCCAAAGGATATATTCGATAAAGGATAATGCATTTATTTCTCCTTAAAAAATCACCGCCTTTGGCGGTGGTAATGTCCTGATGGCTATGCCTTAATTTTGTAGGGATGGGAAAAAATAAATAAAAAAAACTATCACATGTTATATATAAATACGATTACTATACGCCGTGGCGATTACCACCCGCCACTGGTATGTAGAGATCTTCTGAAATAAAGAGGTATAAGCTAATTTAATAAGTTAGTAGTCCTTAGATAGTGTGGTCGGTGGAATACAAACACCGACCATTCAACTATGGCAATTTCGTTTATTGGTTTGCTTTATGTGCTTCCAATTCGATCTCGATCATAAATCCGGGTAGAGCCAATTCTTTTACACCCAGCCAGGAGCCAGTTGGAAATTGTTTTTTGTAAATGTCATTCCGGTATGCTGAATGTTTTAAAAATTCTTCCATATTTGTTGTGAAAATATTTTCTACTATTACGTCATCGAATGTATAGCCATAGTGTTTCAAAACTTTATCCAGGTCGGCATAACAGTTTTTCATTTGCTGAGCCAGATCTCCTAATGCTGTTGGATTTCCTGCATCATCCATGCTTACCGCTCCAGAGATTTTTAAATCTTCTCCTATCCTGACAGCATGGGAATAACCAAAAAATTTCTCAGTATCAGGCCTCAAGTTGAAGTATTCCGGTGTTTTTTTTTCTTTATGCTTTTTTTCATTCATCTCAACATTGCTGCAACCGGATATCAGCATTGCTGCAAAAATGGACAGAAAAGTTACTTTTGACATAGTACTTAAAGTTTTAATGATAATTAATTTGAATGTATATGATTAAATACTTTTTTCAAAATACATATTAAATATTATTCAATCAATATATTCTTTCGCTTACCACCACTTGTGGAAAACTATGTCTTGACTTTATCAAATCATACTTCGATATTTAACGGGTAATTCATTTTCATGGAAACAAATAAGGAAATAGCTGCACTGCTCAATTTGATTGATGACCCTGATGAAGAGGTGTATGATCTTGTTTCGGAAAAAATAATGGGCTTTGGAAAACCCATTATTCCAAACCTGGAAAACCTTTGGGAAACCATACATAATGAACAGATCCAGGAACGGATAGAATTAATCATTCATCGTTTACACTTTGGCGACCTTATGAAAGAGTTCAGGGATTGGGCAATAAATGAAGAAGAACCCGATCTGTTGCAAGGTGCGTTGCTCATCAGCAAATTTGAATATCCCGACCTGGATACTACACCCATTTTTCAGGAAGTAGAAAAAATAAAACGTAACATTTGGCTGGAGCTGAACAGCTACCTGACACCGTTGGAAGAAGTGAGTATTTTATCCAGCATTCTGTTTAATTACTATTCGATTAAAGCAGGAAAAACCAATCACCATAATCCCAACGAATTTTTAGTACATAAACTGATTGAATCTAAAAAAGGAAACCAATATAGCAATGGCGTTTTGTATCTGTTGCTTTGCGAAATGCTGGACGTTCCGGTACGGGTGATGAATGTTCCTAATCAATTGGTGCTGGCTTATTACAGAAATTCTGATATAGATGAACATACGAATCATCCACAAACAAAAATTGAATTTTTTATTGACCCCACTACCGGTCTGGTATTTACACAAAAGGACCTTGAAAATTATTTTAACCGGATTTCGCTGAAAGCAGATCCCTCCTTTTATATTCCCAAAAATAATGTGGCCGTTATTCAACAATTATTAAAAGAGCTTGGCAAGTGTTTTACCGATGAAAAAAACAGTTACAAACAAATTGAATTGAATAAGCTTGCCGATTCACTGAATCGTTGATTTCTTTTACCATTTTCAAGCTGCTTTACAAATAATTTCAAGACATAGCTTTTTTTTATCAAACTGACTTAAATTACAGTAAAAAGAAATGGAGATAAGTTGGGATGATTTTGAAAAAGTAGATATCCGTGTTGGTACCATTACCGAAGTCAATGACTTTCCTAAAGCTCGGAAACCCTCCTATCAGTTGCTGATAGACTTTGGCAAGGAAATTGGGTTTAAAAAATCATCGGCACAAATCACCCATCATTATACAAAAGAAGACTTGTTGAACAGGCAGGTTGTTGCTGTAGTCAATTTCCCCAAAAAGCAAATAAGTAGTTTTTTAAGCGAATGTCTTGTTCTTGGAGTGTACGACGAACAACAAGAGGTAGTATTATTGCAGCCCCAAAAATCAGTAATAAACGGCATGAAAATCGGTTAAAAAATGGCTGAAATTTTTACTACATATTATCAATCACCTATCGGCCTTTTGAAAATTTCCGGAACCGAAGAATATATTTGTGAGATTGTATTTAATGATAAAATTCAGAAAGCATCCGAACATAAGAAAAAACATTATCCCAAAATACTGATTCATTGTATCGAACAATTGATGGAGTATTTTGATGGACAAAGAACCACATTTGATTTACCCATTCATCAGGAGGGTACCGATTTTCAATCGGCTGTTTGGAAACTTTTGAGTGAAATAGAGTATGGAAAAACCATGAGTTATCACGAGCTGGCAAAAGAATATGGGAATGCCAATGCATCAAGGGCTGTTGCATCAGCTAATGGTAAAAACAACATTTCTATTGTTGTTCCTTGTCATCGGGTAATAGGATCCAATCATGAATTAACCGGTTATTCCGGGGGGTTATGGCGTAAAAAATGGTTGTTGGAACTGGAAGCAAAAGTGGCTTATGGTGTACAAACCCTTTTTTGATTACTTATATCAATTCATGACTGCTGAATGCAAAAGGTAATAGGTTACTGGCATTTTCAATGATCAACACTTGTCCTTCCTGGCCACTTAAAATAATTCGTATGGATTGTTTGGTACGTTCAGCAAATTCCTGCAAAGACTGGCGGCAAATACCACAAGGAGAAATCGGATGATCACTTTTACCATTGATATTTTGATAGCTGATGGCCATTGTCTGAATAGGAATATTGGGAAACAAAGAAGAAGCTGTGGACATTAAAACCCTTTCTGCACATAGTCCTGCCGGATAGGAAGCATTTTCCTGATTAGTGCCAGTTACAATTTCTCCATTATTTAGTTTAGCAACCGCACATACCAAAAAATTAGAATAAGGAGCATAAGCATTCTTCGTTTTTTCTCTTGCTTCTTTTAGCAACCCTTGATCTTCCTTGTTTAAATCATCGATATTTTGATAAACCTGATAACTGAATTCGTATTTAGTTTCCTGCATGCTGTTCGCTTTTAAAGACAAAAATGCCCTTGTTATTTTGAACAAGGGCAACTAAAGGTAAAGATTATTTAACAGTTTTGAACAAACGGTTCCAGCGGGGACCGTTTTCGTAGCTAAACCAGATGAGTGCTGCTTTTCCAACAATATGATCTTCGGGTACAAATCCCCAGAAACGGGAATCCTGAGAGCCATGCCGGTTATCTCCCATCATCCAGTAATAATTCATTTTGAAAGTATATGTAGTTACTTCTTTTCCATTCAATAAAAATGTATTGTCGCGGATGGTAAATTGATTGTTTTCATAAACCCTGATGGCCCTTTCGTAAATGGTATAATTCGTGGCATCTAGTTTTATGGTTGCTCCTTTTTTGGGAATCCAGATTGGTCCGAAATTATCGATAGTCCATTTTTGATGTGTGGTATCATATGGATATACTTTGCCTGAAGAAGATCCTGTTGTATTCGTATTCACTGTCATGGGAATGAACACTTCATTATCCGGAACTAATGTACCAATGATAAAAGGTTGACGACTGAGTTTATCTACCATGTCATGAGTCAGATAAACGTGGTAACGGTTATTGTAATCACGCCCATATTCATTTTCCCGCACGCCAAATTCTTCTCTCATAAACTCATCATTCAAATCAGTTTTTGAATCAAATGAATACGTGTATTGTGATTTCAATGGAATATCATTCATTTTCCCATTGATATAAACCTGACCTGCTCTTACTTCCAGCGTATCGCCGGCAATACCTACACAACGTTTGATATAATTATCCCGTTTATCAACCGGATGTATGGCCAATGGATATTGTGTTGGATCTCCTAACACAATTCTACGACCTGCATCAATATCACCTTTTCCCAATCTGCGGCAAACATCATAAAATGGATCTTTCGATTGATAGTCTGGCGTATTTATAACGGTATCCCCTGCCGGAAAATTAAATACAACCACATCATTTCTTTTTACAGGCGTGCCAAACCAACGGGTATATGGCAATGTCAACCATTCCAGGTATGACTTTTTTTCTGAGTTGGGCAAATAATTGTGAACGAATGGAACAGATAACGGTGAATTCGGAATTCTTGGACCATAACTGAATTTGCTTACAAATAAGAAGTCATTAATCAGCAGGGTTTTCTCCATAGAGCCGGTAGGAATTACATATGCTTCGAAAACAAAAGTGCGTATGATGGTAGCTGCTACTACCGCAAAAACAGCCGCATCCACCCATTCCCGTACAACCGTTTTTTTATGTTTCAATGCTTCTTCAACACCAACAAATTTTGTTTTTTCGGAATATGCAATCACCGGAAAATAAATAGGTGCCAGTAAAGCAGCTGCAGAATGATTCAAAAAAGAATATTTGCCAAATACTTTGGCAAACTCAATAAATATTCCTGGACTGATGAACCAACCCACCACCGGAATAAACTGCCAGAATACCCAATGCTTAGGTCTTTTAGCGATATCCTGCATAACCCATGTATTGTAAAAAGGGATATAAGCTTTCCAGGATTCAACACCAGCTTTCTCAAATAATTTGGCCAAACCAAAAGCAGGTAATAAAACAATTAAGGTTCCGATAAGGTACACAATGAAAAAATGCAGTAAAGACATGGACTATATTTTAATGGGCAAATCTATATAAATAATTCACTTGTTTAACAAGTATTAAGCTAAGTTTATCTTAAAGCTTAATTGAACAGATCTAAGTGTAAAGAGATTTAATTGAATATCACATAATTTTTTACATCATCTGCTGTGATGTTTTTGGTAGAAAGTATGATCAGTCTTTCTACGATATTTCTCAATTCACGGATATTACCGGTCCAATTATGAGCTTGCAACAATTTCATGGCAGCCGGATCAAATGTTTTTTGAGCCATTCCATATTCGGTACATATATCAGCTAAGAATTTATCGACCAATAATGGGATATCTTCTTTTCGTTCATTCAAAGACGGTACATGAATTAAAATCACACTTAATCTGTGATAAAGATCTAACCTGAATTTTCGTTCATCCACTTCCTTTAAAAGATCTTTATTGGTTGCAGCAACGATTCGGACATCGACTGTTATATCTTTTTCGGCTCCTACCCTTGTAATTTTTCCCTCCTGCAAAGCCCTCAACACTTTTGCCTGAGCTTCGAGGCTCATATCACCAATTTCATCCAAAAAAAGGGTGCCGCCGTTCGCTTGTTCAAATTTCCCAATACGTTGTTTAATAGCCGAAGTGAAGGATCCTTTTTCATGCCCGAATAATTCACTTTCAATCAACTCTCCCGGTATTGCCGCACAATTCACTTCCACAATCGGTGAAGTAGAACGATTGCTTTTTTCGTGAATCCATCTGGCCACTAATTCTTTTCCAACACCATTTTCACCGGTAATCATTACCCTTGCTTCAGTAGGTGCAACTTTGTCAATCGTTTTTTTTATATTTTGAATTGCAATAGACTCTCCAATCATTTCCTGCACTTTACTTACTTTTCGCTTTAATACTTTTGCTTCAAGTACCAGCGTTGTTTTATCTAATGCATTGCGGATGGTGATTAATAATCGATTCAGATCTGGTGGTTTCGAAATAAAATCAAATGCACCTAGCTTTACTGCTTCTACAGCTGTTTCAATATTACCATGCCCCGAAATCATAATGACCGGTACATCTGCATTAATTGTAGTTACTTTTTGTAAAAACTCTATACCATCTAATTTGGGCATTTTTATATCGCAAAGTACCAGATCATAATTCTTCTTTTTGAATTTAGCCAGTCCATCTTCACCGTCGGTTGCTTCATCTACTTTATATCCTTCGAATGAAAGTATTTCGATTAATGTTTTGCGGATTGATTTTTCGTCGTCGATAATTAATATTTCTGCCATGTAGTTTCTTTGTATAGACAATGTAAAGAAAAATTAGGAGAATCAATGGAGAGAGAAAACAGAATGGGTTAAAAAAAAGAAAGGCCGGATAGAAATCCAGCCTCGTTTTAAAATCCAATATCCTATGAAAAACCGAAACAAAGAAAGGTATAATATTTCAATAGTTCCAATTTATTTTAATAATTTTTTCAACATTTTTTCATGCACGTATTTTTACTATGGAGCTATTTAAATAAAAAAAGACATGCTAAACATAACTTTCAAATTTTCGTTAATATATATAGTAAAAATACGATTTATTATTTTTTTAGGTACATGACCTCTTTAACCAATTTTACAGTGCGTTCAATCGTTGGTAATGCAGCCGTAACCAAATTGGGTGCATAATGTAAGGGTGCATCGGCAGCAGTTAATCTGCGAATTGGTGCATCCAGATAATCAAATCCTTCTTTCTGTATCTGGTAAGTGATTTCGGATGAGATAGATGCAAATGGCCATTGCTCTTCAATAATTACAAGTCGGTTTGTTTTCTTTACACTTTCCAAAATTGTCATCCAGTCTAACGGTCGGATAGAACGAAGATCAATCACTTCGGCACTGATACCTTCTTTTTCTAATTCATCTGCTGCTGCAAGAGCCACTTTCATCATTTTATTAAATGAAACGATGGTTACATCACGTCCAACCCTTTTAACATCAGCCTTGCCTAATTCTATATAATATTCTTCTTCCGGAATTTCCATTTTATCACCATACATCACTTCACTTTCCATGAAAACAACCGGGTCTTCTTCATACCGGATGGCTTGCTTCATCAAACCTTTGGCATCATAACCATTACTTGGCGAAACCACTTTTAATCCGGGAATATTCGCATAAAGAGCTTCAAAAGCGGTTGAGTGTTGAGCACCTAACTGACCAGCAGAACCATTTGGCCCACGAAAAACGATAGGACAAGATATTTGTCCACCGCTCATCGCTAACATTTTTGATGCGGTATTTAAAATTTGGTCCAATGCTAATACAGCGAAATTCCAGGTCATATATTCCACTATTGGTCTTAATCCATTTTGCGCAGACCCAACAGCAATTGCTGTAAAACCAAGTTCTGAAATGGGTGTGTCGATAACTCTTTTTGGTCCAAATTCTGCCAACATGCCCTGGCTAACTTTATAGGCCCCGTTATATTCTGCAACCTCCTCTCCCATCAGATAAACCCGTTCGTCTCTTCGCATTTCCTCATTCATTGCTTCCCGAAGAGCTTCCCTAAAAGTGATAATCCTTGACATTCGATTTTAAATTATTTTGAGGGGCAAAAATATTGGATAAGCAACAAAGCATCAAATATTGTTCTTCGTTTAAAATGACAGTTTAAACTTCTTCTTTTCTTTTCACCAGCAAAAACCAATCATTTTCAAGTGGTAGATAGCCATATTCGTATACAAAGCAATATTGATCGCCCTTTTTATTGGTATAGATATTTGTGAAATAATTGAAATTGAAACCCTTTCCATTAAGTTTTTGAAGATTGGCTTTCACCACATCTTCTTTTCCGGAAAGTATTGATTCTAATATGCGCCGGTTCTTTTTTAAAATCGCATTAATGCGTTTTAGCTGTTCTGATTTATCTGTATTTAACTGGTTATTGAAACTGCTTCGGCAATAATCGTCGCAGAATTTTTTATCAACCCTTCCTTTCAAAGGCTTCTCACAAGCAAGACATAATTTAGGATTAACCGTTACTGGCATGGTATACTTTTTTCTGAATAAAATTCAAATTACAACTTATATAGCCGATTACAAACGGTTATAATCGAATACTTACGTGAATATTCGGTTAAACTCCGGCTAAAGGTTAATCACCGTCAGATCTTTGTTTTGTCAAATCGATTATGGTTTGGCTGAGATAACAAATTTCTAAAAACTTAAAACTTAGAATCATGTATGCACTTAAAAACAAAGTTCAGCTAATTGGAAACCTGGGCACTGCACCGGAAGTAAGAACTTTAGAAAATGGAAAGAAATGGGCAAAGCTTAACCTTGCCACCAATGAAACCTATCGTAATGCAAGCGGAGAAAAAATTACCGACACGCAATGGCACACCGTTGTGGCCTGGGGTAAAACGGCTGAAATAGCCGAGAAGTACCTTACAAAAGGAAGTGAAGTAGTTGTGGAAGGTAAACTGGTAAACAGGTCTTATACCGACAAAGAAGGCATCAAGAAATATGTAAGTGAAGTACATATTAATGAGCTGTTGATGCTGGGTGGAAAATAACAAATACTCTATTATGCAAAAGGCCCTTCAATGAGGGCCTTTTTTATGTAAAAAGTTGCTTAATTCATATTCTCAATAACCATGGCACTGGCACCACCCCCGCCATTACGCCCCTCTTATCCCCTAAAGGGGAAGATATTTATCCTAAATTTTCTATAACCATTGCACTGGCACCTCCTCCTCCATTACAAATGCCGGCAGCACCATACCGGGCATTATTTGCTTTCAAAACATTGATAAGCGTAACAATGATTCTGGCTCCGCTACAACCCAAAGGATGCCCTAAAGAAACTGCCCCTCCGTGTACATTTACTTTTGAAGGGTCCAGATTCATTCGCTTACTGTTTTCTATTCCTACAACAGCAAATGCTTCATTCAATTCCCAGTAATCAATGTCTTCCATTTTCAATCCTGCTTTTGCCACAGCTTTTGGCACTGCCAAAGAAGGCGTTGTAGTAAACCATTCAGGTGCCTGCTCTGCATCTGCATAGGCTAAAATTTTTGCAATGGGTTTCAAACCAAGTTCATCCGCTTTTTCCTTACTCATTAAAACAATTGCGGCAGCACCATCATTCATCGTACTGGCATTAGCTGCCGTTACGGTTCCTTCTTTATGAAATGCAGGACGCAGTTCCGGAATTTTATCAAACTTTACATTAAATGGTTCTTCATCTTTATTAAAAATAACTGGGTCTCCTTTTCGCTGTGGAATTTCTACTGGTACAATTTCATTATCGAACTTGCCAGCTTCCCATGCTGCTTGTGAACGTTGATAACTTTCCACCGCAAATGCATCCTGTTCTTCTCTACTAATATTGCATTCTCTTGCACAAAAATCGGCAGCATTACCCATGGCCTGTCCATCGAAAACATCGGTTAGTCCATCTTTTGCCAAACCATCAATCAGCACATTGTTTCCGTATTTATTTCCCCAACGCATACTATCTATATAAAAAGGAACATTGCTCATACTTTCCATGCCACCGGCAACTACAATATCCGCATCTCCCAATAAAATGCTTTGAGCCGCTTGTGAGATAGCCTTCATTCCACTTGCACAAACTTTGTTTACAGTGGTACAGGCAACTTCGTTTGGAAGACCTGCAAATTTAGCTGCCTGCCGTGCCGGAGCCTGTCCCAGGTTAGCCTGAATAACAGAACCCATTAAAACATCCTGTACCAATTCCGGTTTGATACCAGCTTTATTGATAGCTCCTTTAATGGCAATGGATCCTAATTGAGTTGCTGATAGATCTTTTAATGAACCACCAAAACTTCCAATAGCGGTACGTACCGCTGAAATAATATATACTTCCTTCATGATTTTGATAAAATTATTTTGAATTGTAAAGATAACGAATGTTGGTTTTGGAAAATGTAATAGGCTTGAATGAACATAGAAATAAAAAGTCCATTTCGGGAAAATGAGATTACGAAATTTGGATTAACTAAATGGAAAGAGGTAATCCAAGCCATTGTTAAAAGTATAATTACTTATATTGCCAAATTATTTAACTAATTGCAATTTATATAGAAAATTTTGAAAATTTAGTTTCAACATTAAATTCAATAATCTGGAGCAATGCGCTGATTTTTTTACTTTTGGCAATTGGTGTTTATTTCACTTTGCGAATGCGATTTTTTCAAATAAGACATTTTAGAGAAATGATCCGCCTGATGATTCAGGGTGAAAAGTCAACCGCAGGAATTTCCTCTTTTCAGGCGTTGGCTGTTTCTTTATCTGGACGTATAGGAACCGGAAATATTGCCGGTGTGGCAACAGCCATTTTTATTGGTGGTCCGGGTGCCATTTTCTGGATGTGGTTGGTGGCTTTTTTAGGCTCTGGTTCTGCATTTATTGAATCTACACTTGCTCAAATTTATAAAAGAAATGAAAAAGGTGAATATCGCGGAGGACCGGCTTACTATATCGAAAAAGGATTCAATAACAAATTTGGAAAAATTTATGCTATTGTTTTTGCCATTGCAACCATCTTTGCCTGTGGTTTATTATTGCCGGGTGTATAGGCAAACAGTATAGCTGCCGCAGTTAAAAGTGCTTTTGGTTTTTCTCATTTTGCTACGGGAGCTGTATTGGTTATTTTATTTGGATTGATCATATTCGGCGGTATAAAACTCATTGCTAATGTTGCACAATATGTGGTTCCTTTTATGGCGTTGGCATATATACTTGTTGCTATCATTATCCTTGTAATGAATTACGAAAAGATACCAGGCGTCTTTATGCTTATTATGGAAAGTGCTTTCGGTATGAATGCAACGTTTGGAGGTATCATAGGTGCCATGATAAATATTGGGGTTAAACGAGGTGTATATTCCAACGAAGCAGGTCAGGGTACCGGAGCTCATGCGGCTGCTGCGGCCGAAGTATCTCACCCGGCAAAACAAGGTTTTGTACAGGCTTTTTCTGTTTATATCGATACATTATTTGTATGTTCAGCCACTGCATTTATGATTCTGATAACCGGCATGTACAATGTAAAAGGCACGGATGCTGAAAAACTGTTAATTGATAACGGCGTTTACTATACACAAGATGGAGTGAAACATGTTGATGGATCACCAACATATACTCAGGCGGCAATCGACAAAGCATTTAGTGGCCAGGAACAATTTGACGAAAATTATATTGGGACAGGAAGCTATTTAGTTGCCATAGCACTTTTCTTTTTTGCTTTCACAACCTTAATGGCTTATTATTATACTAACTTGCTTTGATAATTCCGAATTTAAAATTCAATAAAGATTTCATATCGTTTATCCTGTCGTTAAAGCTTTGGAAAAATGTTTCCACCGCA
>JAYWEL010000224.1:0-18029 GCA_043779285.1 Chitinophagaceae bacterium | reverse complement strand
GCTTTTCTGCGGTATAATACCATCTAAGATTTACACATAGTCCCTGCCCGTCCGGTCAGGCGGGCGTTGGACTATTTAGTAAATCAAGATGGTATTATCTTCTTGGAGGAATTTGTAAAGGGATATCTCTTTTTAAAAGTTCTTCCTTATTAGCCATTTCCAGCGCTGTATAAAAAACCAGCTGTGTCCTTTTGGCCATCAATGGATAATTGATCTTATCTGGGGTATCGGTTGGTCTATGATAATCTTTATGCACCCCGTTAAAATAAAAAATAATCGGCACACCTTTTATTGCAAAGTTGTAATGATCACTTCTGTAATAAAACCGATTCGGATCGCTGATGTCATTATATTTTTTGTCTAATTTAATTTTAGTGTATTTAGTATTTGCTTCATCAGAGATGGGCATCAAATCAGAGCTAATTTTATCATCGCCGATGACATAAATATAATTTGCAGAATCCTTGTCGCTTAAATAGTCGGTGCCTATTCTGCCAATCATGTCAATATTTAAATCGACCGTTGTTTTATCTAATGGGAAAATAGGATTGTTAGCATAATATTCAGAACCCCATAAACCTTTCTCCTCTCCACTTACCGTCAGGAATAAAATACTTCTGCGTGGCCCTTTTCCTTCTAGTTTTGCCATACTGAATGCTTCGGCCAGTTCCAAAACTCCAACTGTTCCAGACCCATCATCATCTGCACCAAAATTGATAACAGCTCCCTGCTTGCCAATATGATCGTAATGTGAAGAAATGACTACATATTCGTCTTTCTTATCGGTTCCTTCTAAAAGTCCCATCACATTTGAACTACGAAGTGTTTTAATTTCTTTTTTAATGATGGAAGAAAATTTGGTTAAATATTTTTTAGTGGACAACTCGTTTTTCTGCGCAGCTTCCAAATCCTTATTCATAATGGCTTTGCCAATAGCTTCTGTAGCATATAATAAAGTTGGGCTTTGTGTTGCACGGAATGGATTCAGATACATATTACCCATTCGTGAACCATTGCCCGGCAATGTGCCAGAACTGATTGCAAGAACCAGGGAAGGACTTCGGGTTAGCAAGGACATCATTTCAGCATTTGAAATTCGTGTACTTGTTTTTGGTAATACTAGTATAACTGCTTTCCCAGTGATGTTTGTTGTGCTATCTCCTTTGGCCAGAAATAAAAATTCGCCAAAGTTAAGTTCCTGTGTATTTAATGATGATAAGGATCCGGAAACATCTTTACCCCAATTGAACCATACATCATTAACGGCCACTTTAGCATCAAGTAAAGTATCTGTATAAACAGGATAGTATTGCTGATAACCCCCGCTTACGGGAGCAACCAATCCTAATTTGCGAAAATGGTCTTCGATATATGCAGCTGCTTTTCGCTGGCCTTCTGTTGCAGTTTCACGGCCTTCCATTTCGGCACTTGCAATAATGAATAAATGTTTTTTTAAATCATCGGCAGTAATGCTGCTGGCGTATTTTACGGGAGAAATTTTTTTCTGGGCTTGTATTGTTATAGCTGTAAATAAAAAAACCAGTAGTAATAAATGTTTCATAATGTAGGATAAATTAATTCCAAACATAATGGAATAAAAATGTTTGGGCAATAAGATTTGATGAGTGGTTAGTGGCGATGGAATTTTTGATTATGTGCAGGCAATTTTTTCAACCCGTCTTTCGTGTCGTCCTCCTTCAAATTCGGTGTTCATAAAAATAGCAACCATTTTTTCTGCGTCACCTTCCCGTACAAACCGGGCTGGTATACAAATGATGTTGGCATTATTATGTTCTCTAGCCAGTTGAGCTATTTCTTCCCCCCAGCAAATGGCGGCTCTTATTCTCTGGTGCTTATTTGCTGTCATGGCTACACCATTGGCACTCCCGCAAAGTAAAATGCCAAAAGCTGCCGATCCGTTTTCTACCGCACTGGCAACGGGGTGTGCAAAATCAGGAAAGTCAACCGAATCGAGTGAGTGTGTACCCATATCATCAAAGGGAAGTCCTTTGCCTTCAAGAAATGAAATCAGGTCTTCTTTGTAATCATATCCGGCGTGGTCACTACCAATGGCAATGGGTAATGAGAGGTCAAATGCTGTATGCATAAAATAAATATTAAGTGAAGGGAATCATCACAAATTTACAAAACTATTTTTGCAAGTGCTGGCTTTTTAACTCCACTCTTCCAGGTCGTCTTTTATTTTTTGCTTTTCTACCTTTTTACAAAGAATGATACTTGCTTCGTATAAAATCATTAGTGGAAGCGCAACACTTATTTGGCTTATGATATCCGGTCCGGGTGTAATGATAGCTGCGATGATAAAAATAATGACAACAGCATATTTACGAGTTGAGCGGAGGAATGTAGCTGATACAATGTCGACCTTCGCCAGAAAAAACATGACCAGGGGTAATTGAAATGCCAGGCCTGTACCCAATATCAATGGAATGAGTGTATCCATATAACTGGCAATGGTCCAACGGTTTTCTATGTTTTCATCCAATGTAAAATGAGAGAAAAAGTTGATCGTATAGGGGGCTAATAAAAAATAACCGAATAATACTCCCGTAAAAAATAATAAGGATACCCAAAAAATCACCCCCCTTGTTTTATCTAGTTCTTTTTTATTTAATGCCGGTTTTATAAAACGCCAGAACTCCCAAAAAATATATGGGAAAGCAATAATGAATCCACCAATAAGAATTACATTAAAGAACATGGAGAACTGCCCGCCTACGGCTGTGTTTTGCATTTTTACACCGATGCCCTGCATACACATATATTCTTCCATATTAATCATATGGCCAACTTTGCACATGATCTTATATGTAGGAAAATCGGAATAAGTTGGCCCCATGATTATTGTATGAACAAAAAATTTATTGTACACCCCAACAATTACAGCACCGATGGCAACTGCGATTGCAGAGCGAAACAAGTGTCCTCTCAGTACTTCCAGATGATCTACAAAAGACATTTCTGCTTTTTCACCTAGCGACCGTCTTTTTAAAAAATTAAATGCCATATCATTTCAGAAAGCGGCAAAGATAAGTAGTATAAACAAAGAGTATCAAGTATGTTTTATAATGGGTTGGTTGCAATGCAGTATATTAGTTTGCAGTTATAATTTCTGACATGTATAAATAAATATTATGCCGAACAAAATTCAACACATGAAAAGATTGCTATTAATACTTCTATGCTCTAGTTGGGCTTATTGTGCAATAGCACAAAATTTACCACGGGTTATTGTATTATCTACGGGAGGTACAATCGCTGGGCAACAACAAAATACTGATCGGGCTGCTTATTTACCCGGAAAAATTTCAATAGACGATTTACTCAAAAATATTCCTTCCATCAAACAGAAGGCTATTGTACAGGGAGAACAAATCGCATCCATTGGAAGCTATGATATGAGCATTGATTTATGGTTAAAATTAGCAAGACGCATCAATGATATTTTTGCTAATAATGAAGCGGATGGTATTGTAATAACCCATGGCACCGATACACAGGAAGAAACCGCTTATTTTCTTAGCCTAACTATAAATTCAGACAAACCGGTTGTTTTAACTGGTGCTATGCGTCCGGCTACAGCCATAAGTAGCGATGGTCCAAAAAATTTATATGATGCCATAATTGTAGCAAGTGATGTTAACAGTAAGGGAAAATCTGTACTGGTAAGTTTCAATGAAAATGTATATGATGCCAAGAATGTGGTTAAGATAAATACTACTAATGTGCATGCATTTGCATCTCCTAATACTGGTTCTATTGGACAAGTATATGATGGAAAAGTAACGTACAATACGCAATCATTAATTAAGAATAGCCGTTTTACACCATTTGACATAAGCAAAATTGATTCTTTACCCAATGTTGAAATTGTATATGCTTATACCGATGCCTCTAATGTTGCAATAAATGCTTTTATTAATAACAATACTCCCGGAATAATAATAGCTGGTACAGGAAGCGGCAGTTTCAATAAAGCTATATTAGAATCAGTAAAAATTGCAGTCAATAAAAATATCATGGTAGTGAGATCGTCAAGAGTAGTTGCAGGGAAAGTTCTCACCTCATATATAGGGCCATTTGAAGATGCAAAACTTGGCACAATTGCAGCTGGTGAACTTAGTCCACAAAAAGCAAGAATACTTTTAATGCTTGCGCTAACTAATACGAAAGACAAAAATAAAATTCAGGAAATGTTTTTGACCTATTGATTTTTTAAAAGCATCGATTTAGTGTTGAATATTAAAAGTGAATTACCTGAGGTTGCAAATCAGGTTTGACCGGATTTTATTCGGCTTAGTTGACGAGTTGACAGATATAAAATATCAACAGTGTAGCAAGCTTCAACCGAAATTTTATTTCAACTTTTTCAGTTTTACCATTTCAATTCGGGTATCGCTTACATTCAGGATGTCAAATTCGTAATCAGCAATAATGATTCGTTCTTTTTGTTCCGGGATGGTTTCATGAAAATTAATGATGAAACCGGACAGTGTCTCTGATTCATCTTCGGGGAAATTTAAATCGTATTTATCATTCAGATAATCCAATTCGAGCCGCCCACTTAAGATATATTCATTTTCTGCAATTTGCTTTTCAACAAATTCTTCGGTGTCATATTCGTCTTTTATATCTCCAAAAATTTCCTCCAGCACATCTTCCATAGTTATGATTCCCGAAGTGCCCCCAAATTCATCCACTACCCACGCCATGCTTTTTCGTTCCTTGCTGAACTTGGTTATCAGGTCGGTTGCACTCATACTTTCCGGAACAGCGGGGATACTGATTAATATTTCTTCCAGACTGTTTATATTTTTTTTGAACAAATCAAGCTGATGAATGTATCCAACCATAAAGTCGATATTGCTTTTGTAAACAACCAGTTTACTCAATTTTGTTTCAATGAATTTTTTCTTCAAATCTTCAACAGATGCATTGATGTCAATGCCGATAATTTCTTTTCTTGGCATCAGGCATTGACGGATCTTAATTTTTGAAAGCTCCAATGCATTTTCAAAAAGTTCGGTATTTAAATCTTGATTTACTTCTGAATGCTGATTGCTATGATGAAAAAGATTTTCGAAATCGCTTTGGGTAAATGCTTTCCTGCTTTCATCTGTTCGGATATTAAATACATATTTAAGTATCCAATACGATAAGTGAATCATGCCATCGGCAAAGGGTAATAATAACTGGTAAAAAAAGTTGGTTATGCCGGCCAATCTGTTTAAGATCGTATTGCTGCTGGCACGGAATATTGCCCGGGGAATAAATTCGCAAAAAATTAATACAACCAGTGTCGATAAAAATATTTCAAAAAACAAGTGAATAGAAGGGATTCCTATCTGTAACCAATTCCATAACGGCTTCATTACATCGCCTAACAAAAGACTGAATACAACTAAAAAAACAGTAAACCCAATAAGTGTGGTGCCTAAAAAATCGGTGGGTCTATCAAAAAACCTGTTCAATAAAACAGCCTTCTTGCTATTTTGTTTTTTTAGTAATTCTATACTCAAGCGATTGGCACTGTAAAAAGCCATTTCAATGCCGGCAAAAAACCCCATGAGTAATATGGTGAGTACAAACCAGAAAATGATAACTGTATCTATCATATTACTTAAAGTTAAATAAAACTATGATCAGGCTTGTTTAATATCTGCAAGAAAATTTCGAACAATTTCTGCTGCTTCGGAGCAAGCTCTTTCCAGGTTATCATTCACAATAATTTTATCAAAATGCGATTTGAAGGATAATTCATAATCTGCTTTACTCACCCGTGCATGCAATGACTCTATCGATTCGGTGCCACGGCTTTCTAATCTTCTTTTCAATTCTTCTATTGAAGGCGGTTCAATAAAAATGGATAATGAGGATTTGGGGTATTGCTGTTGCACATGTATAGCTCCTTTTACATCGATATCTAAAAGTGGTGCAAAGCTTTTATCCCAGAGCCTTCTGACTTCTGACTTCAGCGTACCATAGTACTTTCCTTCATACACCATTTCCCACTCTACAAATTCATCATGCTGAATCTTTTCCTTAAAATTTGCCAGACTGATGAAGTAGTAATCTTTCCCAGCTACTTCGTTTTCGCGTTGCTGACGGGTGGTGGCAGAAACCGAAAACGATAATTTATCCGGAAAGGTTTTTAATAAATGATGAGTGATTGATGTTTTTCCAGCACCCGAGGGAGCCGTGATAATAATAATTTTATTTCTTTCGCCTTCTGGCATATTGTGTAGTTGCTGATTGCTGCAAAGAAAAGAAGTTTTTAACGATCAGCATAAATAATTGAAATACCGAAGTCTTAGTTTGTTTTTTCTGCAAAAGCCTTGAAATTATTGAGGTAATCCTGATCTATTTTCTTGAACATGGATTTGAAAAAACTGAACATGGATTTATAAAACAAATTAGATCCTTCACAGGTATGTTTTGCAAGTATCGTTGTTTGTTTTCCATCGCTCGTAAAACTGTAATTGTCTGTTTTTAGCATTTCGCCAGCTTCAAAATATAACTCCACCATTTCATTGGCTTTGTATTGTGTAACAGTTTCGGTTATTTCTATAGTTTTTCCA
This sequence comes from Chitinophagaceae bacterium, assembly GCA_043779285.1. Taxonomy (GTDB): domain Bacteria; phylum Bacteroidota; class Bacteroidia; order Chitinophagales; family Chitinophagaceae; genus MGR-bin208. The sequence continues at coordinate 11,430 of JAYWEL010000224.1, read as the reverse complement.
TCGCTATCCACTACCATTTTTATTTTAGTTCCAACTTTATCAGGTGTTTCAGAAATCACTTTGTATGATTTTATCTCCGGGGTCCATTCTTTTAATCAAAAGAATTCCTCGCAGCTTGCTGCGGGGTGGCTGTTTGTATTTTGTGCGGTTGCTGTATTTTGTATTCGATACCTCGGCAGCTTGCTCCGGGGTAATTCATTTTTCGTAAAATTCACCAAGAGCACTGAAATAGCTGCTTGTCCAGCCATCTGCAATACTTTCATAAGCATCATCCGGAATATTGGTATGCCTGAGTTCAACCGATGTTCCTTGTTTATGATCGTGCAGAATGATGGTTACAATTGATTCTTCTGCCTCATCACCAAAATACCATTGCTGTACAATCTTTTTATTTTTTTCGAATTCCAGATTTTTTCCAACAATACTTCCTTCCCATAATGAAAACTCTGATCCGGGTTCAGTCGACATTTCTGCTGCCTCACCGGTCCACAATTCCAAGGTAGCCGGATTAGTGAGTGCTGCATAAATTTCTTCGGGGCTTGCCGCAATGATATAATATTTCTTAAAGTCCTTCATGGTTATAAATAGTTTCTACAGTATGATAAAGATAATAGCTATGCAAAATATTAAGGCATGTTTCTTTCAAAAAAAACAAAACCATTTTTTGCTCCAATCTTTTTCAGGTCGGCATATTCTTTTAATTCTTCGGTCCGGTGAATTTTGCTTACCACATATAGTTTCTTATCAATGGGACCAGTTAACAACCATTCCCGATTGTAATAATTTTGGTTCGTAACAGGCTGTTTTTTTGCATAATAAAAATGAGCATAGCTTTTAAAGCCATTGGTTATGATGTAACAATCTTCGCCGGCTTTAGACTTGTAAAACTCAATGGCAGCACGTTGTGAATAACCTTCAATATTGCGAATGTCGAAAATTAGCGTCAGCATTACGAAAATTCCAACACCTGAAAAAAGCAAGATAAATCCTTGCTTCAACTTTTCTTTTTTTAAATAAATCATCACTGTAATCATCAGCCCAAGTAAAAAGAAACCAGGAATGGACTCAAAACCACTCCAATAAATATCGGCTTCCATATTGGCCATGGCAAAAGGGTCTTTTTTAATAAATGGTTTCAGCCATGCTATATTCTTGCCCAAAAATGGAAGTGCAATTGTTAAGAGTATATAGATACTTCCGGTAAACCAAAGGCCTGCCTTCATCCATTTATTAAAACTGATTTTTTTATCAATCAGTTTGTCAACAACAACGGCTGCCAAAAAAGTCATGGGGAAATAACACATCGATGAATAGTGAACAATCTTGCTTTTTACAATGGTAAAAAGAATGAGTACAACCCAGAACAGGATGCTCATCCACAGTTTAAAATCCTGCTGAAATACTTTTTCCTCTTTCGGCAATTTAAAAAAACTGCGAACCGTAAATATGGAAGCGGGAAATACGCCCAAAAACAAAACCACAAAATGATACCCCGGAAATCCGGCATGTCCTGCATCGGGTGTGCTGAATAATTTGTATTGGTATTTATTGAATTCAATGATAAACCAGGGTCCATTATTGGCATATTCAATGGCATACCAAGCCAGCATAAAAAATGCAGCAAAAAAAGTAAATACAATAAAATGAAATGGAGAAATATATAACCTACATTTTTTAATAACCCAATAAACTGCGAATGTAAATGAGGCAATCAGGTAGGCCACCGGGCCTTTTGTAAGAACCCCCAAGCCAACTAATAATCCGGCGAAGATTAGATATACCCATTTGTTATTAGAAAGAACTATTCCCTCCTGACTGTTTTTCTTCCAGGTAAAAAGAATAAAAAAATACAAGCCCAGAAAAATGAAAAGATTAAACCATGGATCAATGATGCCTGATTTAAAATACAGGAAAGGAAGTACGGAGCCGAAATAAGCACCGGCCCAGATAATACCAAACCGTGTGTTGTATAATTTTTTACCAATATTGAAAAGAACGATGAGGGTCAGGATGCCACAAATTGCATTCGGAAACCGGGCAGCAAAATCGCTTATGCCAAATAGTTTCATAGCAAATACCTGCAGCCAGAAAAAAAAGGGAGGTTTTTCCCAGAAAGCTGTATAGTCAATATACACACGGAGATAATTTTTCAGGACAATCATTTCCCGACTTATTTCCGCAAAATTCACTTCATCCCAATCGAATAAATGTACGCCTCCAAGAAAAGGAATGAAGAATAATGCTCCCAGTATGCCAAAGGCTATTGAATATTTAATATGATCTTTCATGTTGTGGAAAAATAAAAGAGATTGTTTTTAAATGCGTTTGATATCAGCACCGATATCGACCAATCGTTTATCGATATATTGGTAGCCTCTGTCAATTTGTTCAATATTCTGAATAATGCTTTTCCCTTTTGCACTCAGGGCTGCAATGAGTAGCGAGACGCCTGCACGAATATCCGGACTGCTCATTGTAATTCCTCGCAGGTCATGTTCTCTTTCAAGGCCTACAACCACAGCCCGGTGCGGATCGCAAAGTACTATCCGTGCTCCCATATCAATCAGCTTGTCAACAAAAAACAAACGGCTTTCAAACATTTTCTGATGAATAAGCACTGAACCTTTAGCCTGCGTTGCTACCACCAAAAGAATACTGAGTAAGTCCGGTGTCAATCCCGGCCATGGATGGTCGTAAATAGTCAATACAGAGCCATCTAAAAAAGTCTGGATTTCATAAATTTCCTGCGATGGGACATGAATATCATCTCCGGAAAAATCCATTTGAATTCCTAATTGTTTGAACTTTTCAGGAATAATTCCAAGATGTTCTATGCCAGCATTTTTGATGGTAATATCGCTTTGAGTCATGGCTGCCAGTCCAATGAAAGAGCCCACTTCAATCATGTCGGGAAGCATTTGATGTTCAGTGCCGGCCAGATAGGATACTCCTTCGATGTGAAGAAGATTGCTACCGATACCGGTGATCTTTGCACCCATCCGGTTCAACATTTTGCATAGCTGCTGAATATATGGTTCGCATGCAGCGTTATAAATAGTGGTTACGCCAATAGCCATTGATGCCGCCATTACCATATTGGCAGTGCCCGTAACAGATGGCTCATCCAACAATAAATCTGTTCCTTTTAGTTTAGGTGCAAGTAAATGAAAGAACCCATCTTCGGGATGATATGTAAAATGGGCACCCAGTTTTTCAAACCCAATAATATGGGTATCCAATCTTCGTCTGCCAATTTTATCTCCACCGGGTTTTGGAATAAACGCTTTGCGAAACCGTGCAAGCATAGGTCCGGCAAGCATTACAGAGCCTCGTAGTCTTCCGCTTTTGTGCATGAATTTTTCGCTGTGCAAATAATCGATATCAACATCGTCAGCCTGAAACACACAATGATTTCTGTCCACTCTTTCCACTTTCACATTCATGTCTTCCAGCAGTTCTATCAAAAGATTTACATCCAGGATATCCGGGATGTTTTTGATAATACATTTTTCGGGGGTTAATAAAACCGCACTGATAATCTGCAGCGCTTCATTTTTTGCACCCTGAGGAGTTATCTCTCCAAAAAGTTTATTGCCGCCAGTTACTTCAAATGAATGCATGGTATGATGATAAATTCAAAAAATAAAAGCTTCTAAGATGTGTGCAAGTTAAATACAAATTGTTCGGCTAGTATGCTGGAAATAAAAAAGGTTGACAAGAAGTCCTTGTCAACCTTTTTTAGAATTGAGTATAAGTTCTGATTAGTATCTTTTCTTTTTGTACTTGCCCGCACCGCCACCGCTACCGCTTCCACTGTTTCGCTCACTACGGCCACTTCCACCACTGCCACCGCTTCTTTGTTGGTATTTTCCACCACCACCGCCACCACCACGAGATTTGCCATAATTACTCCGTGAATTTTCCTGATAAGGACGGAAATCTTTTACGAATGGAGTATCTGTAAATACCAGTTTACCACCAGAGATAGTGGTTAGCTCACTCTGAATAGAATCATCGTGTACGGTTTCTTTATGCCAGTTGTTATAAGCAAGTTTCATGTAATAAGCAATTGCATTTGCAAAACCTTCTTTTTTTGCTTCATCTTTTTCATCCAATGCCTTATTGATAACCAGTTCCAGATTTTTACCCAAATGTGAAAACTTTGGTTTGCGTTTGGGGTATTTCATGGGTTCCGGTTTCTCGGAAAGTGTTTCCCTAGTAGGAATTGGATACGGTGATGCAACCTCTAGATTGAAATTAGAAATAAGGAAAAGATGATCCCAAAGCTTATGTCTGAAATCGTCCACATTCTTTAAGTGTGGATTTAGAAATCCCATTAATTCAATAACGGCATCCGCATTTTGTTGCCTTATTACAGGGTCTTCAATGGTTAACAGGTATTCAATCATTTTTTGAACATGTCTTCCATATTCACGCATCTCTAATCGGTTTCTATCGGTATTATAATCCATAATAAGTATGTGAAAAATCAAAAGTAAGGAACTATTATCAGTAAATGAAGCAGGAGAGTGATTGCTTTTGTTGAAGTTAGGAAATATTTATGGGTAAAAAATATGTTTTATTCAAACTGGAATAAATGAGAATTTGTTCAATATGTTGAATTGCTAAAGTTTATTTTTACACATAATATATGCGAATTGGAGTTAATACAAGGTCTATAACGGGTATCTCAGGTACCGGACAGGATTATTATAATGCCGAAATTTTAAAAAGGGTAGTGAAAAATAATACGAATCATGAATTCGTTTTTTTTGCAGGTAAAGATTGTAATTCAATATTCCCTTCCGGAAAAAATGTTCAAATAATTGAGACAGGTTCTATAAAAGAGAATCCGTTTTACTGGAAATTATGGTTCGAAGTAAAATTGCCCTACTTACTAAAAAAGTATAAAATTGACATTTTGCTTTCTGCTAATGGGTTTTGTTCTATGTTAACAAAAGTTCCGCAATGTTTGATTATTCATCAGTTGGATTTTCTGCATTACCCGAAAAATTTCAATAGAATAAACCTTTTGTTTTTAAAAATAAATACAAAGCGATCGTTGAAGATGGCAAAAACCGTAATAACGGTTTCCGGATTTTTAAAAAAGGAAATCAAAAAAAATTACCAACTGGATGCTGCAAAAATTTCCGTGATACATGCTGCCGTCGCTGATGGGTTTCAACCTATTGAGTTTTCCGAAAAACAAACCATTAAAGAAAAATATACGGAGGCCGCCGAGTTTTTTATTTATAAAGGAAATCTGTTTCCGTATCAAAATATGTTGAACTTGTTGAAAGCTTTTTCTGTTTTTAAAAAACGGCAGAAAAGTAATATGAAACTGCTAATAGCCGGAGAAATAGCAAAGCAAAGTAAGCCTCTCATTGAAATTCTGAAAACATATAAATTCCGAAACGATATTTTTTTATTGGATAACAACGACAACAATGAAATGGTTAAAATTGTTGCCGCTGCATATGCGTTTGTTAACCCTACTATCAACGATGGGTATCATATCCATGTGATAGAAGCTATGGCTTGCGGAGTGCCGGTAATTACATTAAATGCCGATGAAATAGATGCAGATGCTGCATTATTTGCTTCTGGCGAAAAAGTAGATGAAATGGCAGCACAAATGATGGTTATTTATAAAGATGAAAACCGGAGGAATGAATTAATAAAAAAGGGCTTGTTATTAATTAAACAATTCAATTGGAAAAAATCAGCTGAATTGTTGTGGCAATCTATTGAAAAAACCATCGCCTGATTTCAATTATCTTTGCAAGCTTAAGAGAATACAAACAAAAAATAAATACAATATGAAAAAATCAACAATATCTATTGATGTGTTTATGGATCAGGATAGGATACCCCAAAGTATCAGTTGGACCGCTACCGACTCTACTATGGAAAAAGCGCAAATGGCAAAAGCGATGATGCTGGCGTTTTGGGATAATGCAGATAAAACCGCATTGAAAATAGATCTTTGGACCAAGGACATGATGGTTGATGAAATGGCTGATTTTTATTTCCAGACATTCATGTCCATGGCCGATACTTTTGACCGGGCCACCAGCCATAAGGACCTAGTTGCAGAAATGAAGGAATATGCAAAAGGGTTTTTAGAAAAATTTCGTGAACTGCAACTAAAAGAGAATAAAGCATAAAAATTATACATATGAACCTGGAACAAAAAATAATGATTGACTTAAAAGCTGCAATGCTAGCCAAGGATGAAAAAAGCCTGCGCAGTTTACGAGCTATTAAAGCAGCTATAATTATTGCAAAAACGGCTGAAGGTGCGGGTGGTGAAATAAGTGAAGAAGAAGAAAATAAGTTGTTGCAAAAATTGGTAAAGCAACGGAAAGACTCCTTGGAAATTTTTACACAACAAAACCGGGCCGATCTGGCACAAAAAGAACAAGATGAACTGGATATCATTGAAAAATTTCTTCCCAAACAAATGAGTGAAGAAGAAGTGAGGCTTGTTTTAACAACCATTATTACAACTGTGGGGGCCTCTTCTCCGGCGGATTTGGGAAAGGTGATGGGCGTTGCTACCAAACAATTGGCGGGTAAAGCAGATGGGAAACTGATTGCAAATACAGTGAAAGAATTGTTAGCTAAATAGCCATCATGACGATTGATATTTTTTTTGCCGGATTAATGATATTGGCCGTAGTTAAAGGGCTTCAGCGGGGTTTGATCGTCGCTGTCTTTTCGATGATGGCCTTTATCATCGGGCTGGCAGCAGCCATGAAATTGTCGGCAGTAATGGCAGGATATTTTGAAAATTCTTTAAACCTTTCAACAAAATGGTTGCCCGTTTTATCTTTTGCCGTGGTATTTATTGTTGTTGTAATTCTTATTCGTTTAGGAGCAAGTATGCTTGAAAAATCTGTGCAGTGGGCTATGATGGGTTGGATTAATAAACTGGGTGGAATATTCATTTATGCAGTAGCATATACCATTATTTTAAGTGTGATTCTTTTTTATGTCAATGAAATTCATTTGATAAAACAGGAAACGATAGAAAGCTCCTTAACGTATGAATACATTAAACCATGGGGTCCCAAAGTGATAGAAGGCTTTGGAAACATAGTCCCAATTTTTAAAAATATGTTCAATGAACTGGAGCAGTTTTTTGAAAGTGTTGCTGATAAAATTCAATAATCAATTCAACAAGCTAAATTAACCTGATCAGGTAAAAGCATTTTATTGCTTTAAATCTTATATTTTAGCATAAATAACAACTATTAATTTTCAGAATGGAATTCGAAATAAAACATAATAAAAAATTTAGATTTATTGAGGAAGGTGAAGGAGAACCCTTGATATTATTGCATGGTTTATTCGGGGCTTTAAGCAACTTCAAAGATCTTGTTGAGTTTTTTCGACTTCATTACAAGGTTGTAGTACCCATGCTACCACTATTTGAATTGGATATACTACATACATCGGTTGGAGGGTTGGCTAAATTTGTGCACAAGTTCATTGAAGCGCAGGACTATCAAAATGTTCATCTGTTAGGAAATTCCTTAGGAGGACATGTCGGACTAGTACATACATTAAAACATCCCGGTCGTTTGAAGTCACTTATCTTAACAGGAAGCTCGGGACTTTTCGAAAATGGTATGGGAGATTCTTATCCAAAGCGGGGCGACTATGAATTTATAAAAAAGAAAACGGAAATGACTTTTTACAAACCCGAAGTGGCGTCGAAAGAGTTGGTTGATGAAGTGTATGAAATTGTAAACAACCGGATAAAAGCAATCAAAATAATTGCGTTAGCAAAAAGTGCTATCCGTAATAATTTGGGGGATGAATTGAGTCAGATAAAAATTCCGACATTATTGGTTTGGGGAAATAATGACATCATTACACCGCCATTTGTTGCTAAAGAATTTAATAAGTTAATTACAAATAGTGAGCTTTATTTCGTCGATAATTGTGGACATGCTCCGATGATGGAAGTTCCGGACGAGTTTAATAAAATATTGTTCGAATTTTTAAAAAAACTAAACCAGCCTGCAACAGTTAACTGATGATGACTGTCTTTATGTAAAACCGAATCCATGCTAAACAGCGAACTAATTTCACAATCAATTCCTGCACTTCGGTTAGAAGATAAAGTAAGTGATGCTTTGAGGTTGATGAGCAACTTTAATGTATTGGAACTTCCGGTAGTCGATCAAGGTATATATAAAGGCCTGTATAAAGAAGATTATTTATTACAGGCAAAAGATGACAGTATTACTATTGGCAAACTTGATATTCCGGCTTTACTGATTGCTGTAAATGCAGAAGAACATTTTTTAAAGACATTAAAAATTGCTGTTGATTTCAGACTTACCCTGGTTCCGGTAGTAAAAGAAAATGCTGAATTTGTTGGTGTGATTTCGAATACAGAACTATTGAATCATCTTGCCGAATTTATCAATGTAAATGAACCCGGTGGATTGATAGTTTTAGAAACAGAAGGAAAAAATTATTCTTTTGCTGAAATCAGCAGATTGGTTGAAACAAATGATGCACAAATAACACAGCTTAACAGCTTTACTGATAAGGAAACCGGCATTATGCTGGTAACTATTAAAATAAATAAGTTAGAAATTTCTGATATTGTAGCAACATTTCAACGTTACGAGTACCATATAAAGTATTACTTTGGAGAAGAGTTTTATGAAAATGAAATACGCAGTAACTACGATAACCTGATGAACTATTTGAAAATTTAATTCCGAAAAATTTGTTGGAAATTTCTGTTTAAAGTTCATTAAGAAAAAAAATTTTCTTCAATAGTAGCCGAAATGATTTCTCTGAAAAATATTTTATTGGCTGTTGGAATTTTAATGATTTCATCTACTTCGTTATCTGCACAGATATATGATCAGGCCGGCAGCAGTAAAATAATAAATGCGGGTAGCACGCCTTTGTTTGAAATGGACACCTCTTATGCTCCTTTCATTGTACGTTCAATTATTATAAGCGGCAATAAAAAAACAAGATCTAATATGATTCTTCGGGAACTGGGTTTTGAAGTTGGCCAGCAATTTGCACTTCCATCTCTGGTTAATAAATTCGAAAATGCAAGCCGGCAACTAATAAATACCGCATTATTTCATGAGGCAATTATTTCTTTGAAAAGCCTGGAAGGTTATCAGGTAGATGTATCCGTTGTTGTAAAAGAACGATGGTATGTTTTTCCGGTTCCGTATTTTAAAATAATAGACCGAAATCTCAACCAATGGTGGGTAGAAAGTAAGAGAAGTTTTGACCGGGTAAATTATGGCGCCAAATTTTTTCATAATAACCTGACAGGTCGCAATGATCAGTTAAACCTGTGGTTAACCAATGGGTATGCTAAGCAGGCTATGCTTAGTTATGACCGGATGTTCATTGATAAAAAAATGAAATGGGGTACAAAAGCCAGCCTAGAATTTGGCAAGAACCGAGAAGTAAATTATAAAACCAGTAATAATAAACAGGTGTTTGTAAAGGATGGCAATAATTTTCTAAGAGATTATTTTAAAGCTAAAGTGGAGTTAACATATCGGCCGGCAATTTACACCCGTCATCGCATTGGGTTTTCCTATTTACAAGAGACCTTTAGTGATACTGTTTTTACTTTGAACGCTTCATTTTTTAATGAAAAGAAAAATAAGATCAATCTTCCGGAATTATATTACGACCTCCAATATTTTAATGTAGACTATATACCTTATCCATTAAAAGGCGTTGCAGCGAATATTAATATCAGTAAAAAAGGGTGGAACAGTAATTTGAACATGTGGCAATTAACTGCAAGAGGGATGAAAAGCTGGCCCATTGCGCATCGGTATTATTTTAGCGTAAACGCCACCGGGGTTTTGAAACTCCCCTTTAACCAGCCGTTTTACAATCAAGCCTTATTGGGGTATAGTGGTATGCAAATGCAGGGTTATGAATATTATGTAATAGACGGAGCAGTCGGCGGGTATGCAAAAGCAACCCTGACGCATGAATTGGTAAAATTTAAAGTCCCTATCCCGCCTAATAAAATTGATGGCTTAGCATTTATTCCTTTCCGGATTTATGGTAAAGTTTTTACGAATGCCGGCTATGTTCATAATCCCAATCCCGGATTTAATAACCTGAATAATAAAATGCTTTACTCCGGAGGCGTTGGATTGGATATTGTAACCATTTACGACTTTATCATTAAGTTGGAATGGAGTTTCAATCCGTTAGGTCAAAACGGATTATATTTACACAACAAGACTTATTTCTAAAAATGAAGGTAGCTATATACAGCCGGGTATTGGAAGAAGGCCAGCAAGAAGATTTACAGATTTTTTTTGATGAACTGGTCAGAAATAATATTGAGTCTGTTGTTTTCCAACCTTTTTACGAACAAATCAAAGATCAACTAAAGTTATCGGGTAATATGAATACATATTCTTTTTCGGAAGACCTGAAAGAGGATATTGATTTTGTTATTTCATTAGGTGGAGATGGAACGCTTTTGGATAATGTCACATTTATCCGTGAAAAAAATATCCCTATTTTGGGAATTAACTTCGGCCGGTTAGGTTTTTTGGCCAGCATCAGTAGAGATGAAGTGACAACGGCTGTTTCTGCATTAGCAAAACGAACTTACGTCATCGATAAACGAAGTATGATTCATGTGGATTCTGATTTGCCATTATTTGGCCATGTGCCGTATGGGTTAAATGAGTTTTCAATCCATAAAAGAGATACTGATTCCATGATAAAAATTAATACTTTTCTCAATGGAGAATATCTAACATCATATTGGGCCGATGGTTTGATAGTAGCAACACCAACCGGCTCAACCGGGTATTCTTTAAGTTGTAATGGACCAATTGTTTTCCCCGATTCAAAAAACTTTGTAATAACTCCGGTAGCTCCACATAATTTAAATGTTCGTCCAATTATAGTTCCCGACGATATTATCATCTCTTTTGAGATTGTTGGCCGATCCGATCAGATTATTTGTGCCCTGGATTCCCGAAGAGAGATCGTTAATAAAGAAATTCAATTGGCAGTAAAAAAAGAATCTTTTATGTTTAACCTGGTACGTTTGAACGAAAATAATTTTCTTCAAACCCTGCATAATAAATTAAATTGGGGTCTCGATAAAAGAAATTAATATTTCATTAAACAAGAAAAATTAGTTTTATTCGTTAGAGCTAACGGTTTAATATTGCTCATCATAATGAAGAATTTTTTATTAATTATTGCGCTATTTTTTGCGTTCAACGTAGTTGGGCAAAATTCGATTGTGCAAGAAGGAGAAATTGGGATTGGCGTTGGCGTAGCTCATTATTTCGGAGATATAAATACCCGAGCAAGAATTAACAGGCTAAAACCAGCTATCCATGCATTTTTTCGTAAAAATTTCGGGAATTATATAGCATTAAGAGTTGC
>JAYWEL010000223.1:0-7710 GCA_043779285.1 Chitinophagaceae bacterium | reverse complement strand
GCTTCAACAAATTAATCACCTAAAAGAATTACAGATTAAGTTATACATGTCTGTTACCACCAAAATAAAATTACGCAGAGCCATTATCGTTTACTGGGTTTTGCTTGCTTATATCGTAACCGCTTTATTATGGTGGTTTGTTTCGCTGGAAAAACAAAGTGAAACGATGCTCGAATTCAGGATCAATCAGCTGGATGCGTCGATTGATAAAACTGTTTATCCCGATCTGTATCAACAGGAATATAATCGTTTGCAAAATGTAAGAAGAAGAGACTCCACAAAATTTATTGGAGAAGGCACTATCTTTTTACTGTTGATTATTCTCGGTGCGGTGTTTGTATATCGCTCTGTACGGAACCAGATTCGTTTTCATAATCAGCAACAGAATTTCATGATGGCGGTAACACATGAGTTGAAAACACCAATCTCTGTTGCAAAACTGAACCTGGAAACCATACTGAAACATGACCTGGATACAGAAAAAAGAAATAAATTGTTGCGGATGACTTTACAGGAAACATCCCGCCTGAATACTTTAACCAATAATATTCTTGTATCTGCACAATTGGATGCCGAAGGATATAAACCTTCTTCAGAAGAATTAAATTTTTCCGATCTGACAAGAGACCGGATTACGGACTTCAGGAACCGTTACCCGGAACGAATTTTTAATGAAGAAATAAAAGAGGAACTTGAAATTAACGGTGACTCATTTTTATTGGAAATGCTGATCAATAATTTATTGGAAAATGCACTAAAGTATTCAGCAAAAGAAAGTCCGGTAACCTGTACTTTAGCAGAAGAGAAAAATAAAGTAATCCTATCAATCATAGATGAAGGATCAGGCATTCCGGAAAATGAACGGAGTAAAATATTTGGAAAATTTTACCGGATAGGAAGTGAAACTACCAGGAAGACTCAAGGAACCGGATTAGGTCTATATCTTTGTCAGCGAATCGCTTTATGGCATCATGCAAACATTATTGTGACAGACAATTTACCCAATGGCAGTAAATTTGCCATAACTTTTACGCAATCAAATGCAAGCAACAACTAAATATTCCATCCTGCTGGTTGAAGATGAAGAAAATTTGCATGAAGCACTTAAGCTCAATCTCGAGTTAGAGGGGTATGAAGTTACTTCGGCATATGATGGGGTAAAAGCTTTGAAAGCATTTCAGTCAGAATATTTTGATCTGATTATCCTTGATGTAATGTTGCCGGAAATGGACGGTATCAGCGTAACCGAGACCATTAGACTATCGAACACCGAAGTTCCAATTCTTATCTTAAGTGCTAAAAACAGCAGCGTAGACCGTGTAACAGGACTGAGGAAAGGAGCCGATGATTATCTGACCAAACCTTTTAACCTGGAAGAACTTTTATTAAGAGTTCAGAAATTGATTGATAAAAACAAGAAACTTCAGGATAAAGAAACAGTCAGTGATTCTTATTCATTCGGGAAAAACAGCATAGACTTTAAAGCACAGATAGCTATCAATAAAAAAGGAGAAAAAATAAATCTCAGTAAAAAAGAAGTGATGCTTTTAAAACTGCTGATTGAAAATAAAAATGATGTAGTTACCCGGGAAAAAATACTACAGGCCGTTTGGGGTTATAATGTATATCCTACAACCAGAACGATTGATAACTTTATTCTTAACTTCAGAAAATATTTTGAAACGGATAGCCGCAATCCTAAATACTTTCACTCCATCAGATCTGTGGGATATAAATTTTCAGAATAAGATTAGATATCACCTAATTGGGGCCGCATGATAATTTCTTCCACTACCGTCCGATCAGATAATTGTGTAATTGAATAAATCATTTCAGCAATATCTTCAACCGGCATAAAACGATTTTCTTCTATACCGCTTGCAGCCCATGAATCGGTATAAGTAGCTCCCGGCATTACTGCTGTAACCTGTATTCCATAAGGCTTCATTTCTTCCCGTAAATTTTTACTGAAACTTAACATGGCCGCTTTGCTAATACTGTATGAACCACCATTGGCATACGCATTTAATGAAGCTGTTGAACAAATATTAATAATGCGGCCAGTTTTTTTCTCCAGCATCGCCGGTAGTATTCCTCTGCTAACATGATATGCACTGCTTAGGTTGCCTTCAATCATTTTTTCCAACGAACCTTCTTCCTCATTAAACACAGCTCCGGGCACAAATGATCCTGCATTGTTTATCAGTACATCCGGAACTGCATGACTCAAACACCATGCAGCAAATTCTTTTGCAGCGGCAGCATTACTTAAATCAAACGGCTTTGCTTTTACTATTATGTCCGGGAATTCATTCATCAATTCTTCCAGCGTTTTATACAATGCAATCTCCCCTCTTGCGCAAAGAAATAAATGATGTCCGCCCTTTGCAAACCGGATAGCCATAGCCTTTCCCATACCTTTTGATGCGCCAGTAATGACTACATTCAACGTTTTTTTATTGTAAGAAAAATTCATGAGATTCATTTATAAAATATTAGTTCTGTAAATTGCGGACCAATGATGAATAATAAGCCTGCCAATCCTCTTATGGTCCAAGACAAATATAAACACTTGTTTTTTGATCTTGACCACACTATCTGGGATTTTGAAACCAATGCAAGATTTTGTATGCTGGAACTTTATGAAATAAAAAATCTGCGTGAAAGAGGCATTGATGACTTTGATTTATTTTATACCAATTATTCCAGGTATAACGAAATGCTGTGGGAACGATATCGTAACGGATTTATCAAGCAAGCAGACCTGAGACTAAAACGGATGAGTATGGCCTTGCTTGATTTTAAAATTGCCGATGAAAACCTGGCTAATGAAATGAGTGTACAGTTTCTGGAAATACTGCCTACCCAAAATCAACTATTTCCACACACTCTTGAAACCCTGGATTATTTAAAAGAAAAAAATTATACCCTACACTTGATTACTAACGGCTTTGAAAAAATTCAACATGAAAAGCTCCGTCACTCCGGCCTAACGGCATATTTCACCGAGGTAATAACTTCTGAAGCTTCGAACAGCCTGAAACCGCATAAAGAAATATTTGAATATGCTTTTTCAAAAACCGCTGCAAGCTTAACGGAGAGTATTATGATTGGAGACAATATTGAAGCAGATATCATGGGGGCCATCAATGCAGGTATCGACCAAGTTTTTGTGAATCATACCAACGAGGTTACAGAAATAAAACCAACCTATACTATTTTTTCACTCGATGAACTAAAGCAGATTTTCTAACCCATCCATAAAAAGAAAAAAGCCCTTTTGGAGGACTTTTAATTAAGATTAAGCTTTTACTTCTTCTTTCTTTGCGCAGCAAGATTTTTTATCTGCACTTTTTTCAGAGCTGCACTCCTGCTTTGCTTTCTTTTTACCTCTTTTACCGCCACCATCATTTGCATTGGCAAAAGCTAAACCGCCAACAAGTACAACTGCAGCAGATAACATCATTATTTTTTTCATATAAAATTTGTTTTAAAATTTAGAATTCAAATATAATCTTACAATATACAAATTGCAAGCTTTTCGATTGTTAAATTTCCCCTAATACCGTAACGCCACCCTGAACCACATCGCCAATCTTTACTTTTACCTTAGTGTCTAGTGGAAGCAATAGGTCAACCCTTGAACCAAACTTAATGAATCCCATTTCCTCATTTTGCTTTACATGCTGCCCGGGTTGCAGGTAATTAACGATACGCTTTGCAACAGCACCGGCTATTTGCTTTACCAATAACTCTTTACCATTTGTTTTATAAACCACCGAATGCCTTTCGTTCTCGGTTGACGACTTCGGATGCCAGGCAACCAGGTATTTTCCTTTATTATATTTACTATACATTACTTCTCCGGAAACCGGATTCCGGTTTACGTGTACATTCAAAGGGCTCATAAATACGGAGATTTGTAATCGCTTGTCGGTAAAATATTCATCGGCCATTACTTCTTCAATCACCACTACTTTCCCATCGCAAGGAGAAACTACAGCAGATTCACCTTCGGTCATTTTACGATCTGGTATCCGGAAAAAAGAAATAACAAAAATCAATAATCCTAAAGTTGCAAAGAAAATAATCCAGCATAATACCGGCATGTCAAAACTCAACGAATAAAAGCAACACAGATTGATTAATACAAAACCCAATGTAGCAATCGCAATACTCTTATATCCTTCTTTATGTATAGTCATTCAAAAAAAATTGAGGGTCAAAAATACGAAAAGTAAACAGCTTTGGGGATATTAGCTGTATTAGTTTATTACATAAAAAAATAAACATATATCCAGGTAAATGGAATGGCAATCAACAGCGAATCGAACCGATCTAAATAACCTCCATGGCCGGGCATTAAAGAACCACTGTCTTTTACACCGGCCATTCGTTTCAATTTAGATTCCAACAAATCACCTAACGTACCAGCAACGGCAGCAATCGTTGCGATGATTATCCAATCTTTCAAGGTAAAGAACCGGGCTGCAGAACCCAGATAGGCCATTAACAAAACACAAAGAATGATGCCGCCAATTGTTCCCTCCCATGTTTTCTTCGGCGATATTTTGGAAAAAGGCGTTCGGCCGATAAAGGATCCAACGAGGTAAGCAAAACTGTCGTTTGCCCAAATGGAAAAAATTAACCCTAACGGAATGATATATCCCAGATCTACATATCCGCCCAATGTTAAGTGATTGAAATAAACATTGCGTAAATCAATCATTAAACCAAAACTCAGCGATATATATATCAATCCAAGAAATGAGTAGCCTATGTTTTTGGGACGAATTTCTTTATTGAATAATAATTCAAGAATTGGCAGGGCGAATATGGATACAAAGCCAAGCCACCAGCCCATTTCATGCAACCTGAACCCGTAGATGTGATAGGCGTCGTTGGTAAAATAAAGTAAAATGCAGCAACCTGCAAGCATCACTCCGAATTTATGATATGGAGTTATTTTAGCATAATCGGAATCAATTAATCCTATCAATTTCTGATATTCCAACCAACACCCAAAATGAATGACCGTAAATAAAATAAAAAATGTCCAGTGGCTCCATAACAAACCGAAAATCATAACCACTGCAAAAATCAGGGCTGATAAAGTCCGGGTTTTAAATGTTTGTAGATTGAATGCCATTGAACAATGAAAATAGAGATTTAGTTTGAATCGGATGGATGATCTTTATCAGGATCTTCTCCGGCATAAACTTTATCATAACTCACATCTGATTTTTTTTGCATCCACCATACCAACGCAACAACAACTGTAAAACTTACCAGCAAAGGCAATACAAACCCGTTTACCGTAAACATTGTTGATGTTTCATCCATGATCAAAGCCGGATTGAAATAGCTCATTACTATCCAAAATGCATCGTAAATAAAGTGTGCAAGTATCGTTGTCCATAAACTACCGCTATACCAATAAATCATACCTAACAAAACACCCAAAAAAAATCTGGGGAAAAAACCATAGAATTGAAAATGAATGGCCGAAAAAACGATTGCAGTAATAATAATCCCGGTCATCGGGTTTTTAGAAACTTTAATGATCAGTCGTTGAATGATCCCTCTAAATAAAAGTTCTTCACCAATCGACGCAAAGCCGGCAATAAAAACAAGATTCAATAGTAAATCTGGCAGGCCTTTCCTTGTTAGCATGAATTGAATTTGTTGGTTAGCCTGATCTTCTCCCAGTTTCATCCAGTTACTAATCGTTTCAGGGAACGGGATATTCCGATTGATTGTTCCTAACCATTCAACTATAGGCAATGCAAAAATCAATATAGCAGCTGCAACCAGATAATATGCAAGCTTCCCCGGTTTTTTCAACCCGATATATTCACGGGGATTGGGGTCCGAAAAATAACTGAATAACAAAGAAGGAATACAAAACAATCCCAGAAACTGAACCAGCAACATGCCACGAACAAAAACAATGTACCGCGAATCTTCCGTTTTCCAATTGGAGGTATTACTGATTTCTGTAAGACTTAAACCCGTCATCTTGGTTAATATCGTGATGCCTATTAAACTGAAGATCATGAAAATTCCGAAACTCAATCCCACCAATAAAAATAACTGAACCCATACTGGTCTTGTTTTTAAATATGAATGCATACTGTGAAGTCCGTTTTTAGGTTGTAAATTTGCTGCTCAAAAATAGGCATTCAATATTGCAAGTTGATTTTGAAGTTTATTGGTTAAACTACCCAAACAAATATGGTTAAAATAGACAATATATTGCTCCCTGATTTTCCGCTTTTACTGGCGCCTATGGAAGACGTTAGTGATCCTCCATTTCGGGCGGTATGTAAAACAAACGGCGCCGATTTGATGTTTACCGAATTCATCTCTTCAGAAGGTTTGATACGGGATGCCATAAAAAGCAAACAAAAACTCGACATATTCGATTATGAAAAACCAATCGGCATCCAAATTTTTGGTGGCGATGAAGAAGCCATGGCCATGAGTGCAAGAATTGTGGATGCAGTACAACCCGATCTGGTGGATATCAATTTTGGCTGCCCCGTAAAAAAAGTGGTATCGAAAGGAGCCGGTGCGGCTGTGCTGAAAGATGTTGATATGATGATTAAACTAACTACTGCTGTTGTGAGATCTACGTCATTGCCGGTAACAGTAAAAACAAGATTGGGCTGGGATGAAAACAGTAAGAATATCGAAGAAGTAGCTGAACGGTTACAAGACGCCGGTATAAAAGCATTATCCATTCATGGTAGAACAAGGGCACAATTATACAAAGGTGAAGCAGACTGGACATTGATAGCCAAAGTAAAAAACAACCCGCGGATTAAGATTCCCATTTTTGGAAATGGCGATATTGATACGCCTGAAAAAACCCTGGAATATAAAAATCGATATGGAGTGGACGGAATCATGATTGGCCGTGCCGCTATTGGTTATCCCTGGATTTTTAAAGAAATAAAACACTTTTTACAAACCGGCGAACATCTCGATCCTCCTACAATAGAACAACGAATTGAAGTCATTCGTTTGCATCTTCATCGTTCGGTGGAGTGGAAAGGTTTGGTACCGGGCATCAATGAAATGCGCAGACACTACACCAATTACCTGAAAGGCATACCCAACATTAAAGAATACCGTTTAAAGTTGGTAACTATCATGGGAGTGGAGGAAATCGATTCGATCTTGGATGAAATAGTAAAAACTTATTCCGGTTATCAGTTTGAAAAAAGAAAAATAAGTATGGATGCTATGGCATACAGTTGTGGATAACCACAGCCTGCCTCAGAAATTATATTATTTTTTTATTGCAGCAATAACTTCATCACTGAATGGTGGTACCGAAGTAGAAAAGAAATTGGTGAGTACCCCTTCTTCATTCACCAGGTATTTACAAAAATTCCAGGAAGGTTGTTTATAATTCCATCCATTCAATGATGAATCGGACAACCAATGAAAAACATTGTTCTGATCAGCTCCCCGGATGACAGAACTCTTTTTCATTAAAGGAAATGTAACTCCGAAATTCAACCGGCAGAATGCTGCAATTTCTTCATCCGATCCCGTCTCCTGTTTCTTAAAATCATTAGCCGGAAATCCGATGATGACTAATTGGCCCTTAAACTCTTCGTGCAGTTTTTGTAAGTCATCATATTGTTCGGTATACCCGCAGGCACTGGCTGTATTCACCAACAATACTTTTTTTCCTTTCAA
>JAYWEL010000222.1:0-3263 GCA_043779285.1 Chitinophagaceae bacterium | reverse complement strand
CCAGGTGTCGGTCAACAAACAATAACCAAAAGCCCCCATTAATTGCTTTTAATGCGGGGCTTTTTTATGGGGGCTTTCGGCTATTGTTCTTAATGTTGGTGGCAGGTGTTTTTTGTTGAACATAAAATTGACAATGAGCAACGAAAAATTCTAAAGAATTTCAAAAATTTCCCAAATAGAAATGATGTTCGCAAAAAAAAAATCTATATAACATGTCAAAAAAATTATGGAACTGGAACACCAGAACTTTCCGACCAAAGAGCAAACCAATCCTGCAATTCCATCTCAACAGTCGTTGCTTTCATTAAGTTGGCGATTCTGGATTGGTCTGCTGTACCACAAACAGGTAAAATTCCTGATGGATGTTTTAAAATCCATGCAAGAAGTATGACATCGGCAGTAACGTTGTATTTTAAAGAAAAATTTGTCGTAATCTTTTTTAAACGTTGGGACCGTTCGTTTTCTTTTTTAAAAACAGTTCCCAATGGAGACCAACACATGGGTATAATTTTATGTGTTTGCATATGGTCTAAACTTCCATTGAGCATTGCTTCAAAATGAGTGATGGAAAACTCAATTTGGTTATAATTAATTTTGGTTTTCGTCTCAATTAAATCCGTTTGTAATGGGGTAAAATTTGAAACTCCAAAATCTATAATTTTCCCGTCATGTTTAAGTTTTCCAATCGCTTCTGCAATTTCATCTGCTTTCATCAATGGACTGGGTCGATGCAACAAAAGCAAATCTAAATAATCGGTTTGTAAGTTTTTCAATGATTGTTCAACAGACCAGATGATATAAGACGTGGAATAATCGTAATGTTTTATTGAGTTTTTTCTGTTTTCTGATTGCATTTGAATGCCACACTTAGAAATCAGTTGTATTTTGTTTCTGTCGATTTTGCTTTCGCTAAAAGCGTTTCCAAAAGCCATTTCAGTAGTATAGTCTCCATAAATATCTGCATGGTCAAATGTGGTGATGTTATTTTCTAAACAACAATTCATCAATTCAATCATCTGCTTACTGTTGCAGTCTTTTCCCCAAACTCCCCAGGTCATGGTGCCAGCGATAATCTTAGAAAATGGTGTTTTATTCATGTTTTCTTTTATTGAAATCAGAGAAGCTTTTATTTTAAAGAATATTTCTTACTTAATATAAAACTGATGAAAAGTATCGAGCGGCTGTCTCGCCCTGAAATAGGGTGACGCATAACGTTAAGTATTGCTGCAGGTGGGATATTTTATAACGTCCCGCCCGGAACTGCTGCTCATTTTTGTTTAAAAGTTGAAGTTAACATTTTTTGCTTGGCTTTATTCGTCAAGCCCAAACTGTTGCTGATAGCGAGTTGCAGCCGATTGCTTCAATGTCCAGCCCCACTTGCAGCAATACTTTTGTTATGCGTTCGTGCTACTCCTGACTTAATACTATTTTTATCACCACTGACGGCCATAATTTATTTTTTACTCAACTTAGAATTCTGTCGTAAACCTGATACATTAATCGGCCTTTTCCACCAATAGATTCTGCAAAACCCCTTGAGTCCATATTGCTTTCATTCACCGGAAAATATAAACTACTTTTCAACCCCAACTCTTCGTGAAAGCCATACAACTTCATGGCTATTGTTTTAGATAAACCTTTCCCTCTGTGTTCGTTGGTTACCCCGATTCCTAAAATGCCGGCTCTTTGAAATTTTTTGGCTCGGGTCAGCAGCTTAAATATTGCTACCAAACCTATCCTTCCATTAAAAGTGCGGAAAAGCGGAGTCAGATCAGGCATTGCAAAGCAAAACCCGGCAGGCTTACCGTCAACTTCGGCAATCAGTATTTGTTGCGGAGACAGGGCATCTTTCATTGGCCTCATAAACTCTTTCATTTCAGCATGGCTCATCCTGGTAAACTCCCACTCATGTACAAAGGTCTCATTGAGCATATCGGTTACTGTTTCTATGTCCTTGTCCCAGTTCTTTTTTGAAACGGGTCTGATAACTGCTGCATCATAGTTTGCATACCGTTGTTTTACTTCTCTGTATTTCTCGCTGGTAAAATCAATTTCATAATACCACATCGGATAAGTAGGCTGGTAATTCAGACTTTCAATATACCCCCCGTAATACGGAGGTGTCCAGGGGAAGGGAAACATCGGGTCTTCATCAAAGCCTGTTACCATAAATCCCATGCTATTCGGGGCACCACCATTGGCTGGTGCAATTATTTTAGTCACTCCTCTTTCCTTCAGCCAATTCTCGGCTTGCTGAATCATTTCTGCTATTTCCTGTTCACAACCCTCTGCCGCGGCAAAAAAACCGATAAACCCGGCACCGGCTTGCTTTTGGACCTGAAACTTTTTGTTGATGATGGCAGCACAACGGCCTACATCTTCTCCCGATTTTGAAACAACGAACAAACCAAATTCCATCTCTTTAGCCATCAGCGACTTTCGGGTCAGAAACTTTGTCACATCATCATCTATTTCAGAAATGTAATACGGATAGTTATTCATCAATTTTCGCTCCAATGAAACAAACCGCTTTAAAGCTGATTTATTTAAAGGGTCAATAGTGGTGATATTACTTGTACTCATAATAGCAAAATTTCATGTGGCCTACTCTAATCGGTTTTCAGCGTTCCCGTTTTTTTATTTATCAAAGTTAATTTCTTGCAATCAAATTGAAGTAAGCACTGTCGCCAAAGGAATCAATGTTTTATTGCAACGCTTGTTATCAAATATAGTTTTTTTTGTTTTTAGTAATCAAAAGGAAACGGAATGAATGGTATCAAACCCCAGGGCAAGCCCTGGACCCAAGAAGCCACTCACAAAACCCACCCCGGGGCAAGCCCCGGGGAATTCCTTCGATTAAATGATTTTGTTTAAAATTATTTCGTTAAACACTTCATCAGGAGATCTGTAATCAAGTGTTTTTCTTGGCCGTTCATTAAGTTCGTCTTGTACATACTGAAGTCGTTCTTTTGAGATGAGGCTTAAGTCAGTTCCTTTTGGAAAATATTGCCTTATATGGAAAATCCGGTGATACTGAAAAGAATAAAGCCCGGCAAAAAATTGTTAACTTCAACACTTAATCAAAATCAAGCAGCGGTTCCGGCAGGACGTTCAATGAATATCCCACCTGCAAGCAATACCTGACGTTGGGCACAATCAAAAATTTTCACTATGACAAAAAGTAAAATAAATCTACCACACGAGTCTGCCGATTTATTTTTAACCGATGGTGGTCTGGAAACGACTTTGGTTTTCTTGGAGGG
>JAYWEL010000221.1:0-18200 GCA_043779285.1 Chitinophagaceae bacterium | reverse complement strand
ATATTATGCCAGCTATACTTGCTTTGAAAATGCGGTGGAAACATTTTTCCAAAGCTTGAACGACAGGATAAACGATATGAAATCTTTATTGAATTTTATATTCGGAATTATCAAAGCAAGTTAGTATATATCCCTTTTCAATGGTACCCCATAAAAAGAGCTCAAGGTAAGCTTAACTAATGGCCTTGTATTTGTCTTATTTTTTTACCTCTGCAAATAATGCATACAATACTTTTTCCAATTCTGGTTGGGATACACAAATGATGGAATAGTTTTTTAAAATTGCCTGTACTTTGCTATTTATGGTGAGCTTATCTTGTATAGCAATACTTTTATGTGAGCCTTTTAAACCTTTCTTTTATTAATGCCTTGTACATCTCCTTCCAATCATCATTCAGAAAACTATTATCAATCATTTCTTCCCATTTAGGCATTACCCGTTCCATTTTATTAAAAATATTTTCTTGCTGCTTAACATCTAACTTCAGTGTATTGAAAGCTGTTTCGAAGTCGCTGCGTTTTATTTTCTTTTTCATTCCGTTTAACGTAAGTGCCATGTCTTCATTATCTGCCGGATTTACCAATGCAGTTGCCAACAGGTCATACGCCGGAGAAAGTACCGGCCCAATGCCCGGTTGATTGATTAAAGAGAAGTTTTTTAAATGCATGTCAGTATTCCCCGTTAAAAAAGAAAATAACAGCAATTCAAAAAAGTTTATCACATCAAGGCCGGGGTTTTTTGAATATTGTTGAATGGCTTTAGCAATTTGCTCGTAGGAGCCATGGTACTTATCCTCACTCAATCTCTCTGTAAGCTGACACATATCTTCCATGTGCAGTTTCGATTTCTTCACCCGGTCTATTCGTTTGGTGATATAGGCCAGGTTTCCGGTTTGAAGCCTGATTAAACTATGTGGCACCACTTTTATTTTGGCAATGCTTGCCAGTTGCATGGTTACATCTTCAACCTCCGGCATATGTGGATAATGTGGTGAAGGTGGTTTTAATATATATCCACCCCACATACCCACTATTGTAAATTTTTTTGGCTGGTTCGGCTCTTCGGCAGGTGCAAGGTGTAACGATAATTTGGGTTGAACGCCGGTAACAGTTGTTTGGCTTTGTATTACCTGCTCAGCTAATTCTTCCATTTTATCTTCACTATAAGGCAATTCAGGTGGAACCGGCGTTCCAAACATTTTTTTACTGCATACTGCATGAAAATCCACTTCATCAGCCCCCAGTGTTAAATAACAATATAAACATCGTTTTTTCATCCTTCATTTTCATTTAATGGATGAACACTTACAGCACCAATACAGTCTTTGCAGCAAGCCAATAATAATCCCATCCGATCTCTTGGGTTGAGCTTCCAGTTTCTTTCTGCAATATCTAATAACCAACCTTCTGGTATTAATCCATCAAAAAAGGGAAATAAAACTTTACTGGTATAGGCAGCTTCCTGCAACGGAAGGGTGAGGCTTATCGGTTCTGCTTTATCCATTTTCAGGTAGACTTTATCATACACAAAATGAAAGCCATGCTCGTCCTGGGTAAGCCAGCCGGCGGTGCTGTCATGTATTTTTATTTCGGCCTTTCTCATGTTCGTTTTTTGCTCGGCTTTAATGCTGCATCCCTACCTGCCAAATTAAATTTTCCTTGCTCTGTACTTAACACTACTTTCTCTTTATCTCAACAGGTCCCATTTCATGGCCAAACAATTGCAATACCTGGTTTACCTTGTCCAACCGTAGTGTTTCTTTACCTTGTTCCATATCCCGGACAAACCGTAGCCCTACTCCAGCTTTTTCGGCCAGTTCCGGCTGGGTAAGCTTAGCCAGTGCTCTTTTTTGTTTTATAAATTCACTTAGAGTCATTTTTTATACCTTTTCGGGTGTAATATAGCTAAAATAATTCGACTTATATCATATCGGGTATATTATTGACATTAATAAGTTAATTATACCTTTTAGGGTATATTATCCGAACAAAAAAGCTTACTCATACTACCTGCAATCTTTTATCATTGCTTCTTTAATCAGATTTAAACCGATTATTTATTAGCTCTTCATCAATTTCTTTTTGAAGTGTATTAAATTCTTTTAATTTTTGAAATAAAAAAAGGCTGCCTACTTAAGAGACAGCCTTTTTGATATAAAAATCTTTAATATTATTTATTTACCACAAAACGCTTTGTCAAGGTTTCTGTTCCGTTTTGTATTTTGATGATATATTGACCGGATGACAGGTTGCTGGCATCTACATTGGCTTCATTGCCATTCTTACTCATCTGCACATTCATTCTGTTACCAACCGTATTATAGATTCTGATTTCTGCAGACCGTAAATCATCCGATGCGACTACTTTAAAATTATTAACCACCATATTGGGCAATATATCAAATGATAAAACTCCTTTATTACCAATCTTTACAGCCACCACCTGGCTGATCTCATTTTTTCCGTCATAGTCTATCTGCTTCAAGCGGTATAAGGATATACCACTAAGTGGCGCCCTGTCTGTATGTGCATAATTTGAAACCAACTGGGTTGTACCCTTTCCTGCAACTATCGCAATTGTAGCCCAGTCTTTTCCGTTGGCAGAACGCTGTAATTCAAACTCCTTATTATTGTTTTCCTGCGCAGTTTCCCACTTTATATTGACTACAGCATTTGAAGTAGAAGCTGAGAAAGAGGTAAGCTTTACGGGAAGTGCCGCAGACATTTGTTGAGATGTTGGAGATGTATTAAAACTAGTACTATTATGTATAAAAGGACCGTTAAAAGTGGCTCCCCCAGTAATTTCTATCCCACCAATATTGATAACAGATCCCCCGTTTTGTAAAACCTCGGAAGAACCTGTTGCTGCAACAATATATGAATTTGCATCAAAATACATTTTAGAACCATTAGCTAGAAAAAGGGATCCAAAAATTCTTAAAACAACATTTTGTATTGCACCTGCACCTGGTGCACCAATATTTGAACTAACATTCACTCTATAACCAGAAGGAATAACTATAATATCGCCATTTTGAGGAACTCTGTTCAAATCCCAATTAGTAGCAGTATTCCAATCACATCCAGTCCCGCTAACGTTACATGGACTTTGATTTTTAAGAGTAATTACTGCCCCAAACGAGTTAATTCCAATAAAAATCAAAAATAAAAAAGAGTAAAATTTCAACATAGAGTGCAGTTTAGTTAATGATTTAATATGCAACTATTAAACCTTGATTTTGAACAATAAATAAAAGGGGAATCGTTAAAAATTAGAATACCGAGTATATATACCCGGTAAATATACTATTTCGTATACTTCTGGCAAATAATATATATTATTTTTGTCCTGACTTAAATAAAACAGTCCAACTTTTCGGCTATGCTCAGGGTATTTGAAATGTTAGCTTACAAGCTGCCTCATTTTAACCCATGTTTTTTACAGCCTGGCAATAGTACCAGTTTAACCAAATTATCTTTCGGGTAAAATTTAAACTTGACTTGATTAACTTTGCGGCCCATGGGCCATAAAAAATTAATCCGCTTTGAAGCCATTAAATCATTTCCAAATGTGTTGCAATATCCAACCAATATGCAGGGCAACTGGAGCGAATTTTTCAATAATAAAAATAGCATAACCCTTGAACTGGCTTGTGGTAAAGGTGAGTACTGCATTGGCCTTTCTTCATTATTTCCAAACAGGAATTTTATTGGTATAGACCTGAAAGGAAACCGGATATGGGTAGGTGCCAGTAAAGCCATCCAAAACAAGCTGAGCAATGTTGCTTTTGTACGAACACAGATTGAAAAAATAAACGACTACTTTGCTCCCGGAGAAGTGGATGAAATATGGATCACTTTCCCCGATCCGCAATTGCGTAAATCGAAAGCTAAAAAACGATTGACCCATCCACGTTTTTTGCGCCTCTACCAGCAGATTTTAAAACCAGGCGGTTTCATTCATTTAAAAACCGATAGCCCTGTACTTTATCTGTTTACAAAAAGGGTTATTGACATGTATGGTTGCAAAACCCATATTGATTTTGATGATGCATACAGCCAAAAAGAAATTCCGGAAGAGTTAAAAATAAAAACGCATTACGAATCGCTGGATATTGCACAAAGTAACCGCATACATTATCTATGTTTTTCTTTACCAACAGTGATGCCGGATATTTTACTGGATGAAGTTTTACAACAAAATGTTTTTGATGAAGAAAGATGAACTCATAGAAGGAATCCACTATCATATCAATGAAGATGGATTATTTGTTTTTACCAGAGCATATCATTTGGAGAAAGGAACTTGTTGTGGTAACGGATGCCTGCATTGTCCGTATGAATTTGAGAACGTACCCGAGTCAAAAAGAACTGAATTGCTGAATGCAAAAAAGGAACAGGATTAACTGTCTGCATTTTTAATTATCACATCTACTTGAAATGTATCCTTTTTGTTTGTTTTGGCTTTAGCCAAATAAACATTAGGGCTAAAGCCCTTTTATTGTTACTTATTCTACCCCCGTTCTAAAGAACGGGGCAATAGATGAACGGGGCAATAGATGAACATGGTAATATAAGAATGAGACTTTGAAATGCATCCATTGCACCGCTCCCGTCCGAACTGAGTTCATCCGGGCGGGCTTCAGAGCGGTGATAAAATATTTTGTTTGTTTTGGCTTTAGCCAAATAGTTATTGGGGTTAAAGCCCTTTTTATTGTTCCTGATTTTTATTAAAAAATGGCTCTTGAGTAAAGGAATAGAGAATTGTATATTTGAAAAATGTCTGCACAAAAAAAATCAGTTGCAAAACTTAAATTGGTAAAACCATCCGGCTTGAAGGATGAAAGTTTTTTCGAAATGGTTTATGCAATAGTCAGGCAAATACCCAAGGGCAGGGTTAGCACTTACGGAGCTATAGCAGCCGTTATAGGTACAAAGCAATCGGCCAGAATGGTTGGCTGGGCCATGAACGGTGCACATCGGATAAAACCAAATGTGCCTGCTCACCGGGTGGTAAACCGAAATGGAATGCTCTCTGGTAAAATGCATTTCGAAACACCTGACCGGATGCAGGAATTGTTGGAAAAAGAAAAAATCAAGATTGAAAAAGATTGCATCGTTGATTTTAAAAAACATTTCTGGAACCCGGCAGAAGAAATGGGTATCTGATTAAATCAGGTAACTTTATACAAATGCATTCATTACCGCATTCATTTTTACAACTACAAGTTTTATTATGACCGATAAAATTATCACAGGCAGCGTTTCTTTTGTTAACCACGAGAAAAAATATATCGCCATTGAGTATGAACAAAATGGAAAGAAAAAAACATTGAACGGATATATTGACGAAAAAATTCCGCTGCAAAAAGGAGCGAAAAAAACAACTAAGAAAAAGCATGTTTATCATATTGGCGATACCGTTCGGTTTGAGTTGGGGAAACCCGGTCGTGGAGATAAACTGGTTGCTACAAATATTGAATACCTGTACAATAATGCATTGGATGTGCTTGTGAACAAAGCCAAAACCGAAAATGAGTTTACGGGTTATTTAAAAAATATTGAAGGCAAATATTTTGTAAAGGAAATGGACAGCTACCTTTTTTTCCCAACCGTTTTATCTCCCTGGCAGGTAAAAACTTCCGAAAACGAATTGAATCAAGCCGTTACTTTTGAGTTGGAAAACCTGGATAATAAAGAAAAACTAACCGCATCCCTTTTTAACCAACGATTCATTACAGAATATTATCTGGCAGAAAAGGCTTTTACAAAAAAGGAAATACTGGAGGCTTCAGTTTATAAAATTACTCCACACGGTATATACCTGAATGTGTTTGGAGAAAAAATACAGGCAAAACTTGCTACCACTGCGGCTAACCTGCCAAAGAAATTAAACATAGGAGACAAGGCCAGGATATTAATTACGTATTTAAGCAAAATGAAAATTGTTGTCGAGGCCGTTTTATAATTCTTTCAATTCAGATTCACTTATTCCCAGATGCATGGCTATTTTAATATCTGTTGGAGACTCTATTGTAAATAATAGCATCAGCACAAAAGCTAAAGCTAAAAAAGCATAGTTGCCTGTTAAAACAAAACCGATAATAGAAAATATAAATGGGCCTTCCAATAAAGACCATTTAATAATACTTGCCACACGGTAGATTTCGAATTTTTCTTTTGTTGAGGATTTCATTTCGCCAATCTGTACTAACTTATTTTTAAAAATAGCTGCACCAGAAAAATACCCGCCAGCTGCCACTATAATTACCATTAACTGAAATAGTTTATTCAATTCTTTTGCCGGTGGTTCAATCATTTTTGAATACACAATAAAAATTGACAGCGCAAAAAATATAATTTGCCCCAACAAAAATGCTTTGTGCAAAATATTCATTGTTTTGAAACCGGATGCTTTATTCATAAACTTGTTTAACTATAATAAGGGTTGATCATTAAATAAATAATCACACCGGTTACTGCTACATAAAACCAAATGGGCCAAGTAATTTTAGCCAGTTTTTTATGCTTTGCATATTCCCCCACCATGGCCCTATACGCTGTAAATAAAATAAATGGAAGGATGATGGCTGCCAGAAAAATATGCGAAATTAAAATGGCATAATAGACATACTGAACAGTTCCTTCGCCACCGAATTTTGTTTCGCCGGAAAACACATGATGACAAATATAACTTACCAGAAAAAGTACTGACAAAATCATGGCCGTTATCATGATCCGTTTGTGTAACAGGAATTTTTTATTTTTTACAGAAACCAATCCCGCCAGCAATAATATAGCAACCGTTGAATTAATGATGGCATTCAATTTTGCAAATACATGTACATCAAAACCCAGATCAACTTTTAGCTGCACTCTTCCCAATAATACAACGGCCATAAATACGATGGCAGAAAACGAAATAATGAGGGTATTGGCCAGCTTATCATTTTTACTCCAGACTGCTTTCAACATATTATTGATTTTTCTTTTTTATAAAATACAGGAAGGTCATTAAAGCAAGGAAGGAAAAAATAAATACAATGGCTATCATTTCCAGTTTGCCTTCAAATATACTTTTGGAATTTTTATTTTTTTCCAGAGAAAGAAAAATAATGTCTTCCGAAAGCTTTGCCAATGAAACCGTATCAAGTCCATGATAATACCCGCGGATATTCCGTTCCTTATCAATTAAAACAAATCGATCGGTGTGTATGAAATTACTATCCACATTTTCGCCATCCTGTATGCCGATTTTCATATGCTCCAACGACATGTCGTAGATCTTTTTCTTATCTCCGGTCAGCAACCACCAATTACTTGGATTAACCTGGAACCTGTCTGCCCATTTTTTTAGTTCAACAACTGAATCTCTTTCCGGGTCGATACTGAAAGAAATAAATTGCAAAAAATTGGGTTCCTTATCACCCACCTTCATCGAATTTTTTATAGACTCCTGCAGTCTTCGCATATTCATAGTCAGTGAAGGACAGATGGTGGGGCAATGCGTAAAGAAAAAATCCACGACCACTACTTTTCCTTCCATGTCTTTCCAGGAAACTTCATTGCCTAATTGATTGGTAAAAGAATAGTCGGGCATTTTATGCCAGAATGTTTCGCTTATTTCTTTCCCATTAACCGTCTTTGTTACCACCGAATCGGCAATATAATGAGGTGGTACTTTGATATGTGCATCACTGTAATACTTCATGAAGAAATAACTCCCCAACGGAAGTGCCAATGCTAGCAATAATGCATAAACTGCTTTTTTATTCAAAATTATTTTTTTAAAAAAAGCCACCGCTATGCGATGGCTTAATCAATAAATTTTTATACAAAGGTTTGGCCATCCTAATGAGCGGCAGGTGCTGTTTCCAAATGTGGCTTATGCTCTTTCGTTGTTGTTTCTTTAAAATGTGTATCATATTTATTACGCAAGGTCTTGTACGAATGACCATCCCACATAAAGGCCATAATAAACCAAATAAACAACATTAATGGAACTACAATGGTCATGATCATATTTCTGATTTCTTCACCTAGGTGCATAAAAACAGAAACAATATAATAAGCCTTAGCAAATGACAGAATACAAACCATGCCCTTGAACATCAATACCAATGTTGTACTAGGATCTGCGCCTTTATGGATCGTATAGATTGTTAAACCAATAGCCAGTTCAATGACAGTGATAACAGAAAGAAGGATCGTTGTATTGCGTACTTTCTTTTTGAAATCTCCTGCATCCTGAGGCGCATGATGAAAAGTTACTTCCGGGTAATCTGTTTGTGGATGTTGCATAGTATAATTAATTCAATGAATATTCAGTTAAATTCAATTCAGTTTATTAGATAAGATAAAAGCAAAGAAATACAAATACCCATACCAGATCTACGAAGTGCCAGTACAGTCCGGCTTTCTCAATCATCAGGTAATGTCCTCTTTTAGCAAATACATCTTTTTGTGCCATCACCAACATAACTATGTTTATGATAACGCCAGAAAAAACGTGAAATCCGTGAAAACCGGTAATACCATAAAAGAAACCACCAAAAGCCACTGGTCCTGCTTCACGAATATGTAGTTCAGATGTTTTTATCATTCCCAAAAGTTGGTCTTGCGGCAATGCAGCAATCTGAGCATTTGTCATGGTATGATTTTGTTCTGCCACCAACTTCATCAATGTATCATGCGAAGAAAATTGTAAAGCTTCTTTAACGGCTGCAGGGTCAGCTAAACTTCCCCATGGGTTACCGGTAGTGGTTTGAGCAAGCATTTCAATATGACCGTTCACCAAGGTTGCATGTTCGCCGGTTAATAAGTGCCACCACTCCCAAGCCTGGCAACTCAAGAATGCAAATCCGCCAACAATCGTCCAAACAAGCCATTTCACCACCCCTTTTTTATCGTTATGATGGCCGGCATGAACAGCCAGTACCATGGTAACCGAACTAATGATGAGGATAAAGGTCATTAAACTTACGAATGCCAATGGCAAATTCGCATGACCGGCTCCGGGGAATGCGTTAAAAACCGCATTTGGGTCGGGCCAGAAATTCTGGCTCATCCGAATAGTGCCATACGAAATAAGAAATGCGCCGAACGTAAATGCATCACTCATTAAAAAATACCACATCATCAATTTCCCGTATTCCACATTGAATGGGCTTCTGCCTCCATTCCACCATTTCGTTTGTGTAACTGCTCCTGTCGTAGCCATGTGTTAATTTTAAAATTTATTTATTCAATAATTTATTTTCAGTTTACGGTTTACCTAACCTATCCACACAAAAAATATCAATAAGTAGACCCATAAAATGTCTACAAAATGCCAATACATGGCTGTTACTTCAACCGGTATCGAACTATATGTTTTTGGGTTGCCGAAAAATGCTTTTATAAAAATGATCAATAAAGCAATGATGCCGCCCAAAACATGCAACCCATGCAAGCCGGCAATGACATACAAAAACTGTCCTGCTCCTGATCCCTGCAATGTTACGCCGCCTGCCCACAATTCCTGAAAACCGAAATACTGCATCGCAACAAATATTAAACCCAGGATGACTGTTGCAGATATCAATAATCGGTATTTGTTCATCTCCCGGTCCTTAAAAAATCTTAACGCCATTTGCAAAGTCAAACTACTTAATAAGATAACTGCAGTTGAATACCAAAAACTTTTCGGAATCAAAATCCCCTGCCAGCTTGCCTGCTGACTTTTAACAATATATGCACTGGTTAATCCGGCAAACATCATTACAATACTTGCAAGCCCTATCCACATTAAAAACTTATGTGGATGTATTTTATTTTTTTGATTCATCATCGTTATGTCCATATCTATCACAAATAATTTTTGTTCTACATTACTATTTTATCGGCCAATAAAGCAAAGAAAACGATGGGTAAATAAATATAACTGCTAAACATTACCCGTCTCGCTGCTTTTACATCCATCTCTTTATATAATCGGACTGCTTGCAATACCATGAATAAATTTGCAATAAATACGATTCCTAAACTAACCATTCCGCTCATGCCAATAAAAAATGGCATTAACCCGATGGGTATCATCAGTGCAGAATAAACTATTGTTTGTAAAGCAGTGAACTTTGTGGGTCCTGCCTCACTAGGCAATAATTTAAATCCGGCAGCAGAATAATCTTTGTGTGCAACCCAGGCAATAGCCCAAAAATGTGGGAACTGCCAGATAAATTGCATGCCAAATAAAACCCATCCACCCGTTGATAGTTCATTCGTTCCTGCCACCCATCCAATCAAACAAGGTAATGCTCCGGGAAGAGCACCCATCAATACAGCCATTGAATTTATTTTTTTCAAGGGCGTATAAATAAATGCATACAGAAACAAACCGAATGCTGCCAAACCGGCTGCTAACCAGTTGAAAAAGAATCCAAGGATAAATACCCCGAGCATACCAGTTATGATGGCAAAAGCCCAGCCATGTATTACACTCATGCGTTGCGATGCAATGGGCCTGCTGCTGGTTCTCTTCATTAATGCATCCGTATCTTTTTCAACTACCTGATTAATAGTGTTGGCACTGCCTGTAACTAAAAACCCGCCTACAAAGAGCAATACAATCATTTTCAGATTGAAAAAAATATGTGGCGCCAATAAATAGCAGATCACACTGGAAAAAACAACCATGATAGTCAGCGATGGTTTTATAAGTTGCAGGTAGTCTTTTATTAAACCTGTCAATTTATTTTCACCGTACTGTGTTGCTGGATTGTTCATCCTTTCTGAAAATGTTTTAATTTATTCAATGATACTTTATGTATCATTTTTTCAAATAACTATTTATGTTGTACAAATCAATTAATGATCTGCCGATTCATTTGGTCCAATTGGTTCTGTTTGCGGAATAAAATCTCTTCCGTCTTTTGCATAATCATACGCTCCTCTATACACTTCCGGAATTTCAGCAACCCAGTTACCATGCCCTGGTCTTAGTGGAGTGGTCCATTCTAAGGTGTTTGCATTCCAAGGATTTAGATTTGTCACCTTCCGGCCTTTAAAAATGCTATAAAAAATATTGAATACAAACATTAACTGTACAGCAAATACAATGATAGAAACAATCGTAATCATTTCATTCAAAACCTGGAATTTATCGAAGGTGGCCCATCCTCTTACATCCAGGTAACGTCTTGGAACTCCAGCCAGTCCTTCGTAGTGCATTGGCCAGAAAATAAGATAAGCCCCGATAATGGTTACCCAGAAATGGAAATAACCCAACGTATTATTCAGATAGCGGCCGAACATTTTAGGGAACCAATGATAAACTCCTGCAAACATTCCGAAGAATGAAGCCACACCCATTACAATATGGAAGTGAGCAACCACAAACTTGGTATCATGCAAATGAATATCTAATGTAGAGTTTCCTAAAAAGATACCGGTTAATCCGCCGGAAATAAATAAACTTACAAAGCCTATTGCAAAAAGCATGGCTGGAGTTAAACGAATATTCCCTCTCCATAAAGTCGTCAACCAGTTAAATACTTTAATTGCAGACGGAACGGCAATTAATAAAGTTAATAATACAAACACACCTCCCAGAAACGGATTCAATCCGGTGACAAACATGTGGTGAGCCCATACCAGGAAAGCCAGAATAGTAATAGCAAACAGAGATACCACCATGGCCATATAACCAAAAATAGGTTTACGTGAATTGACACTTAATATTTCGGATACCATACCCATAGCAGGTAAAAGAATAATATAAACTTCGGGGTGACCAAGGAACCAGAATAAATGTTGGTAAAGAATGGCACTTCCTCCCTCATTTGAAAGTATCTGACCGTTTACAACAATATCACTTAAATAAAAACTGGATCCAAGGTGTCTGTCAAATAATAATAGAATAAAACCAGATAACAATACAGGGAATGATAATACACCTAAGGTTGCTGTGAAAAATAATGCCCAAATAGTCAGTGGCAATCTTGTCATGGACATCCCTTTAGTACGCATATTCAAAATGGTAGTGATATAGTTAAGTCCTCCAAGTAATGAAGACACAACAAATAATGCCATACTGGTGATCCACAGATCCATTCCAATTTTTGATCCTTCCGAAGCTTGTCCTAATGCACTTAAAGGCACATATGAAGTCCAACCACCAGCTGCAGGGCCGGTTTGTACAAAAAGGGAAGATAACATCACTACACTGGCTAAAAAGAAAAACCAATAAGACAACATATTCATGAATGGAGAAGCCATATCTCTTGCACCAATTTGCAATGGAATCAAAAAGTTTGCAAAGGTGCCGCTCAATCCGGCCGTCAATACAAAGAAAACCAATACGGTTCCGTGCATCGTAATCAATGCATAATAAAACTCCGGATTGATAACCCCGCCTTTACCCCAATGACCAAATACAGTTTCAAGAATTGGAAAAGTTTTATCGGGATACCCTAGTTGTAAACGAAATAGTACCGAGAATAAACCACCAATGATAGCCCAAACAATTCCAGTTATTAAAAACTGTTTCGCAATAGTTTTGTGATCCTGACTGAAAATATATTTGCTTACAAAGCTTTCTTTATGATGATGTACTCCATGTTCTGCATGTTGAACATGTTGAGTAGCTATTCCTTCAGTATGTTGATGTGTATCGTGACTCATAATTCGTTTTTTAAACAGATATCTTGTAATTGTTTATACTCGTTCATCCTTGTTCTAAATCCAAATTTTTACTTCGCTTGTTTTTGTACTTCAGCTAATACTTTAGTACTAGGATCTTTATCTGGATTTGCAACCAGGTACTGCGGTTTCTTAGATGCCAACCAACGATCAAATTCCTGTTGCGTTTCTACTTTTACAATTCCTTTCATACTGTAATGTCCTTTTCCACACATCTGATCGCAGGAAATTTCGTATTCAAACTCTTCGCCATGTTTTTCTTTCATTTCCTTAGTGGTAAACTTTGGCGTAAACCACATCGTGGTCGGTGTTCCCGGAACGGCGTCCATCTTCATCCGAAAATGAACCAATCCTACATCATGAATAACGTCTTTTGCATTTATTACTAGATGTATGGGTTTCCCAACAACAATATGCACTTCCTGGGTGGTATAAATATCGTCGTGGTTTGCCGCATCTTCCCATAACTGACCCAACGGATTTCCTGTTGCATCATTTACTTTCTTAAAATATTTTTTACCTAAAATTCCATCTTTACCGGGATAACGAAACTCCCAACTAAATTGCTTTCCCGTAACCTCTACCACCATTGCATTTTTCGGTGCATCGCTGGTAATTTGAAACCAATAGAACAAACCAAAGCCAACCAAAATGGTTAATGCGATAGCCGGAACAATGGTCCAGATAAGTTCTAATTTATTATTATGCGGATAGTAAAATGCCTTTCTTTTATCAGAGTGCTGATATTTAAATGCAAACCAGAATAAGATAATTTGTGTAATGACAAAAACCACTCCGGTGAGTGCAATGGTTATATACAGCATCGTATCTATTTTTTCGCCCTGCAAAGAAGCCGACTCACCCAATATTCTTCCTTTCAATATTTCGTTGCAATAATAAACACCAATCATTCCCACAATCAGGAATCCCAATAACAAAAAGGCATTAATGCGATTATTCTGTTTTATGGTTTTTTCTTCTCCACGTAAAACCGAAACATATTCACTTGCCTTGGCAATCTGAAATGTGATCAGAAAACCAAGAACCAAAATCGCTATGATGAAAAAAGTAGACATGTGCTTTAGCTATTGATAATTTTAAAAATGTTTTTCTCAGGTCCGGTCTTTATGTATGATGTATAATACTTTCTTTTATAAACGGATGGTTTGTAGCAATCAATGGTGACTTCGCCAATGCTCTAGCGGTTAGGAACATAATCAAACCAACAAATCCAAGGGCTATGCCAAAATCATATAACATCACCGGTACTTGCTCTCTGGAAATTGCCGGAAAAACCATCATGAAAAAATCTAACCAGTGGCCAAACAAAATAACGATGGCCAAAACCGTAATCGTTGTATAATTTCTTTTTGAATCCCGTTTCATTAATAATAAAAGTGGTGCAACAAAATTGATAATCAGGTTCATATAAAAAATGCCTTTGTATGCGCCTCTCATTCTTGGAACAAAATATACCGTCTCTTCCGGAATATTTGCATACCAGATCAACATAAACTGAGAATACCATAAGTAGGTCCAGAAGATGGAAAAGGCAAACATAAATTTACCCAGGTCATGTAAATGCTCTTCAGTTGTATATTCCAGATATCCTTTGTTTTTCAGATAAACGACAAACAATGTTATTAAAGCTACACCCGCAACAAATGAACTGGCAAACGTGTACCAACTAAACATGGTAGAATACCAGTGTGCATCAATACTCATGACCCATAACCACGGGATAGACGACATAACGGTTAAACCAAAAAACGCCAAATAAGCCGCAGACCATACTGTGTTTTTCCAGATATATTTTTTACCTTCTTCAACTGTCAAAGCCTTGTCATCGATACTACGGGAAAGTTGTCTCATTTTCCAACCCAGCCCAGACCACAAAACGAGTGTGATGATAGTCCAGATGGTGAAAAAACTTTTACTTAAAAACCCGGATTTTGCTGTTAATATCGGATCATGTTTTACATGCTCGGCATCGGTCCAATGATATATTTCATGGTTATCGCCAAATACAATGGCTAATAATATTACACCGCAAATCAATCCAATTACCGGAACTGATGCAGAAACTGCTTCAGTAACTCTTCGAAATGACATTTGCCATCCGCCCCATGCCAATGTAGTAATGCACATAAAGAACATGGCCGCATTGACCACTAACAGAAAATAAACCCCGTTTTGTAATAAACTAGCCCAGAATCTTGCTTGTTCTTTTGTATCGGTACTTGTACCATACGCTAAATACAAAGCTATGATTGACAAGATGCCAACTGCCATTAATGCCAATGAGATCAGGTTATAACGCTTAGAAATCTCAAATTTTTGTCGTAAAGTCATCAGTTACGGTTTATAATATCTTCAAAAAATTATTTTACTACAGCAAGGCTGTCTGTCGAAACTGTTTTGCCAGCCTGCATTGATTTAATATAATGAATCACCATCCAACGCTGCTTTGTTGACAACTGAGAAGCATAAGAACCCATTTGTCCTTTTCCATAAGTTGCCGAATGAAACATAGTGCCTTCAGGTAATGCCTTCATATCATCCGCTAACAGATTTTTGGGTGCTGCCGGATATGGGCCATTCCCATCATTCCATAAAGGACCATTTCCATCCAATTTTTTACCATGACAAATACCACAGTTTATCAGATATAATCTTACAGCCTCTGTATTGTCTTCTACGCTCAAAGCCGGTAATGGATTTTTTACTGATGCAGATGCTACATAACCGGCTGAATCATTTTGTAATGAATAAGCAGGCATATCGCCTCTTGCAACGGTACCATTTACAGGCAATGCATTATAATGAATTCCCTTTTGATCCAGATTTTCCGTGGAAGCATATGTCTCATATGCACGGCTATAAGCCATATCGGGCATATACACTTTACCTGGGTCACGTCGAACTTTATCTCCACAACTCATCATCGCCATGGTCGTTGTTATTAATCCTGCTATTAAAAAAACTTTTTTCATCGATGCTGTATTAAATTTTATTAACTGACGGTTTCAGCAATTTGCTTATCAAATATTCTTTCATTTCTGTCATATCTACCAAACCACCATTCTGTTTCTTTCAATTGTATGTCTACTTCTTTTGCTCCAACGCTTTCTAAAAAAGCAACCGCTTCTGCTTCATTTGTTTTTTCGGTACACTCAATCGCCATTACAAATGTGTCATCTGTTGATCTAAGGTTAAAATGATCTTTCTTAACAAAAGGTGCCAATTGACACAGATAGCAAAAAGTTAAAACCATACCCACCGCAGCAAATAAAACGGTCAATTCAAAAGTTACCGGTATCCATGCAGGTAAAGAAAAGAAAGGCTTACCGCCAAAATTTAAAGGCCAGTCGGTTGTCAATGTCCAGGTAATGAAACCCAATGCAGTAGCCATTCCGGAGATGCCATAAATAAAGCCGGCTGTATGAATACTGGTATCCCGTAAACCCATGACATGATCTAAACCATGAATGGGGAAAGGCGTATACACATCATGTATTTTATACCCTGCTTTACGAACATTTTTTACTGCAGGAAATAATACCGCTTCATCATCAAAACATCCAACAACAAATTTTTTAATTGCCATATCTTTTAGCTTTTAGCCGGATTAATCACATCGGCTTTTTATTTTGTTAACTGTTCTTCTTCAATTTTTCAAAGATTCATATTGAATCTTAAGCATTATGGTCGTGTGCATGTTCTTTAGCAAACTCTTCGGTCGTTTGCTTTTCAATTGCACCCATGTTCTCTTTATATGATGTACCACTTCTTTTCAAAATATGTTTGATCTCGGCAATAGCAATGACCGGGAAGTATTTTGCAAACAAGAAATAACAGGTAAAGAACAATCCAAATGTTCCTATATAGAATCCAACCTCCCAAATAGTAGGCGCATAATAGGTGCTCCACGAAGAAGGAAGATAATCTCTGTAAATAGAGGTTACGATAATTACGAAACGTTCGAACCACATACCTACATTTACTAAGATCGACATGAAGAATGTTACTAACAGGCTTCTTCTCATTTTGCGGAACCAAAAAATCTGGGGAGATAAAACGTTACAACCCATCATGATCCAGTAACTCCATCCATATGGACTGGATAAATTCAACCGGTTTTCTTTAAATGCGAACCACTCATAAGGGTTCACCGAGTACCATGCCATGAATAATTCGGTCAGGTATGCAATACCAACGATTGAACCGGTTAAAATAATAACCTTGTTCATTACATCAATATGTTCGATGGTTATATAATCTTCTAAACTCAATACTTTACGGGTAATAACCAATAAGGTTTGCACCATGGCAAAACCAGAAAAGATAGCTCCTGCCACAAAATATGGAGGGAAGATAGTTGTATGCCAACCAGGAATTACAGAAGTTGCGAAGTCAAAAGATACAATGGTATGTACCGATAATACCAGCGGTGTACTTAACCCGGCCAATACCAATGAAAGTGCTTCGTGACGTTGCCAGTGTTTGGTAGATCCTGTCCATCCAAATGCAGAGACCCCATAAAAAAGTTTTGCCCATTTTTCTTTTGCACGATCTCTCAACGTAGCCAGATCGGGTAATAAACCGGAATACCAGAACAATAAAGAAACGGTGAAATAGGTTGAAATTGCAAATACATCCCAAAGAAGTGGCGAGTTAAAGTTTACCCATAATGGTCCACGGGTATTGGGATAAGGTAATACAAAGAAAGCCATCCATACCCGACCCATATGCCAGATAGGGAACTGACCGGCACACATAACCGCAAAAATGGTCATCGCTTCTGCTGCTCTGTTCACACCCGTTCTCCATCCCTGGCGGAATAATAATAAGATGGCGGAGATCAGGGTACCGGCATGACCTATACCAACCCACCAAACGAAATTGGTAATATCCCAACCCCATCCGATGGTTTTGTTCAGGTTCCACTGCCCAACTCCATAAGTAACTTCACGATAAACAGAATATACACCA
Organism: Chitinophagaceae bacterium; assembly: GCA_043779285.1. Taxonomy (GTDB): domain Bacteria; phylum Bacteroidota; class Bacteroidia; order Chitinophagales; family Chitinophagaceae; genus MGR-bin208. The sequence goes on along the minus strand of JAYWEL010000221.1, from coordinate 530 downwards.
AACAGAAGCATTGCAACGGATATACCGAAACCGATCCACCACAAACGGGATGGCTTTGTTTCAACCGGGCGGCAAATATCTTCCGTTACCTGGTGATAAGATTTTTCTCCTACAACAAGTGGCGGTCTGACCTGTGATTCGTATCTGAGTAATCCCATATTGTTTACGCTTTTTGCTTAAAGCTCATGCCCAAGCTCATTTTATTTTATATATTTTCTCTTGTAGTCCTTTAACAGACTCCAAGTATTCAAGCCCTTTTCTAATTGCTCAGGCAATTCATTAATGCGTTGCCTCTGTTTTCTTATCGCCTGTTTCAGCAGCATGACTACCTTCTTTTTCTTCCACATCATCCGTATTACGAATTTTTGCCAGATAGCTTATGTTTGGTAAAGTGTGAATTTGTTCAATTACATAAAACAAACGGGATGTATTATCCGTACGCATTTTGCTGACCTTACTTTCATAATCATGTGCATTACCAAATACAATAGCTTCGGTAGGACAAGCAGTCATACAAGCAGTTTTGGCGT
>JAYWEL010000220.1:0-3278 GCA_043779285.1 Chitinophagaceae bacterium | reverse complement strand
TGTATTAACTCCCTGTCCCATCTCTACAGCACCTGTGCTAACACCGACACTACCGTCGGTATATACATGTACCAATGCTCTTGCCTGGTTCATTAATGTTTTGGTAAAAGAAATTCCAAAACAAATAGGCATAAAAGAAATTCCTTTCTTAAAAATTTTATTGCTTGCATTAAATGTCTCAATATCTTTTTTTATTTTTTCCAAATCGTAAATCTCCTTAGCCTTTGTCCAACATTCAATTGCTTCACTGGCTGCTATTTGACCATAAGGAAATTCATCACCTGTTTTCAACAAATTCTTTTCTTGAATTTGCGTCGGAGAAATACCCAAAGATTCTGCAGCTTTCACAATGGCGGCTTCAATAACAAACATTCCCTGCGGTCCGCCAAATCCGCGAAAAGCTGTATTGGGTGGCAGGTTGGTACGACAACTGTATGCAGTAGCCGTAACATGAGGAATGAAATAAGTATTATTGCAATGAAATAAAGTTCGTTCTAAAACTGCCGGAGAAAGATCTGCTGCAGCTCCTGCATTTTGATAAAAAGTTGCTTCATAAGCAATAATCTTCAACTCTTTATTTAAACCAATTTTAAAATCAGAACTGTACGGATTTCTCTTACCGGTCATCCGCATATCCTCCATGCGATGCAAAGAATACTTGACCGGTTTCTTTAAAATGAATGTGGCTAATCCACAAAAAATGGCCCAGGCAGTTGCCTGATCTTCCTTGCCACCAAATCCACCACCTAGGCGGGTTACATCCACTTCAATGCAGTGCATCGGAATGCCTAATACATCTGCCATATGCCTTTGAACAGCTGTAGGTCCTTGGGTAGATGAATAAACCTTTATGCCTCCGTCTTCTGTTTGTACACTGTAAGCTCCTTGCGTTTCGATATATAAATGTTCCTGTCCGTTAGTTTCAGCAATGCCATCAAAAATATAATCACAGGAAGCCCAAGCTGCTGCACTATCACCTAATTTAAAAGTTCGTGGAGGAACTATCAGTTCTCCTTTTTCCTTTGCCTCTCTCGGATCTGTGATGATGGGGAGCGGATCAATTTCAATCTTGATTAGATGCAAAGCTGCATAAGCCATCTCTACAGATTCAGCAATAACCAATGCTACAGGCATACCAACAAAATGAACAATATCCTCTGCCAGCAATGGTTCATCTGGCACAATGCCACCAATTTGATTTTTACCTGGAATGTCCTGATAAGTAAAAATTCGTACTACACCAGGCATTTTTGCTGCTGCAGAAATGTCCAGTTTAGTGATTCTTCCATGCGCTACAGGTGAATCAAAAACGGCGGCAAACAATGTTCCAATCAAAACCGGAATATCATCCAGGTAAATGCTTTCGCCTCTTGTATGGGTATATGAATCGATATTTTTCATGCTAAACGGATAGTATATTTTCGACTGAAAGTTTTGGAAACAATTGAATGAAATGTGCTTTGATCAATTGATTCAATAAAAGTCGTTTGTAAGATTCAGTACCACGGGCATCACTAATCGGAGAAATTTCCAATTGAACAATTTCCAGTAATTCCGAAATAATTTCTTCCGAGATTGTTTTACCGGTTAAAAATGCTGAACTATTAATTAAATAAAAAGGAATGGGCCCAACACCACCGGCAGCAATCCGGGCATTAATAATTTTATTCCCATCTACATGGATTGTAATGGCAGAATTCACACTGGCAATATCTAAGTGAGTACGTTTACTCACTTTTTCAAAATTGAATAACGTATTGCTGTCATGCAATTCAAAATAAATTTTTTCTACAAACTCATCTCCCCTTTTCGCTAAAGTCTTATACCCTTTATACAAATCCCGCAAGGCAATTTCACGTCTGGAATTTCCATCATTCAATATTAATTGAGCATCCAAAGCCAAAAAGAAAATCGTCATATCCCCAATTGGAGATGCATTGACAAAGTTTCCAGCTATGGTTGCCATATTTCGAATCTGCGTAGATGAAACCAATTTCATAAATTGGCTCAATTTCGGAAAATGTTTTTGCAGGATAACAGAATCCATCAAATCAGCAACTGTTACGCAAGCACCCAGATAACATTTGTTTTCTTTTTGCGAAGTTCCATTGAGTTCTTCTTTGTCAAATAGCAGATCAACACTGGCATAAACCATAGTTTCATGTTGCTGCACATATAAATCGGTACCTCCTGCAAGAAATTTTATTTCCTTACCACCTGTAACAAACTGACCATTCGTTTCGGAATTTAGTTCTTTCAACCGGCTTTTTATTTCTTTGAAATAAGATGGCAAAATATTATTGGCAACAGCATAACTGATAGCATCTTCATCCTGCCGGGCATCCATTTTATAAGCTACTTTTGCGGCGGCTTTTTCAATTGATTTGTAACCTGTACATCGACAAATATTTCCATTGACCGAATCAATGGCTGATTGACAACCGGATGTTTTTTCATCCAAACAAAATCCAGCCAAAGAAACAATGAAACCGGGTGTACAGAAACCGCATTGTGTTGCAGCCTCATCTGTAAATGCCTGCTGAATAAAATTTAATCCTTCTGTATTAACGCCTTCGATGCTAACAATATGCTTTCCGTTTGCGTTACCAATAGGCATTAAACAAGAAGTAACTGATTGATAAATCAATTCTTCATTTTTTAATACACCTACTAAAACAGTACATGCACCACAATCACCCTCCCTGCACCCTATCTTTGTGCCTGTGAGATTTTGTTGATACCTGATCAGATCAAGTAATAAATAACCCGGAGCCAGTTCCGTTGTTATCTCTTTTTGGTTTAAAATAAATCGTATCAATGCTAAAATATTAAAGCATTAAAGTTAATATAATTGCCGCTAGTATGATGGAAAGTCCAACAGTTATTAATAAACTGATTTATTACCGCCTCATTGCCTTATGGGTAATTTGCGAAGCATTTATTGGTGGAATTATTCATGGAATGAAAATTCCGGTTTCCGGATTACTGGTTGGCAGTTGCGCAGTTCTCATAATCTGTCAGCTTGCATTTCATGTACCGATAAAAGGAGCGATTATTAAAGCAACAATCATTGTAACAGTATTTAAATTAATGCTTAGTCCACAAAGTCCGCCAGCAGCCTATATCGCCGTTTTATTTCAGGGCTTTGTTGGGGAACTGTTATTCAGCAATAAAAAATTCTTCCGTGCATCCTGCATCCTGCTTGGGTTTCTGGCATTATTCGAATCAGCCGTTCAACGAATTATTGTTTTGATGATCGTATATGGAAATGATTTCTG